>NZ_DASVSO010000922.1:0-30217 GCF_036388035.1 Archangium sp.
GTCCGTCGAGGACCGGCTCCACGAGAAGGACGTGGAGCTGCAGGGCCTGAAGATGCAGGTGGATGACCTGCTGCGGCGCTTCAACGAGGCCCAGCAGGGGATGATCCAGAAGGAGCGCGAGCACGGCGCCACCGTGGACGACCTGCTCCTGCAGAAGTTCTCCTCCGAGAAGGATCTCATCGAGGTGGTGGCCTCCAAGGAGAAGGACATCAACGTCCTTCGCCGCGAGGTGTCCCACCGCGATGAGGAGCTGGCGCGCCGCGCCGCGGGGCTGGAGCAGGCCCGCGACGAGTACGACAAGCTCGAGAAGCACCTGAACATCGTCACGCTCGAGTTCGAGGTCAAAGAGCAGAAGCTCACCGAGACGGTGCAGGCGCACGAGGCCGAGCTGGCCCGGCGCTTCCAGCGGATCGAGGGCCTCGAGGGTGACCTGGCCCGCACCATCAGCGAGCGCGACCAGCGCTACGCCGAGCTGAGCGGGGAGCTCCAAGCGCTGCAGGAGCGGCTGGCCCAGACCGAGCAGGAGCGCGACACCACCGTGCGCGCCCTGGAGGCCCGCGCCACCGCGGCCGAGGAGCACGGCGCCCAGTCGGACGCGGAGATCCAGCGGCTCACCGCGGAGCGCAACGCGCTCGAGGCGCGGCTCAACGAGCAGATCGCCGGCCTGGAGTCGGACCTGGCCCGCATGACGGGCGATCGCGACCAGCTCCAGCAGGACAAGGACGCGCTGGAGAGCGATCTCACCCAGCGGCTCGAGGAGCGCGACGCGAAGGTGGCCGCGCTCGAGCGCGAGCTGCAGGAGACCATCGCTCGCAACGAGCACCACGAGGCCGAGCTCAACGCCAACATCCAGCAACAGATGGAGCGCGTGGGCGAGCTGGAGGGCGAGGTCGAGGCCGTCAAGGCTCACCTGGCCGACCGCGAGGCCGAGCTCACCGGCGAGCTGGAGGCCATGACCCAGGCTCGCAACGAGCTGGAGGCCGCCAAGGACGCGCTGGAGGCCGACCTCAACGGCCAGATCCAGGCCCTCAACGAGGCCGTCGCCGACCGCGACACGCAGATCTCCAACCTGCGCGGCGAGCTGGAGGCCACCTCCCAGACGCTCTCCGAGACGCAGAACACGCTCTCCGAGACCGAGGCCACCCTCGCCGACACGCAGGGCCGTCTCTCCGCCACCGAGGAGACCCTCGCCACCACGCGCGGCGAGCTGGAAGCCACCTCCCAGACGCTCTCCGAGACACAGAACACGCTCTCCGAGACGCAGGCCACCCTCGCCGACACGCAGGGCCGTCTGTCCGCCACCGAGGAGACCCTCGCCAGCACCCGTGGCGAGCTGGACGCCACCACCCAGGCGCTCACCGAGACGCAGGGCACCCTCTCCGAGACGCAGAACACGCTCTCCGAGACCCAGGCCACCCTCGCCGACACGCAGGGCCGCCTCTCCGCGACGGAGGAGACGCTCTCCACCACCCGCGGCGAGCTGGAGGCCACCACCCAGACGCTCTCCGAGACGCAGAACACGCTCTCGCAGACCGAGGAGACGCTCGCCACCACCCGCGGCGAGCTGGAGGCCACCACCCAGACGCTCTCCGAGACGCAGAACACGCTCTCCGAGACCCAGGCCACCCTCGCCGACACACAGGGCCGCCTCTCCGCGACGGAGGAGACGCTCTCCACCACGCGCGGCGAGCTGGACGCCACCACCCAGGCCCTCTCCGAGACGCAGGCCACCCTCGCCGACACGCAGGGCCGCCTCTCCGCCACCGAGGAGTCCCTGGCCACCACGCGCGGCGAGCTGGAGGCCACCTCCCAGACGCTCTCCGAGACGCAGGGCACCCTCACCGACACGCAGGACCAGCTCACGCAGACCCGCGACGAGCTCGCCCGCACCGTGCAGGAGCGCACCGAGCGCGAGGCCGAGCTGCGCGCCGCCCAGGCGGAGATCAGCCGCGTCACCGGCCTCCTCAACGAGACCGAGGCCCTCAAGGCCGCCATGGAGGCGGAGCTCTCCGAGCAGCTCAGCCAGACGCGCAACACCCTGGCCGAGACGCAGGGAGACCTCGCCGCCACGCGCGACGCGCTCTCCAACGAGCAGGCCGCCCACGCGCAGACCCAGCAGCAGGCCACCGCCACCCAGGCGGACCTGGAGGCCCAGCTCGCCCAGTCGCGCGACCAGGGCCAGGAGCTCGAGGAGCAGCTCTTCCTCACCAAGCAGGAGCTCGGCAGCCGCGTCGCCGAGGTCACCCAGCTCAGCTCCCAGCTCTCCCAGTCCGAGGACGAGCGCCACCGGCTCGAGGAGCGCTTCAACACGCTCACCACCGAGTCGCAGCGCCGCATCGAGTTCCTCGAGAAGGACTCGGCCGCCAAGAGCCAGGAGCTGTCGGACACGCTCCAGAAGCTCAGCGTGGTGACGCAGGAGAAGGAGCGTCAGCGCGAGGCCCTCACCCGCGAGGTCGCCGCCAAGACCGAGCAGCTCAAGCAGCTCGACGCCCGCCGCCAGCAGGACGCGGAGCAGGCGAAGCGTCAGCTCGACGAGCTCACCCGGCAGGGCGCCACCCTCACCTCCGAGCTGGACACCGCCCGCAAGCACCTCGCCGCACGGGACGAGCAGATGCGCGTCGCGGGCAACACCCAGGCGAAGCTGCTGTCGGATCGCGAGGGGCTGACCACTCAGCTCGCCGAGGCCCAGGCGCAGATTCAGGCGCTCCAGCAGGCCCAGGCCCAGGAGCGCTCCGAGGCCAAGCGCGCGACGGACGAGCTGGCCCAGAAGCTGGCCCGCTCCGAGGCCCGTGTCGCCCAGGTCACCCAGGAGGGCCAGACGCGCCTCTCCGAGGCCGACACCAAGCTCAAGGAGGTCCAGGCGCAGCTCACCGCCCGGGCGAAGAAGATCCAGGAGTTCGAGCTCGCGATGGAGAACGCCGCGAGCGCCAGGAGCCGCCTGGAGAAGGAGCTCAACGCCAAGGTGGCCGCGGCTGAGGCCAAGACCACCGAGACCGCCGCGAAGCTCGCCGCTGCCCAGAAGGAGCGCAAGGACCTGGAGGCCCGGCAGGCCAAGGAGCTCGAGGACATCGCCGCCCGTCAGAAGGCGGAGGTGGAGCGCCGCGACGCCCTGAAGGCCCAGGAGATCGCCCGCCTGCAGCAGTCGGTGCAGGAGAAGAGCAAGGCCCTCAAGGTCGCCGAGCTGGAGCTGGCCCGCTACAAGACCAAGGCCCCCTCCTCGCCCGGCATCGCGACGGCGAAGACGTCCGCCAAGGCCACCCCGCTGGAGGAGGAGAACATCCCCACCACCACGCAGGTCACCCCCATGGCGCCGCCCGCCGCGCCGGCTTCTCCCGGCCGTGCGGCGCCCCGTGCGGCCGCGAAGAACACCGTGAAGAAGGCCGCGGCGGCTGTTCCTCCGCCCGTCATGGAGGAAGAGGAGGAGGCCCCCGAGCGCACCGTGGTCATGCAGATCCCCACGGGTCCAGGTGGCCCCGCGGACGAGAGCGACTGGACGTCGCTCGTCGACGAGCTGGACAAGTAGTGCTTCCCCGGCCGCGCGTGGCCACCGTGCCGCGCGCGGCCGAAGCCGTCCGGAGCCCTCGGGCTTCGTTGGAGGGAAGACGCCGTGACTAGAGCGCGGCGCGCGCCTGACGAACCAGGTCCCTGAGCTCGACGGTGGAGATCACGGAGCGGATGGACACCCGAGTCCCCTGCGTATGGGACTGGAGCCGCGCCATCTGCCAGCGCTCGCGGATGGTCCGTGTGGCGATGTAGGCCACCAGCAGCGCGAAAGCCCCGGGCACCAGGGCCACCGTCACCACCAGCATCATCCGCCACAACCAGGACATGACCGCCGCCTCCAGAGACAAAGCGGGGGCTCCTATTGCACGTCGTGTGCCCACGGTGGGGAAATAATTTCGCAAGTTGTTCCGGCCACTTGCAGGGAGAGCGGCCGGCACGCACGTGGGCGAAAGGCCGCGGCTCTGGCATTTTTGCCGCAGTGGCTTGAAAAACCTTCGGTTAAGTTCAGAGGTGTGAAGACCCCCTCCCCCTCGACCGATGTTCGCACCCTGAGCAGCGTGGACGACGCGCTGAAGCGCCTGGAAGAGGTGGGCTACCTGCCCTCCCCGGAGATCGCGACGGCGAGCTTCCTGGCGGATCGGATGGACAAGCCCATCCTGGTGGAGGGCCCGGCGGGGGTGGGCAAGACGGAGCTGGCCAAGGCGCTGGCGCAGTCGCTCGGGCGCGAGTTCATCCGCCTGCAGTGCTACGAGGGCCTGGACGAGGCCAAGGCGCTCTACGAGTGGGAGTACGCCAAGCAGCTCCTCTATACCCAGCTCCTCAAGGACAAGATCGGCGAGATGGTGCAGGGCACCGGGACGCTGAGCGAGGCGGCGGACCGGCTGGCGACGAGCGACGCGGTGTTCTTCTCGGAGCGCTTCCTGTTGCCGAGGCCGGTGCTGCGCTCGCTGCTGTCGGACCGGCCGGCGCTGCTGCTGGTGGATGAGATCGACAAGGCGGATCCGGAGTTCGAGGCCTTCCTGCTGGAGGTGCTGTCGGACTACGCGGTGACGATTCCGGAGCTGGGGACGTTCAAGGCGAAGCACGTGCCGCGGGTGGTGCTGACGTCGAACAACGCCCGGGAGCTGTCGGACGCGCTGAAGCGGCGGTGCCTGCACCTGCACATCGACTTCCCGGACCGGGAGCGGGAGCTGCGGATCATCCGGATGCGGATGCCCGAGGTGTCGAGCACGCTGGCCGAGCAGGTGGTGGAGGCGGTGGCGGCCATCCGGAAGCTGGACCTGAAGAAGGCGCCGTCCATCAGCGAGACGCTGGACTGGGTGCAGAGCCTCGCGCTGCTCAACGCGGAGTCGCTGACGGCGGACCTGGTGGCGGCCACGTTGAACCTGGTGCTGAAGCACGAGGGAGACATCGAGAAGGCGAAGAGCAACCTCGCGCAGATCGCGCAGGCCTGAGCCCTCTCCCCACGCTCCTCGCCATGGGCCCGAGATGACCTGGACCGAGGAGTCGCTGAGAGCCGAGGGCTTCGAGAACCCGAAGCGCGCCGCCAAGGAGCTCTCGGGGCTGGCGGCGACACTGGGGGGCCCCGCGGCCGAGCGGATCCACGAGGCCGCGAAGCGGAGCTCGGAGCCCGACGAGCTCATCGCGGCCTTCGACCGGAGCCGCGAGGGCCTCCAGGGCCTCTCCGAGCCCACCCTCTCGCGCCTGCTGGACTGGCTCCCGGCGCTCTTCCACACGAGCACCTTCGCCCCGCGCCTGCTGGCCACGCGTCCCGCCCTGCCGCGGTGGCTCGCGGGCTCCCGGACGCTGACGCGTGAGAAGACGAAGGAGCAGTACCGCTGCGAGGCCCTGGCCGCCACGCGCCGGGCACTCCCGACGGACGCGGAGGGCCTGCAACGCCGCCTGCGCCGCTACAAGTACCGCGAGTTCCTCCGGATCATGGTGCGCGACGCGGCCCTGCGCGCCCCCATGGAGGAGCTGGGCCGCGAGCAGTCCGCGCTGGCCGAGGCCCTCATCGGAGCCGCGCTGGCCTGGGCGGAGCGCTCCCTGGGGGCGAAGTACGGCACGCCGGACACGCCGGGCTTCTGCATCCTGGGGATGGGGAAGCTCGGAGGCGAGGACCTCAACTTCAGCTCGGACGTGGACCTCATCTACCTGTACCGGGCGGACGGGCACACCACGGGAGGCACGGCGGGCGCGCTGCCCAACGTGCAGTACTTCACCCGGCTGGGCGAGGCGGTGACGCAGGCGCTCACGAAGGTGACGGCGGAGGGCTTCTGCTACCGGGTGGACCTGAACCTGCGCCCGCAGGGACGCGCCGGGGCCATGGTCCTCTCGCTGCCGGCGTCGCTGGCGTACTACGAGACGTTCGGGCGCATGTGGGAGCGGGCGGCGCTGCTCAAGGCCCGGGCGGTGGCGGGAGACGCGACGCTCGCGGAGGAGCTGCTGAGCGAGCTGGGCCCTTTCATCTGGCGGCGCAGCCTGGACCTGTCGGCGGTGGACGGCCTGCGCGACATGAAGGCGCGGATCGACCTGCGCGGCAAGGCGAGCGCGGATGACGTGAAGCTGGGGCCCGGGGGCATCCGCGAGGTGGAGTTCTTCGTCAACGCGCTCCAGTTGTTGCAGGGAGGCAAGGATCGCACCCTGCGCGAGCCGAGGACGATGCGGGCCCTGCGCAAGCTGGAGCGAGCGGGCTTCGTGTCGGGCCCGGACGCGGACGCGCTCGAGGAGGCCTACGCCTTCCTGCGGCGGGTGGAGAACCGCCTCCAGATGCTGGAGGAGCGGCAGACGCAGGCGCTGCCCACGGGCGAGCGTGAGCGGCGCCGGCTGGCCACCTCGCTCGGGTACCCGGACTGGGACGCCTTCCACGCCGAGCTGGAGCGGCACCGGCGCTTCGTCCTGGGGGCCTTCAACACGCTGCTGGGCCAGACGGCGCGGGACGAGGTCCCCGACGAGCCCCTCCTGGCGCTCGCACTGGACCCGGACGTGTCGCCGGAGGAGCGCCAGGCGGCCCTGGAGAAGCGGGGCTTCGAGCACCCCGAGCGGGCCCTGGGGGAGTTGGAGCGGCTGGCGCGGGTGCCCCACTCGCCCTTCGTGGACGGGGGCTCGGGCGTGAAGGCGGTGCGCCTGCTGTCGGAGCTGGCCCAGACGCCGGATCCGGACCAGGCGCTGCTGCACTTCTCGGACTTCCTCTCGCGGCTGCACCAACCCGAGGGCTACCTGGCGCTGCTGACGAGCATGCCGAGGGCGAGCCGCCGCCTCTTCAACCTCTTCGGGCAGAGCGACTACCTCTCGCGCATCTTCCTGCGGCACCCGGAGCTGCTGGACGCGCTGGTGCAGGCGCAGCTCGACGAGGCGCTGAAGTCCCCCGAGCGGCTCCGGCAGGAGCTGGGGGCGCGGCTGGGGCGGCACACGGACGCGGAGGCGAAGCACGCGGCGATGCCGCGCTTCAAGAACGAGGAGCTGCTGCGTATCGGGCTCAACGACATCAGCGGGGACCTGTCGGTGCCGGAGGTGGCCGAGCAGCTCACGGCGGTGGCGGACGCCATCCTCGACGAGTGCCTCTTCCTGGCGCTGCAGGAGCAGCGCGAGCGCTACGGCCAACCCCTCGACGCGAACGGGCAGCGCGAGGGGCTGGTGGTCATCGCCATGGGCAAGCTGGGCGGGTACGAGCTGGGCTACCACTCGGACCTGGACCTCATCTTCGTCTACAGCGGCAACGGCCAGGGGGAGACGAGCGGGGGCCACCGAGGCACCCTCACCCACCACGAGTACTTCGCCAAGACGGTGCAGCGGCTGATGACGCTGCTCCAGGTGCAGCTGCGCGAGGGCCACCTCTACAAGATCGACGCGCGGCTGAGGCCCTCGGGAAACCAGGGAGCGCTGGTGGTGAGCCAGGACACCCTGCGCGAGCACCACCAGAAGCGGGCGCAACCGTGGGAGCGCCAGGCGCTCATCAAGGCCCGCCCGGCCGCGGGGGACGCCACGCGCTTCCAGGCACTGCGGGAGACAGTCCTCGCTCCCCTCGTCTACGAGCGTCCCCTGCCCCCGGACACGGCGGCGGAGATCGACCGGCTGCGCACGCGCATGGAGCGCGAGCTGGCCCAGGAGAACGCGCAGCAGCTCAACCCGAAGCTGGGCCAGGGCGGACTGGTGGACGTGGAGTTCACCGTCCAGTACCTGCAACTGGTGCACGGCCGGGAGCACCCCCGGGTGCGGAGCACCAACACGCTCGCGGCGCTGGAGGGCCTCCAGGCCGAGGGTTGCCTCTCCCCCGAGGACGCCGAGACGCTCCGCCAGGGCTACCTCTTCCTGCGCCGGGTGGAGAACCGGCTGCGGCTCCTCCACGCCAGCTCCCTGGCCCACATGCCCACCAGCGGGCGGCCCCTGGCGCAGCTCGCGCGCCGGCTGGGCGTGCTCGGCACCGAGCCGGGAGAAACGTTCCTCGCCCACTATCGCGCCTGTGCCGTGCGCGTGCGGGACGTATATGCTCGGGTGCTTCGCGCCTCTCGTTGAGTCTGGGTCCCCCCGCCCGTGCTGCTGAAGCAACGCTTCCAAATCCTCCGGCCGTTCGAAGAGATGGAGCTGGCCCTGGTCCGCGCGGCGATGGACTCGCCGTCGCTGCTGGACTCGCGCGAGGAGACGGTCCTGCGCACCGCGCTCTCCCTGGCGCGCCTCTACAAACTCCGCCACGAGGGCCATGACCACTCCGTGGAGACCTGGACCGCCCCCTTCCGCGAGGACGTCTCGCGGCGGCTCGGCCCGTTGCTGCTCGGTGCCCGCCGGCTCACCCGCGACCAGCTCGTGCCGCACGTGCGAGACCTGCGCGGCCCCACCCTGAAGCTGCGCGACGAGCTCGTCCACCGCCTGCACGGGCAAGTGCCCGAGGACGTCCTCCACCGCGAGCTGCGCCACAAGTCGCTGGTGGTGGTGGCCGGCGGCGGCGGGGGCACGGCCTACGTGTACATGGGGGTGATGAGCCTGCTGGACGAGCACGGCCTCAAGCCGTCGCTGCTGGCGGGAAGCTCCCTGGGCGCCATCCTGATGTTGATGCGCTCGCGGATGGCGCGCTTCGACGAGTCGGAGCTGGTGGGCATCATCCGCAACCTGTCCTGGCGGAAGCTCTTCCGGTTCATCTCCACGGAGAACCGCTACGGGCTGCCGGCGGCGCTGCGCCTGTTCCTGCGCGCGGGGCTGGGCCGCTACTTCAACGCGGGGCCGGCGGGCCAGGAGGGCGGCATGCGGCTGAAGGACCTGCCGGTGCCCATCCTCATCGCGGTGGGAGGCATCCGGCGGGGGATGCTGCCGCGCCCGCTCGAGTACTACGAGCGCCTGCTGGGCACGAGCCCGGTGAGCCTGCTCAGCCCCGCGGGCGTGGCGCGCCGCATCCAGGCGGTGATGGGCACGCTGGCCGAGTTCTTCACCCGGCCGGAGATCATGGTGAAGCTCCACCTGGGCGCGGACGCGACGACGGCCGACTTCGATGCGATCGACGCGGCGGGCTTCTCCTCGGCGCTGCCCGGCGTCATCCACTACGACGTGTTGCGCGACGACGCGCACATGCGCGGCCTGTTGGACGGGCTGATGGAGGAGCAGGGCATCTTCCGGCTCATCGACGGAGGGCTGGTGGACAACCTCCCGGTGAAGGCGGCCTGGAAGGCGGTGCACCACGGCAACATCGGCACGCGCAACGTCTTCATGCTCGGGCTGGACGGCTTCTCGCCCCGCCTCAGCACGCCCTTCTGGCTGCCGCTGCAACGGCTCGCGGCGATGACGGTGGCGCCCAACCTCCCCTACGCGCACCTCGTGAAGCGCTTCGGCCCCACCCTCTCGCCCCTGGAGCTGGTGCCCTCGGTGCAGCTCGCCACCAAGGCCATGCACCTGGGCCGCAAGCAGCTCGGCGCGGAGATGCCGTTGCTGACGCGGATGCTCGCGCCACTTCCGCACCTGGGCTGACCGAAATGCTTTGAATCGAAAGCATCTCCTGGGAGAATCCGCCCCGAGGTCTTCTCCCTTCCCGACAAAGAGGCTCCCCGCATGAGCTCCACCTCCTCCGGCGTCCTGCGCTCCGACCAGATCTGGCTCGATGGCAAGCTGGTCAAATGGGAGGAAGGCCAGGTGCACGTGATGACCCACGCCCTGCACTACGGGCTGGGCGTCTTCGAGGGCATCCGAGCCTACCGCACGCACGACGGCCGGCTCGCGGTGTTCCGCCTGCGCGAGCACATCCAGCGCCTGCTCGACTCGGCCCACATCGTGATGATGAAGCTTCCCTACACGGTGGAGGAGCTGATGGAGGCGTGCCTGGAGCTGCTGCGCGAGCAGCGCGAGCACTTCGCCAATGGGGCCTACCTGCGTCCCATCGCCTTCATGGGGGACGGCGCCATGGGCCTGGGCGCCATCAACCCCACCCGCGTGGCCGTCACCGCCTGGGACTGGGGCGCGTACCTCGGCGACAAGGGCATCCGCGAGGGCATCCGCGGCAAGGTGAGCTCCTTCACCCGCATGCACGTCAACGTGAACATGGTGCGCGGGAAGATCTCCGGCCAGTACGTCAACTCCATCCTCGCCAAGCGCGAGGCCGTGCTCGCCGGCTATGACGAGGCCATCCTCCTGGACATCAGCGGCTTCGTGGCCGAGGCCTCTGGCGAGAACATCTTCCTCGTCAACAAGAAGGGCATCATCAAGACGCCGCCCCTCTCCTCGCCCATCCTCGACGGCATCACCCGCGACACGGTGCTGCACATCCTGCGCGACTCCGGCCGCGAGGTGGAGGAGGTGACGTTCACCCGCGACGCCCTCTACATCTGCAACGAGGTCTTCTTCACCGGCACCGCCGCGGAGATCACCCCGGTGCGCGAGGTGGACAACCGCCAGGTGGGCACCGGCAAGCCCGGTCCCATCACCCAGTTCGTGCAGGAGACCTACTTCCGCACCGTCCGGGGCCAGGAGCCGCGCTACGCCGAGTGGCTCACCTACGTCTGACCCCTGAGCGAGCAGGGAGTCGAGAGATGTGCCGGAAAAGGGGCGGATCGGCTAGAACCAGGAGCCGATGCGCCTCGAGTACGCCGCCACCCCCAATCCATTCAACCTCGAGAACCCGACCATCCTCGACGTCGCTCCTCCGGAGCCCAAGTCGCTGGAGGAGACGGGGCTGAAGATCGGGCTCCTGTCGGACATCGCCCTGCGCTACCTGTACTACTCGGGCACGGGCACGGGCATGGACATCGCCCAGGAGCTGCGGCTGCCCTGGCCCGGCGTCATCGAGCGCGTGGTGGACTTCCTCACCGCCGAGAAGCTCGTGGACCTGCGGGGCGGCAAGGGCTTCGGACGCGCCTCGGTGGACTTCGTGCTCACCGAGAAGGGCCGCGAGTACGCGCGCGGCGCCATCGAGCGCAGCACCTACGTGGGCCCCGCCCCCGTCCCCATCGAGCAGTACAACGCCCTCATCACCGCGCAGCAGGAGGAGAACCCCGTCATCAGCCGCGAGGATCTGGTGATGGGCCTGTCCCACCTCACCGTCTCCGCGGACCTGATGGACAAGCTGGGGCCGGCGGTGAACTCCAGCCGCTCGCTCTTCCTCTACGGCCCGCCGGGCAACGGCAAGACGAGCCTCGCCGAGGCCATCAGCCGCATGTTCGGCGGCGAGGTCTTCATCCCCCACTGCCTGGAGATCGACAACCAGATCATCAAGGTCTTCGACATCCTCAACCACACCGCCGTCCCGCTCGAGTCCGAGCGCGATGCCGCGGGGCGTCGGCAGACCTTCGAGATGGACAACCGCTGGCTGCTCTGCCGACGTCCGGCCGTGGTGGTGGGCGGTGAGCTGACGCTGGAGACGTTGGATCTCATCTACTCGCCCACGGCGCGCTTCTACGAGGCCCCCTTCCAGGTGAAGGCCAACGGCGGGATGCTCCTCATCGACGACTTCGGCCGCCAGAAGGTCCACCCCACGGACCTGCTCAACCGGTGGATCGTCCCCCTGGAGAAGCGGGTCGACTTCCTCACCCTCCACACGGGCAAGAAGTTCGAGATCCCCTTCGATCAGCTCCTGGTCTTCTCCACCAACCTGGATCCCAAGGAGCTGGTGGACGAGGCCTTCCTGCGGCGCATCAAGTACAAGATCGAGGTCACCAACCCGGACGAGGAGACCTACCGGGAGATCTTCTCCCGGGTGTGCGAGGCGGCGGGCATCCCCTACGTGGACCAGGCCGTCACCTACCTCATCGAGCACTACTACAAGCCGAGGAGCATGCAGATGCGCGCCTGCCACCCGCGCGACCTCGTACAGCTCATCAAGGACGCCGCCCGCTACCGGCAGATTCCTCCGGCACTGTCCAAGGATCTGCTCGACCAGGCGTGCGAGGTCTTCCTGGTCAGCTTGTAGAAGTTCAACACACGTAGCGTTTTAATTGTCCTAAACGCCTGGAATTTCTACAATCCCGAGTCCGTTGTCCCCGCCGGTCCGGCTCTTCTGGTCTGACCCGCCGGCCAAGCCGGGAGCCGGTGCGAAGGAGCGTCACGTCCGTGAAGGAACGCTACCAAGATATCGACGAGAAGAACGAGTCCCTGCGCGACTACCTTGGCATCTTCAAGGACAAGTCCCGGGACTTCCTCGAGAAGTTCGAGATGTCGTGGATCTACCACGACGCGGCACTCGAGGGGACGGTGTACACCCAACAGGAGCTGGTGTCGGCGTTGTTCCCCGAGCGGGCCAACATGGACCCGGCGATGATCCCCGTGGTGCTGGAGATCCGCAACCACAAGGCCGCGTGTGACTACCTGCGCGAGGATGCCGCGGCCAACGGCAAGAAGCAGACGCAGATCACGCTGACCACCATCAAGCGCATCCACGACCTGCTGTGCGGCAGCACCCCCGAGGCGCAGGCGACGCGCGCCAACATCGAGCGGCGGGAGCGCACGGAGAAGGAGCTGGCCAAGGAGCGCGATCGCAGCGGCTACCGCAAGGACATGCCCCTGCACCGCACCTACTTCCACGAGATCGCCCAGCCGGCGAAGATCCAGCCCATGCTGGAGAAGCTCGTGGACTACACCGGCAGCGCCGAGTTCCGCGAGTTCCACCCCATCAAGCAGGCGGCGGTGGCCCAGCACAAGTTCATGCAGATCTTCCCCTTCACGGAGAACAGCGGGAAGGTCGGCCGGATGCTCACCAACCTCGTGCTCATCCGGAACGGGTACATGCCGGCGATCATCCACTCCATCGATCGTCAGCGCTACTACGAGTCCCTGCGCGGGGCCGAGGGCGTGTTCCGCACCCTGTTGATGGATGCCATCGAGAACTCGCTCGACAACGGCGTGAAGTACTTCAAGGACCTGGGCCGTCGTTACAAGGCCATCAACTAGCCTGTGCGGGTCGGGGCTCACGAATCCATCGCCGGAGGCGTGAGCCGGGCCCTGGCGCGAGCCGAGGAGCATGGCGCGCGCAGCCTGCAGGTCTTCACGAAGAACGCACGGGGCTGGAAGGCCCCGCCCCTGACCGACGAGGAGTGCCACGCCTTCCGCGAGGAGGTGCGGCGCACGGGGCTGCCGGTGGTGGCGCACGGCAGCTACCTGGTGAACCTCGGCACGGAGGCGCCCCTCCAGCGGGAGAAGTCGCTCGACTGCGTCGTCGAGGAGCTCACCCGCTGCGAGCGCCTCGGCATCCCCTCCCTCATCCTCCATCCTGGCGGGCACCCGGACGCGCAGCGAGGGCTCGAGTTGATCGCCCAGGGCCTGGACGAGGTGCACGCCCGCACGCCGCGCTTCCAGTCGCGCATCTGCTTGGAGGTGACGGCCGGCCAGGGCAACTGCCTCGGGTGGCGCTTCGAGCACCTGACGGAGATCCTCTCCCGGACGAAGGAGGCGGGGCGCCTGGGCATCTGTCTGGACACCTGCCATCTGTTCGCGGCCGGGTACGACCTGTCGACGGACGACGGTTACGATGAGGTGATGAGCGCGTGCGACCGGGCGGTGGGCCTGGAGCGGGTCCACTGTATCCACCTCAACGACAGCAAGAAGCCCCTGGGCTGCCGGGTGGACCGCCATGAGGAGGTGGGCAAGGGAGCGATCGGGCTCACGCCTTTCCGCCGCCTCATGAAGGATCCACGGTTCGTCAACACCATAGGAATCCTGGAGACGCCTTTTCCGGAGCGTTACGCAGAAGCCATCGAGCTGCTCGAATCGCTCGGCCGGAGGAAGTAAACAGCGCACCCATGCCAGCTACACCGACAGCCAACAGCCGCAGATCGACGCCCGGAGGTGGCGAGGGCCTGGAGCCCCCGGAACCGCGCCTGGCGAACCTGCCGGCCAGAGCCAAGCTGGAGCGGCTGATCCGAGTGGCCAAGGGCCACAAGAAGCTCCTCGTGCTCACCCACGACAATCCGGATCCCGACTCCATCGCCTCGGCGGTGGCCCTGGGCCACCTGCTGAAGGAGCGAGCGGGCGTGGAGGAGACCCGGGTGGGCTACGGCGGCATCATCGGCCGGGCGGAGAACATCGCCTTCGTGAAGGTGCTCCGCCTGCCCGTCACGCCCATCGCCAACCTCGACCTCGACGAGTACGACCTGTTGGCGCTGGTGGACACGCAGCCGCCCACGGGCAACCACGCCATTCCCCCGCGGCTGCGGGGTGAGGTGGACATCGTCATCGATCACCACCCGCTGCGCGACGAGAGCCTCAAGGCGCCCTTCGCGGACGTGGGCGGTGACTTCGGAGCCACCTCGACGATGCTGGCCGAGTACCTGCGCGCCGCGCGGCTGGAGCCCTCGGTGGAGGTGGCCACCGCGCTCTTCTACGGCGTCAAGGCGGACACGCGGGACCTGGGACGCGAGACGACCCAGACGGACATCGACACGTACCTGTGGCTGTTCCCGCGGATGGACAAGCAGATGCTCAGCCAGATCGAGCATCCGGAGCTGCCCGCGCGCTACTTCCAGCTCTACCACACGGCCTTCGAGCGGGCGAAGATGTACGGGGACACGGCCATCGTGACGGATCTGGAGGAGGTCTACTCCCCGGACATGGTGGCCGAGGTGGCCGAGCGGCTGATGTTCCTCGAAGGGATGAAGTGGTCGCTGGCGTACGCGACGTACCGCAACCAGCTCTTCCTGTCGCTGAGGGTGAAGGACCGGCGGATGAACGCGGGCCGGCTCATCCGGGAGATCTGCGAGGACTTCGGCGGCTCGGCGGGAGGCCACGGCAGCATGGCGGGCGCGCGGATTCCGCTGTCGGGACGCGCCGCGCAGCGCAAGGCGGCCAAGCGCGAGCTGGTGCGCCGCTTCCTCGAAGCCTTCGGAGTGGCGGACGAGCGTCCGGTGGGGCTGCTGTCCGCGCCCTCGCCGTGATCTACTGGGACCACAACGCGGCGGCGCCAGTGCGGCCGGAGGTGGCCACGCTGCTGGCGCGGGCCTTCTCCGAGGGCGGCTGGGGCAACGCCTCCAGCGTGCACCGGAGCGGGCGCGAGGCCCGGGGACGTCTGGACGCGGCGCGGGCCCGGGTGGCGCGCGTGCTGGGCTGCGAGCCGAAGGAGGTGTGCTTCACCGGCTCGGGCTCGGAGTCGGACGCGCTGGCGCTGAAGGGCGCCTGGCTCGCGCGGAAGGAGACTCGGAGGCGGCGCGTGGTGGCGTCGGCCCTCGAGCACCCGGCGGTGCTGGCGGCGCTCAAGCAGCTGGAGGCACTGGGCGCGGAGGTGGTGCGGGTGCGCCCGGGGCGGGATGGCCGGGTGCCGCTGGAGGCGCTGCTCGAGGCGCTGACGCCGGAGACGGCGCTCTGCTCGTTGATGTGGGCGAACAACGAGACGGGCGTGGTGCAGCCGGCCTCGGAGCTGTCGCGGGCATGCCGGCAGCGAGGCATCCTGTTCCACACGGACGCGGTGCAGGCGGTGGGCAAGCTGCCGACGCACCTACGCGAGGTGGACGCGGACCTGCTGGCCCTTTCGGCGCACAAGTTCGGCGGCCCCCCGGGAGCAGGGGTGCTGGTGGTGCGCAGGGGCGTGGAGGTACAGGCGCTGACACCGGGGCACCAGGAAGCGGGCCTGCGAGGCGGGACGCAGAACGTGCCCTATGCGGAGGCCCTGGCCCTGGCCCTGGAGCTGGCCCACGAGGAGCAGCCGGCGCACGCGCCCCGGGTGGAGGCGCTGCGAGACACCTTCGAGCGTGAGGTGCGCTCGCGCCTCCCGGACGTGACGGTGAATGGAGCGGGAGCACCCCGGGTGCCGAACACGAGCAACCTGTGCTTCCACGGCGCGGACGGCGAGGCGCTGCTGATCGCCCTGGACCTGGAGGGCATCTGCGTGTCCTCGGGAGCGGCGTGTGCCTCGGGGACGCTGACGCCCTCGCACGTGCTGCTGGCGATGGGACTCACCCCGGCGCAGGCACACAGCTCGCTGCGCTTCTCCCTGGGGCCCGGAGCGACGGAGGCGGAGGTGTCACGGGTGGTGGAAGCCCTGACCACCCACGTCCCGAGGGCCCGGGCCCTGAACCTGGGCGAGACCTAGCGCGCGGCGGCTCCCTCACCACTTCTGATCGGGGAGCTGCTTCTCGCGAACCTCGCCGGGGGGCTGTCCGTAGCCCGGCGAGCCCTCGTGGGACTCATGGGGGCTGGTGGACGGCTTCTGCTCGTCCTTGCGCTCCGTATCGGCCTCGCGAGTCTCCTGCGGCTTCTGCTCCTGCTGGGTTGCCATCTCGACTCCTCCCTCGCGCCAGGGCGCGGACCATCGTGCAGGAGAAGATCGACACGGGACAGGCCCCCGGCATCCCAAGAGGGGGCGAGCGAGCGGACGATGCCCCACCTCCCAGCTCCCTCCCGAGGGAGCGGGCGCGAGCGTGGCTACTTCGTATCGCTGATGCCGAAGAGCCCGCGCACGACGGCGGCGATGGCCAGCGAGGTGCCCACGCGCTCGTCGAGGTGGGGCGTGAGCGCCTCGGCATAGGCCTCGGCGGAGGGGAACCGGTCCTCGGGATTCACCGCGAAGCCCCGGTGGATGATCTCATCCAGGGCCTCGGGAATCTCCGGGCGCAGCAGGCTGGGCGGCAGGTAGTCCCGGTAGACGATCTTCGTGAAGACCTCTTCGGGGGTGGAGCCGGTGAAGGGGCGCTGCAGCGTCAGCAGCTCGTACAGCACGACGGTGGCGGCCCACAGGTCCACGTGCGGCGAGAGGGCGCCCTGCAGGGACTCGGGCGAGAGGTAGTAGGGCTTGCCGAGCACCTCACCGCCCTGGAGCACGCCGTCCACGCGCAGGCGGGCCACGCCGAAGTCGCCCAGCTTGATGTCCCCCAGGCGCGAGATGAACACGTTGGAGGGCGAGATGTCGCAGTGGACGATGCCCAGGGGCTCGCCCTGGGGACCGGTGGCCTCGTGGGCATAGGCCAGGGCCTCGAGCAGCACCCGGCCGAGGTAGAGGGCGAAGTCCAGGGGGAGATGGATGCCCCGGTGCTTGCAGCGACGGAGGATCTGCCCGAGGTCCCTCCCGTCCACCAAGTCCATGACGATGAAGTACTGGCCATCCACCAGCCCCACGTCGAGCACCTGGACGATGTTGGGGTGGTTGAGCTGCTTGGTGAGGTGGGCCTCGGCGGCGAAGAGGGCGACGGAGGCGGGATCCTTGGTGAGGGCGGGCAGCAGCCGCTTGACGGCCACCGGCCAGCCCTGACGAGGCCCGGAGCGCACGCGGGCCCGGAAGACCTCGGCCATGCCGCCCTTGCCGAGCTGCGAGAGGATTTCGTAGTTGCCGAGGAGCCGGGGGGTCCGCGACGTGGAAGAGGTGCTCACGCGCTCAAGGTCCCGTCTGTTGGCGCCGGCCCGCCGGGTTCTTGGAGTTCACGACGGCCTGGTTGGCGAGGCCCAGGTACTCGGGCTCCGAGCCCAGCAGTCCGTCGAGATCTTCATCCTGGAAGGAGCCATCGGCGCTGGCGTAGCCGAACTTCACCGCCTGCCGCAGCGACTCCATGGCCCGAGGCTTGTCGGCGAGCTGACTGTAGGCACAGGCCAGGTGGTAGTGGATGCTGGGCTCGCGCGCATTGAGGTGGCGTGCCCGCACCAGCGCTTCGATGGCCTCGGGCGCCTGACGGAGCATGAGCTGCGCGGTGCCCAGCCCGAAGAAGGCCACCCAGTTGCGGTCGTCGTGGGTGATGCTGCGCTCGAACTCGGCCACCGAGCCCTTCACGTCCTTCATCCCCACCAGCAACTTGTTGGCCTTCTCCAAGGACTCCTTGGCGGCCTCGGGGTTGCGCTTCTCCGTGCGCAGGCGCGCCACGGAGGCCGCACCGGTGCGCGCCTGGGGCGCCGCGGGCACCGCCTCCGGGGCCGGCTGCAGCAGCAACAGCCCCTCGGCCCCCAGCCCCGGCGACGGGCGCCCCTCGCGCAGCCGCACCCAAGCCGTCAGCGAGCGATCCACCGGGCTATAGAAGGCGAGGATGGGGAGCGTGTCCTCCGCGGGG
This sequence comes from Archangium sp., assembly GCF_036388035.1. Taxonomy (GTDB): domain Bacteria; phylum Myxococcota; class Myxococcia; order Myxococcales; family Myxococcaceae; genus Archangium. The sequence continues at coordinate 17,940 of NZ_DASVSO010000922.1, forward strand.
CCCGAGTCCCCCTGCACGCACAGGGTGAGTCGTCCCACCAGCACGTGGCCCTGGAACTCGCCCTCCAGCACCGGGCGCCGACGCTCCAAGCCACAGGCCCCACCCTCGGTGGGGTACGCCACCAGCCGCTCGCGCTCGGTGCGCACCTCCACCCGCCCCAGCACATCCGCCTGGTAGCTCCCCGACAGGGCCACCCCCGCCCACGCGGAGACCGGGACTGCGGCGAGCAGGGCCGCGAGGCCGATTGTTCTGGAAACGGACGTCATGGAGTGGGAGTGTCGGCCATCATAGGAGGCGGCCGGCGGGGTTGTAAACGCGCACCAGATGGCTTGACCCGCTCCCCCGGCGTTCTTATCATTCCTCCAGGCATTCCTGGGATTTCCCAGGAGTTACAGGGATTTGCAGTTAGGAAAAGGGTTGTCCCCTGCGGGGCGCGTGATGCCCAGCAGAAATTCGAACCGATACGTCCATAACGGGGTCCGTTCCGGGTTCCATGTGCAAGCCCTCCCCTCGCGGGATGAGGGAAGCCTACGGCGCCAAGATTTGGTCCCCACCTGGCTTTTTAGGGTTCAATGGACGCTAGGCACACGGCCATTCGGCGGGGGACTTTTTCTTTCTCTTGGCGGGAGTGGGGCTGGTGGCGAGCGAGACGGTGGCGCAAGAGGGAGCGGCTCGGAAGGTGTCTCTGCGTGAGGAGCTGACGGCTCGGCGCAAGGCGATGACGCCGGATATCATCGACGAGCGCGGGCTGAAGGTTCAGGCACGATTCCTGGCCACGCCCTATTACCAAAAGGCAAGGACAGTGGCGCTCTACGCCCCCATTCGGGGTGAAGTGCCCACGCGGGACATCCTCATCGCGGCACTGCAGGACGAGAAGATCGTCTGCTATCCGCTGTCCCACGTCCATGGACGTATCCTCTCTTTCCGGGCCATCCGGTCCGAGAGCGAGCTAGAGCCGGGGCGGCTCGGAGTGCGCGAGCCCACCAACTCGGCCGAGCTCATCCCGGTGGACCAGATTGACCTGTTCGTGGTGCCCGGACTGGGCTTCACGCGAGACGGCAAGAGACTGGGCCGGGGTGGCGGTTACTATGATGCCACGCTGAAGGCGGCCTCGGCTCGCAGCCGGCGGGTCGGACTGGCCTTCGGAGACCAAGTCGTCGACACCATGCCGACGAACGCCGACGACGTGGACATGGACCTCGTCGTGACCGAGGCGGAGACTTTGCGCGGGCTCTACCGCGACTGGGATTTCCTGGACACGTGAAAGTACTCTTCATGGGCGATGTGGTGGGCAAGCCGGGCGTCATGGCTGTGCGCACCCTTCTGCCCAAGCTCATCGCGCGCCACTCGGTGGATCTGGTCGTCGCCAACGCGGAGAACAGCGAAGGCGGCGCCGGCATCTCCCCCGAGTCGGCCGAAGCGCTGCTCGGCAGTGAGGTCAACCTCCTGACGAGCGGCAACCATTTCTGGACGAAGAAGCAGATCCTGCCCTGGGTGGAGGACAACCCCACCCTGCTGCTGCGCCCGGCCAACTACCCCAAGGGGGCGCCGGGCAAGGGGCACACCGTCATCCAGACGCCGGACGGGCGCAAGCTCGGGGTGCTCAACCTCGAGGGCCGCGTCTTCATGAAGCCCCTGGACAACCCGTTCACGGTGGCGGTGGACCTGGTGGCGGAGCTGCGCAAGCAGACGCCCTGCATCCTGGTGGACATGCACTGCGAGGCCACCAGCGAGAAGAACGCCATGGGGGCGCACCTGGACGGCAAGGTGTCCGCGGTGGTGGGCACGCACACGCACGTGCAGACGGCCGACGAGCGGATTCTGCCCGGCGGCACCGCCTTCATCACCGACGTGGGCATGTGTGGACCGCTGGACTCCGTCATTGGGGTGAGGAAGGAGCTCTCCGTCGAGCGCTTCATCACCCTGCGCAACACGCCCTACGAGGTGGCCAAGAACCTCGTCTACCTCCAGGGCGTGGTCATCGACATGGATGACAAGACGGGCAAGGCGCGGAGCATCGAGCGCATCCGCGAGCACCTGCCGGGCACTTGATTCCGCGCGTCTCGCCGGGGGTTTTCGGCTAGGTTCCGCGCGTCATGTCCGAAAACGCGCTGCGCAAGGCGACCCCCCAGGAGCAGTTCGACGAAGTGACCCGCGGCACCGTGGACCTCCAGGTGCCCGAGGAGCTCAAGAAGAAGCTCGAGCGCTCCTATGAGACGGGCAAGCCGCTCGTCATCAAGGCGGGCTTCGATCCGAGCCGCCCCGACCTGCACCTGGGCCACTCGCTGCTGCTCACGCGCATGCGGCGCTTCCAGGACTTCGGTCACCAGGTGGTGTTCCTCATCGGGGACTTCACCGCGCTCATTGGCGATCCCTCGGGGAAGAACGTCACGCGCCCCGCGCTCTCGCGCGAGGAGGTGAAGGTCAACGCCCAGACGTACCAGGAGCAGGTCTTCAAGGTGCTGGACGCGGCGAAGACGCAGGTGCGCTTCAACTCCGAGTGGTTGGACAAGCTGGGCACGGAAGGACTCATCCGCGTGGCGGCGCGCTACTCGGTGCAGCGCATGATGGAGCGCGACGACTTCAAGAAGCGCTTCCGGGAGAACCGCTCCATCTCCGTCCACGAGTTCCTCTACCCGCTGCTGCAGGGCTACGACTCGGTGGCGCTGAAGGCGGACGTGGAGCTGGGCGCGACGGATCAGCTCTTCAACCTGCTGGTGGGCCGGCAGCTCATGAAGGAAGAGGGAATGGAGCCGCAGGTCATCATGACCGGGCCCATCCTCGAGGGACTGGACGCGAAGCTGGTCGACGGGAAGATCACCGGCGACAAGATGTCCAAGAGCCTGGACAACTACGTGGGCATCAGCGAGGCGCCGGAGCAGATCTACGGCAAGCTGATGAGCATCACGGACGACCTGATGTGGCGCTACTACGAGCTGCTGTCGTCGCGGACGCTCAAGGAGCTCGCCGAGCTGAAGGAGAAGGTGACGCGCGGGGAGCTGCACCCGAAGGCGGCCAAGTCTGGGTTCGCGCAGGAGATGGCCGCGCGCTTCCACGACGAGGAGTCGGGACGCAAGGCGATGCAGGCCTGGGAGGAGCGCTACTCGCAGAAGAAGATCGTCGCCGAGGACCAGCCGCTGGTGGAGGTGTCGCTGGGCGGGGCGCCGAAGCTGCCGCTGGCGAAGGCCCTGGCGGAGGCGAAGCTGGTGGCGTCTGCGACGGAGGGCCGCAAGCTGATGGGCCAGGGCGGCGTGCGGGTGAACGGGGAGAAGGTGTCGGACTCCAAGCACGAGCTGGAGGCCGGCGAGTACCTGGTGCAGGTGGGCAAGCACAAGACCGCGCGCATCAAGCTGGCCTGACCCAGGCCCCGCGCGCCCCGAGTCTCCCCTGGGCAGCGAGCAGACGGCCGGGCCCGCTCCAGCGGCGTGTGAATGCCTCCCCCCGAAGTCCCCTCCAAAGGGGGACTACACAAGGAGGCTGCACGTGAACGCATGGAAAAAGGGTTGGGTGCTCGTTGTCCCGGCGTTGCTCCTGGGCGCAGGGGGTTGTGTGACTCCCGGCAAGCGGACCGCGGCCGGCGCGGCGGCTGGCGCCATCGTGGGCGCGGGCGCGGGGGCTGTGGCGGGAAGGGATTGGGAAGGCGCGGCCATCGGAGCCGGCGTGGGAGCCGCGGCGGGGGCCGCTGTCGGCAACTACCTCGACAAGCAGGCGCGCGAGCTGGAGCAGGTCGCGGAGACGCAGCGGACGGAGCACGGCATCCTGCTGAACCTGCGCAGCGAGCTGCTCTTCGAGACGGACAGCGCGGCCCTCACCGAGGACGCCATCACCCAGTTGACGCGCATCGGCGACATCCTCGCGAAGTACCCGGAGGATCGCATCCGCGTCGAGGGCCATACCGACAGCCGCGGCACGGTGGCCTACAACGAGGAGCTCTCCGAGCGCCGCGCGGCAGCCGTCGCGCGCGTGCTGAGTGCACGGGGCGTGGCGCCGCAGCAGATGCTGGTGCTGGGCATGGGAGAGACGCAGCCGGTCGCCTCCAACGACACCGAGGGCGGCCGCTCCACCAACCGCCGCGTCCAGCTCCACATCAGCGTGCCGCGGGCCTCGTGAGGAGGCGGGATGCGCCAAGCCACGAAAGCGAAGGACGGGGCTCCGAGGAGGAACACCCGCCCTGGCCGTACCGATTTCATGAACTGGCTCAGCGCATGTTGCCGATGATGGCCTTCTGCATCTCACCGCGCATCTTGATGAGGTTGCTGATCATTGAAACCATCTCGGTGTAGTTCTGCATCTCGTACTGAGCCTTGAGGCGAGCGCGCTCGTTCTTGTCCAGCTTCGGATCATTGAGGTGCTCCTGCTGCTTGTCGGACAGGCCACGGGGGCTCAGGGCCTGGGACATGGCGTTGTCCCACACACTAGAACCACCGGCTGGCAGCTTGGCGCTCAGGTTCTGTATGACGGTGGGCTCCACGTTGGCGCGGGCCGTCACGCTGGAGATGCCACCTACCCCAGGAGAGGAAGGCAGGCTGGTGCTCACACCCCCCTGGGTGGCGGAGGGAGAGGGCAACCCGAGCACCTTGGCCACGTGCTGAAGCAAGGTGTTCTTGGCGGCCTGGAGGCCCGACTTGAAGACGTCGCCGATGATCTGCTTGAGGGTCGGTTTGGCGCTGGTGGCGCTGACAAGACCACCGCGGACCTGGTTCAGATCGATCTTCGGAAGGGAGAAGCCTCCAATACGCATGCGTTCGCTCCGCGTGAGGGCGGCGTCAGTGCCGCCCGGCGTGCGCATGGATATGCATTCGCGGGAGCCCGCATGGGTTGTCCCTGGCTTTTCCGACGCTTGTTTTCGCTAGTTGTCTTCCCCTCCAGAGCGCCGAGCCCGTCCCCCTCGGTTTCAATCACTTGCATGCCCTGAAGGGCGGGAGTTGAAACCGTGGAGGACACGCCCCCTCCACGGTTCCAACTCCTACCCCGCCCTACCCTCTCACCAGATGCGCACGCGCTGCTCGGGGGTGAGGTAGAGCGCCTGCCCGGGCGCGACGCCGAAGGCCTCGTACCAGGCGTCGTGGTTGCGCACCGTCGAGGCGCGATACTCGCCCGGGGCGTGCCCGTCCGTCAGCAGGACACGGCGGAGGGTCGGCTCGCGGTACTTGTTGCGCCAGACCTGGGCGAAGCCGAGAAAGACGCGCTGGTCGCCGGAGAAGCCCTCGAGCACCGGCGCCGGCTTTCCGCCCAATGACAGCCGGTAGGCATCGTGGGCAATCGCCAGACCGGCCACATCCGCGATGTTCTCGCCCAGGGTCAGCTCGCCATTCACCGCAGCGTCGGGCAGCGGCTTGTAGGCGTTGTACTGCGCGACGAGCGCCTGGCCGGCGGCCTTGAACTTCGCCGCGTCCTCCTTCGTCCACCAGTTGGCCAGCTTGCCGCGAGCGTCGAACTGCGCGCCCACGTCGTCGAAGCTGTGCACGATCTCGTGTCCGATGACGGAGCCGATGCCGCCGTAGTTCACCGCTGGGTCGGCGTTCGGATCGAAGAAGGGCGGCTGCAGGATGGCCGCGGGGAAGATGATGGAGTTCTGCTGCGGAGAGTTCAACGCGTTCACGAGCTGCGGAACCATGAACCACTCCGCCCTGTCCACCGGCTTGCCGAGCTTCTTCAGGTTGCGCTGAAACTCGAAGCGCGACGCGCGCTCGGCGTTGCCGTAGGCGTCCCCACGCACGATCTCCAGCCCCGAGTAGTCACGCCACTTCGCCGGGTGGCCGATGCCCACCTGGAGCGTGGCCAGCTTCTCCTTCGCGCGCGCCTTCGTCTCCGGGCTCATCCACGCCAGCGAGTCGATGCGCTGGCCGAACGCCGCGACGATGTTGCGCACCATCTTGTCGGCCTCCGCCTTGGCCTCCGGCGGGAAGTACTTCTCGACGTAGAGCTTGCCGATGGCCTCCCCCAGCGCCATGCCGGTGAAGTCGACGCCGCGCTTCCAGCGCTCGCGCAGCTGCTGCGCGCCGGAGAGCACCTTGCCGTTGAACGCGAAGGACTCGTCCACGAAGGCCTTGGGCAGAACGGGCGCGGCGCGGGCGATGGCGTGGAAGGCCAGGTAGTCCTTCCAGGTCTGCACGGGCTGGCTGCCGACGAGCTTCGCGATCCCCGTCAGGGCGCTCGGCTGCCAGACGATGAACTCACGCTGCTGCCCGAGGCCCGCGGCGCCGAAGTAGGCGTTCCAGTCCAGGCCGGGCGCGCGCTTCGCGAACTCGTCCCGAGGCCACGGGTTGTTGACCTTGGCGACGTCCTGCGTGTCCACCTGGGCCCAGTGGACCCGAGCGATCTCCCGCTCGAGCTCGAAGATGCGCTTCGCCTTGGCGTCCGCGTCGGGGAGGCCCGCCAGGCGCAGCATGGCCGCGATGTGCTGCTGGTACTTCTGGCGGACCTCCGTGAAGCGGGGGTTGTCGACGAGGTAGTAGTCGCGATCCGGCAGGCCCAGGCCGCCCTGCAGCAGATAGGGGGCGTAGCGCGACGGCTCGTTCAGGTCCTCCGTCACCCACAGGCCGAAGAGCCGATCCGTGGTGACGTGGCCCGTGTTGAGCGCATCGACGTCGGCGCGCAGCGTGTCGCCGAGGGCGGTGGCCAGCTCGCTCCGGGTGGAGATGGCGGCGATGCGGTCGAGCTCCGGCTTGAGCGGCGACACGCCCTTCGCCTCGATGGCCGCCTCGTCCATGAAGCTCGCGAAGGCGTCACCCAGCTTGCGGACCTCGCTGCCCTCGGGCGCGTTGGCGCCCGCGGCCCCCTCGATGAGCGCGCGCGTACGCTGGCTCGCCTCTTCCGCGAGCCTCGTGAACATGCCGTAGCTCGACCGGTCGGCGGGGATCTCGGTCTTCTCGAGCCACGTGCCGTTGACGAAGCGGTAGAAGCTGTCGCCGGGCGCCACGGACTTGTCCATCCCGGCGGTGTCGACGCCGAAGCTGCCATAGGTGGGCTTCTGGCCAGGCGCCGGGGCGGCTGGGGCCGCGGGGGGCGGCGTCACCTGCGTCGGCGCGGCCGCCTTTTCCACCGGCGCGGACGTGGCACACGCGGCGAGCCACGCCGAGGCGCTGGCCGTGAGCACCACGCGCGCGGCACCTGGGATACGTCGGAACTTCGATGTCATGGGAGAGCCCCTCCTGAGCAGGCCACTCGAACCCGGTAGGACGAGTGGACGAAAATCCGGGGCCCAACAGTAAAACCCACCGCTTAATCCCAAGTATCGAGAGGCGCCCGCGGATTCAGGGGCGAGGCCGTCTCCCTCGGTGTGGGGTCCCCCTGCTCTGCCAGCGCCTCTGGGAAAAGAGGAGGTTCCGTGCCAGGGCCCGGGTGAGGGTATCCTGGGCGGGTGATGCGCATTCCGACCCTGCTGCTGCTGGCCCTGTGTACCCTCCCCTTCAGCGCCCACGCCTCGGGCGCCTTTGTCTCCGGCGTGGAGTTGCAGGCGGTGGATGAACCCGAGTCCTCGAAGGTCGTCTTCACCGTCGAGCCCAACACGGCCTACCCGGTCCTCAAGAAGGGAGGCCCAGGCCGGCAGTGGTGCAAGCTGAAGGGGTCCACCGGCGAGGGCTGGGTGAAGTGCGACGGCACGGCGGACCTCCCGGAGAAGCCGCGCTTCAGTGGAGAGTTCCTCGCATCCCGGGACCGGGCGCCCGAGGCCGCCCCCCTGCCCGCCGATGTCCCGGTGGCCAAGGGCTGCGCCACCACCTGTGCCAACCCGCCCCTCTTCCGCCAGACGCCGGCGCTCCGCCCGGTGGACCGCGAGGTGCTCGGGATGTGCCCGGCACGCCCGGACGTGTCGGTGAGCCGGGGCGACGTGCAGCGCTTCATGTCCGCGCACTATGACGACCCGCGCATCCAGCGCGCCCTGTCCGCGGCGGGACGCCCGGGCTCGCGCCAGGGGAACATCGAGTGGCTCACGGGCCTCTGGGTGAGCACGGGCCCGCGCAACGCCTTCACCCACGTCTTCTGCGGCGACGACTGGACGACCCGCACCGTCGGCGGACTGCACTACCTGCCGCGCTACGCGCAGCTCGAGTCGGAGGGCAAGCTCTGCTTCGACGGCCCGGCCCGGAGCGGGAAGGCGCTGCAGGGCTCGCAGTACCTCATCCGCTTCCGAGGCGTGGCGCCCTGGTCCTGCGCCGAGAAGAAGCTCGGGGGCTTCTCGCGGGGCGATGACCCGGTGAGCATGGTGGCCATCGGCACCCGGGCCTTCGCTCGCTGCTGCGCACGCGGTGGAGCCAAGAAGGAGGGCGGCGTCTACGCGGCCCCGGACCTCGGCGGCACCTCATGGCAGATCTGGTGCGGCACGCGCAATGGTACCTACGGCATCGCCAGCCTCTATCCCACCAACGACACGCCGAACTGCGGCGAGTGAGAGGACGACCCCATGTGTGGCCGAGTCACCATCCAGACCCCCGCCCTGGCGCTCGCCCGTGAGTTCGCCCTCACCGGCATCCGCACCGCGCTCGAGCAGCCCCGCTACAACCTCGCCCCCACCCAGCTCATGCCCGTGGTCATCAACGACGGCGCGCGGATGCTGGATGCCTACCGCTGGGGCCTCATCCCCTCGTGGGCGAAGGAGGCCTCCATCGGCAACAAGCTCATCAACGCCCGGGGCGAGACGGTGGCGGAGAAGCCCAGCTTCCGCTCCGCGCTCAAGCGCCGGCGCTGCTTGGTGCTCGTGGACGGCTGGTTCGAGTGGAAGCAGAGCACGAAGCCCAAGACGCCCTTCTACTTCCACCGCGAGGACGGCCGGCCCATGGCCTTCGCGGGACTGTGGGAGGAGTGGAACGCCCCGGACACCGGCGAGGTGCTGCGCACCTGCACCCTCATCACCACCGGCCCCAACCGGCTGATGGCCCCCATCCACGACCGGATGCCCGTCATCCTCTCGCCGGAGGCCCAGGAGCTGTGGCTGCGTCCGGAGCCCCAGGAGGCCTCGCTGCTCCAGCCCCTGCTCGTGCCCAATGAGGACGAGCCCCTGGAGGCCTGGGAGGTGGCGCGCGTGGTCAACTCGCCCGCGAACGACGTGGTGGCGTGCGTGGAGCGCGTGGCGAGCCAGGCATCGCTGCTGGCCTGACGCTCAGGGCGTGGGTGGGGCCCTGCGGCGCAGCCCCACCACGTACACCTCCATGCTGGCACCGCGGGTGGCCTCGGGCCGCACCACCTTCACGTCCTCGAAGCTGGCGCGCACCTCGTCGCGGAACTCCTCGAACTCGCCGCCCATGAAGAGCTTGGCCACGAAGGCCGAGCCGGGCCGGCCCCGGGTGGTGGCCACCTCGAGCGCCTTGCGGGCCAGCCGTAGGCTGCGCGCCTCATCCGTGGTGCGGATGCCGCTCGTCTTGGGCGCCATGTCCGAGATGACGGCGTCGAAGGGCCCGTCGTACATCTCGAGCAACTTGGCGTCGAAGTCGTCGGCCAGCACGTCCAGCACCGCCGTCTTCACGAACGGCTGGGAGAAGGGGCGGATGGGGACGATGTCCACCCCGATGACCCGACCGTTGGCGCCCACCGCGTCGGCCAGGATCTGCAGGAAGCCGCCGGGCGCCGCGCCCAGGTCGAGCACCGAGGCGCCCTTCTTCAAGAAGGGGAAGCGCTTGAGGATCTCGTCCACCTTGAATGCCGAGCGGGCCCTCAACCCTTCTTGCTTGGCTTTCTTGAAATAGTGGTCTTTCGGACGGTAGGGCTTGCTCATGGCGGAAGCGGTCCCTACCATCGGCTACTGTCTTCGGAAAGTCGAAGCAGCCTTGGGTGTCGGGCACCCGAGGAATCGCGCGGTCCGGAGGGGTGTCATGCGACTGTTCAGCGTGACGACAGCGGTGTGCGTCTCCCTGCTGTCCACGGCCTGCGCCGTGGGGTGCTGGTACCGCGCCGAGGGGCTGCGCACGGAGGCGGACTGGCTGCTGGAGCGGAGCAAGGCCCAGGCAAGCGAGTATGCCCACAGCCTCAACGACACCCTCGCCACCCAACAGTTGGAGACGTTCGCCAGGCGCCGGGCGGTGATGGAGCGGGCGCACGTGTGGCAGCGCGGGCAGACGCTGGGAATCCTGGTGGCGGTGCTGGCGGCGGCGAGCGCGTGGATGCTGCGCATGCTGAGCCGGCTCAACGGGGAGCTGGACGAGGCGACCGAGGGGCTGGAGGCGCCCGAGGCTGGCGAGCCGGTGCCCGTGCGTGCGGCCATCCGGCCCTCGCGCTCCTAGAGGGCTCGCGACACCGGGAGCGCGCTGGTAAGACTGCCCCACCCTTGAGCGAGAGGTGGAGCATGCCGGGCTGCGCGCACTGCGGAGGCAAACTCGACATCGTGGGCAACCAGGTGGGGCGCCGGGACACGTGCCCCCACTGCGGCGAGGAGCTGCGCTCGTGCCGCAACTGCCGCCACTTCGACGAGACGGTGGCCAAGCAGTGCAAGGAGCCCTTCGCGGAGGTGCCCTCGGACAAGGACGGGGCCAACTTCTGTGACCTCTTCCAGATCAGCGAGGGCGGCCTGAACGCGAAGCAGGGCAAGGACGACCTGCTGTCCGCCGCCGAGGCGCTGTTCCGGAAGAAGTAGCGCGGGGCCCATGACGCGGGGCGCCAGAAGGCGAGACGCGACAACCCGTTGCCGCCCCTGGCACTCTCGCGCGCCATGAGGAAGCCCGTCCACGGCGAGGAGCCGTCCGCCAGCAAGCCGCTCGAGCTGGTGACGATCCCCGCCCCCCCATCCGAGTTCCGCGTCCGCCGCGATGCCCGCTTCGCTGCCTCCGGCGAGAAGCGCACGCGCTATCACCTGCCCGAGTCGCTCGAGTCGCCCTCCCCCATCGGCTACCGCACGCGCGTCTCGCTGTCGCGCGAGGAGGCCGGCACGCTGCTGTCGCTGCTCTCGCTGCCGCGCCCCACCCGCTTCGTCCCGGGCCCGGCTCCCACCGAGCGCGAGCTCTGGGAGGAGTGCGCGCTCGGAGTGCTCTCGGCGCGGCAGTCCACCAACTACCGCGGGCAGCGCGAGGTGCTGCTCGGCCCCGAGGACTCCGAGCGCGCGGCGGCCCTGCTCCGGCGCATCGGCCGCAAGGAGGCGCCCGTGCTCGACGGAGCCGCCTACACCCATGTCGTCCTCGCGCGCCCCTACCGCACGCCCTTCACCTTCCTGCTCACCTTCGTCGGGCACAAGCCCCTGGCCAGCCTCGTCACCGTGCCGCTGCGCGCCTGGGCCAAGCGCTTCCGCCATACCGACGACATCCCCACCATCGGCTATCTCAAGGAGCTGCACCTCGGCGTCCTCGCCGACGCCATGGAGCGTGCGGCGGTGATCGCCTCGGCGGGCACCCGGAGTGCCCAGGTCTTCCTCGAGCCCTTCGAGCAGCCAACGGACGTGGCGGCCCTGCGCGAGCTGGAGACACTCGTGGGCCTCACCCCGGCGGAGCGCTCGGCGGGCTGGCGCATCTCGCTGGTGGCGCAGGTGGGCCACGTGCCCGAGGAGGAGCGCGTGCGGATGGAGCGCACCACGGCCCGCCGCCTGGGCGCGGCGCTGCTCGCCCTGCGCAGCGAGCGCATCCAACCCGGTGTCAACGCCGAGCCGAGCGCTCCCCCGGCCTACCAGACGCGCCAGCCCATGGACGTGCCCGAGGCGCTAACAGTGCAGGCGGGCCGTGCGGCCTACAACGCCTTCGCCCGATTCACCGGGCTGTCCCGCGAGCGGGCCAAGGAGCTGGTGCTCCTCGAGCGCATCGACGTGCTCACGCCTCACGGCAAGGAGCGGCTGCGCGCGGTGCGCGAGGAGCTGGAGCGGGTCACCGACAGGCTCATCTCCCGCCTGCCGCTGTGGGCGGACTTGGCGCTCGGGCGGGCGCTCTCGCGCAACAGCGCACGGGGGCGCAAGGCGTTCGCGCTGGCGGGTCAGCGCATCTACGTCGGAGGGCTGTCACGCCGCGAGGTCGAACAAGCGGGGCTGTCCTTCGCCCACGCGGTGCGAGCCTTCGGCGCGGGGGCGGCGCGCAGCGCCCTGGTCGCGGAGGTGGCCGGCTCGACGGAGATTCCCGAGGGATGTGATCTGCTCGGCGGCGTCTGCCTGATGGCGGGGCCGGTGAACCAGAACGACATTGGCAAACAGTTCTTCGGGAGCAAGGACCTGCTCGAGCACGCCTTCGCCGGGCGCGAGCCGACCAGCCTGCTGGTGTGGACGCTCAAGGCCAAGACGGTGGCGGATCCGATTGGCAACGAGCAGCAACTGCTGGACGCCACGCGCAAGGGGGCGCTGGTGGACCTGAGACCGGGACCGCACGAGGTGG
>NZ_DASVSO010000923.1:0-1666 GCF_036388035.1 Archangium sp.
GTCGCCGATGCCGCAGCCCCTCATCGAGAAGATCCTCCTGCACATCGGGCGCGCCATCCAGCAGGGCACCTTGCAGGTCTTCGACTACACGTTGGAGATGCCGCAGGGGCTCCAGCACTACGAGGCCCGCATCTACCGGAGTGGCTTCAACGAGGCGGTGGCGCTCGTGCGCAACATCACCGCGCTCAAGCAGACCGAGGAGCGCCTGCGTCAGAAGGAAGAGGAGCTGCGGCGCAACCGCGACAGCCTGGAGGAGCTGGTGCGCACCCGCACCGAGAAGCTCCGCATGGCCACGCTGGAGCTGGAGGATCAGCAGGCCCAGCTCATCCAGGCCGAGAAGATGGCCTCGCTGGGACAGATGGCGGCCGGCGTCGCCCATGAGATCAACAACCCGGTCAGCTACGTGATGAGCAACCTGGGCACGCTCGACGAGTACATCTCCGTGCTCACCCCGCTGCTCCAGCTCCAGCGCGAGCTGCTGGACGGCCAGGAGCCGGGGACCGAGGGCGCTCGCGAGGAGCTGTTCGCTCGCATGCGCGAGCTGTGGAAGCAGGGCGACCTGGACTTCATCCTCGGGGACATGCCGGAGATGATCCAGGAGTCGCAGGCGGGCACCCGGCGCATCCAGGAGATCGCCCAGGGCCTGCGCTCGTTCGCCCGCGAGGACTCGGGCGCGCCGCAGCTCGTGGACGTGAACGCGGAGCTGTCCTCCACGCTGAAGATGGTGTGGAACGAGCTGAAGTACAAATGCGAGGTGAAGCGCGACTTCGGGCCGCTGCCGCCCATCAGCTTCCACCCCACCCAGCTCGCCCAGGTCTTCACCAACCTGCTCGTCAACGCGGCGCAGGCCATCGAGACGCGCGGGGAGATCCGCATCCGCACCCGGCACGAGGGCAACGACGTGGTGGTGGAGATCGCCGACACGGGCAAGGGCATGACGCCAGAGACGATCTCCAAGCTCTTCACGCCCTTCTTCACCACCAAGCCGCGCGGCCAGGGCACGGGGCTGGGGCTGTCCGTCAGCTACGGCATCATCACCCGGCACAAGGGCCGCATCGACGTGCAGAGCGAGCCCGGCAAGGGCAGCACCTTCATCCTCCGCCTGCCCACCGGGCAGTGAGCCTCAGCGCCGGACTCCGGCCCCATTCAACGGCAGCCGCAGCCGCGCGCGGCACCCGGGGCCCTCCATACGGTTCTCCAGGCGCAGACTGCCGCCGTGGGCCTCGGCGATCTGCCGGCTGAGCGCCAGCCCGATGCCACTGCCCTCCGGCTTCGTCGTGAAGAAGGGCACGAAGAGGTTGGCCGTGTCCGCCAGGCCCGGGCCCTCGTCCTCCACCCACACCTCCACCGCGTCCGGCGAGGCCACGGTCCATGACAGCCACACCCTGCCCTGGCGCTCCCGCGCCGCGTCCACCGCGTTGCGCACCAGGTTGATGAGGAGCTGCTCGAGCTGATCGCTGTCCGCGCTCACCGTGAGCATGGGCCCCGGGCGCACCTCCACCGGCAGCCGCGTCTCCAGCGCGGCCACCCGCTGCAACCAGGGCTCCACCTCCACGGGCGCGAGCTTCGGCGGGGGCAGGCGCGCCAGCCGCGCATACGCGGACATGAAGCGCCCCAGTGCCTCGCTGCGCCGCGCGACGATCCCCAGCCCCACCCTCGCGTCCTC
>NZ_DASVSO010000924.1:0-19903 GCF_036388035.1 Archangium sp.
GGTGGGCCTCTTCGACTCCGTGGGCGAGGACTCGCGCCTGGGCTGGCAGGTGCTGCTCGGCGACATCACCTACGAGCACGAGCTGAGCGACCGGGCCCGGCTGCGCGCGCGCCTCTACGGCGACCAGCAGCAGACGGACCGGCTCTTCCAGATCGGCCCGGACAACTTCCGCATCGGCCCCGAGGACAACCAGCTCTTCCCCGAGGGCCTGCTCGAGCAGACCCGCGTCACCGTGCGCTCGCTGGGGGCCAGCGTCGACTCGGACATCACCCTGTTCGAGGGCAACCGCCTCTCGCTGGGCGTCGTGTCCGAGATGCAGATGCTGGGCGACTACGGCTACCAGACCAACTACACCCTGGACAACCGCCGCCGGCCCTCGCTCACCACGCCCGAGGGGGTGGTGGACATCCTCAACCTCGCGGGCGGGGCGGCCTCGCGGCGCCTGTCGTTCGGCCTCTTCGCGCAGGACCAGTGGACGGTGGCGGAGCCGCTCACGCTCACCTTCGGCGTGCGCGTGGACGCCATGCAGCTCCCGTCGGTGGACACCGCCACCAACACCCTCACCGGCACCCACCTGGTGTCCACCGTCAACCCCCGCGTGGGGCTCGTCTTCTCCGCCACGGACTCGCTCGTCCTCAAGCTGCTCTACGGCCGCGCCTTCCGTCCGCCCACGCTCCAGGAGCTGGTGGAGACCATCCCCGACAGCCACTACAACCAGGGCCGCTTCGAGGGCAACCCGGCCCTGCAGCCCGCCGTGGTGAACACCGTCGAGGCCGGCGCGGACCTCATCCAGACCGCCGGCGAGTCGCGCGTGCGCCTGCGCGCCAACGCCTTCTTCCAGAGCTTCTCCAACCCCATCATGTCCGTGGACACCTCGGGCAACATCGTCCCGGTGCGCAACCGCGAGCTGGGCGTGCGCGTCTACGGCGCCGAGGGCGAGGCCCGCCTGGAGGCCTCCAAGCGCGCCACCGCCTGGGTCAACGCCAGCCTCTTCCGCGCCGAGGACGCGGAGCTGACCGCCAACCACAAGTACCTCACCGACACGCCCCAGGCGCGCTTCAATGCCGGCGTGTCCATGCCCATCGGCGACTTCATCAACTTCGACCTCGTGGTGCGCGCGGGCGCCGAGCGGCGCAACAACACCCGCTCCGTGCTGGAGCTCATCCGCCGCTACAAGATTCCCGCCTACAGCCTCATCACCGCGCAGGTGCGCACCGAGCCCATCGGCGACCACTTCGAGCTGGCCGTCGTGGTGCAGAACGTCTTCGACTCCGACATGCGCGATGACGTCCCCCGGCCGGACCGCATGCCCAACCTGGTTCCGCGCGAGGGCGTCTCCGCCTTCCTCACCCTGAGGGCCCGCAATTGATGTCCCGCACGCTCTCCGCCGCTCTTCTCGCCGTGGTCCTCGCGCCGGGCTTCGGCTGCCTGCAGTTCAATGATCCCTGCCAGCCCCTGGTGGACGATCCGGAGTCCATCGTCGGCTACCTGGCCGACGACGTCTTCCTCGACAGGGTCTACACCCGCCACGACAACCACGTGCTCGGGCAGCTCGCCGCGGACGCCTTCCGCCACGCCGAGGACTCCTCCAAGACGCCCGCGGAGCTGGGCATCATCAACGGGGGCGCCCTGCGCGCCGAGGGCCTGTGTGTCACCCGCACCGTGCTCCCCAAGGGCCCGCTCAAGAACGGCCTGTTGCACGAGGTGCTGCTCTTCGAGAACGCCGTGGTGACGGTGGACCTCACCGAGCAGCAGCTCGTGGACATGTTCGAGCACTCGGCGGAGGGGCTGTTGCGGGAGGGCCAGACCATCGTCTCGCCGACCGGGGCCTTCCTGCACGTGTCCGAGGGCACCACGGTGCAGGTGGACTGCGAGCGCCCCAAGGGGCAGCGCGTGGTGGGGCTCAAGGTGAACGAGCGCACGGTGCCGCTGCCGCCGCGCGCGGATGCGAGCATCCGCTACCGCGTGGCCATGTCCGACTTCCTCCTCCAGGGAGGCGACAACTACGGCGCCATCTTCAAGGACGCGGCCTCGGACCTCTCACGCAACCCGGTCACGGCGCGCACGGAGGAGGGCAGGGCCACGGACACCAACCTCACCGAGGCCTGGATGCGGGCGAAGCACGCCACCGAAGCCCAGGCCCTCAAGGAGGAAGGCCGTGTCGTCTTCATCCACTGCGCTCGCCCCGGCCGGCCCGTGGTGAAGTAGGGCCGGCAGCGGGGGGCGCATCCGTCAGGACTGCGAGGTCTCGCCCGGACCGTCAGGCTGCGCCAGCGGCGTCGGCGTCGGCCCGAACACGTCGTTGGGCGATGGCATCTTGCGGAGGTCGGCGCGGGCCACCTTCCACGCCTGCTGGACGATCCACGAGAGCGAGCGATCCTGCCGCGTCGCCTCACGCTGGATCTCCTCCAACATGTCCTCGGGGAAGTAGAGACTCTGTTTGCGATGATCGGTGGCTGCCATGGGGCCTAGGACCTCCCTTCTTCTCGGGGGTCCTGCCGTTCATCGCCCGTGACGTCGTTGACTGCCGGGAAGGACTTGATGCGCTCACGAGCGATCTTCCAGGCCTGCTGGACGACCCAGGAGAGCGAACGGTCCTGGCGATTGGCCTCCTCCTGGATCTCCTTCAACATCTCCTCGGGGAAGTAGAGCGACTGCTTGCGCTTGTCGGTGCCTGCCATACCTGGGTCTCCGGAGCGGATACGAGGTGACGACCTGAACACACCGGGGCCGTTATCCGACAGACGCCCTGACGGGTCAACGGTTTCGGAGTGCTCCCGCACCGTATGCACCCGGGCTGACGTCGTCTGGGAAAAAAGCCCGCAAAAGGGAACGCCCCGGGTCCTCAGTCGAGAACCCGGGGCGATCCGGAAAGAAGGACCGCCAGGACATATCCCGGCGGCCCCGTGGGCCCAGAGGGGGAGGGGGGGGACCCCTAGGCCCAACTCCGTCAAAAATTTACGTTCAGAACACTCGTGGTCGCGTCTTCCATTCCCCATCGCCCTCTTTTCCCCGACCCTCGCGACCTGCAGGACGATCATAAGAATCGTCTTCGGCAGCTTCAACCGACCGCATCCGGTGTAACCCGAGTCGCCAGATTCTGATTCCTTGCCCTGTTCAATGCCGTCCACTCCCGCCGCCAGCGTCCTGTTGTCGACCACCCTGGAGCGCGCCTACCGTCATTTCGGGCTGGTGGGAGGCTCGGTGCTGCTGGCCGTTTCCGGGGGCGCGGACTCGACGGCGCTGCTGGTGGGGACGGCCGCGGTGGCCGAGCGCCTGTCGCTGAGGGTGGAGGTGGCCACGCTGGACCACGGTCTGCGGCCCGAGGCTCGGGAGGAGGTGGAGGCGGTTGCCCGGCTGGCCGCCCGCTGGGGGCTGCCCTGTCATGTACGCCCGTTGCACCTGTCACCGGGTTCCGCTCTGGAGGCCCGGGCTCGCGAGGCCCGCTATGCCGCGCTGGAGACGCTGCGGCGGGAGCGGGGCCTCCAGGTGGTGGCCACGGCGCACACGGCCTCGGACCAGGCGGAGACGCTCCTCATGCGGTTGGTGCGCGGCACCGCCTTGAGAGGCGCAGCTGGCATCCACCGGGCCCGCCCCTTCCTCGTCCGCCCGCTCATCGAGCGCACGCGCGAGGAGGTGGAGGCCTTCCTCGCCGAGCAGGGCGTCTCCTTTGTCGTGGACCCGATGAACAGGGACCCGGCCTTCCTGCGCACCCGCATCCGCCATGAGGCGTTGCCGGCCCTGTCGCGCGCCGCGGGCTTCCCCGTGGGGCCGCACCTGGCCACCTTCGCCCGCCTGGCCGCCGAGGACGAGGCCCTGCTGGGCGGGCTGGCGGACGAGGCATGGCGTCGGCTCGCGCTCGAGGACGGCGGCCTGGACGCCGTGGGGGTGCGCGCCCTGGAGCCGCCCATGCGCCGTCGGGTGCTGGCTCGCCTGCTGGCCGAGGCAGGCGCGGACGTGGATGAGGCCTCCCTCTCCCGGGCGCTGGAGGCCGTGGAGACGGGCCGGGCCCGCACATTAAGAGGAGGCCACGCGCGTGGGGGACTCCAGCTCCGCACCTCGGGCGGACGCGTGCGCTGTGTGCGCCGCGCGGGCCCCGCCGAGCCGTCCCCGACGCTGGTGCTGGCCGGGGAGGGGACCTCGGGTGTCCAGGCGGGCACGGGCTGGCGCTTCTCCGTGGCGCGGGCGGCGCCTCCTCCGGGCACCCTCGGCCTCGCGCTGGCGGGGGACACGCCCTGGCCCCTCACGGTGCGGACGCGGCGGCCCGGGGACCGGGTGCGAGGGCCCGCGGGCTCGCGCAAATTGCAGGATGTGCTGGTGGACCGGCGCATTCCCGCCGAGCGGCGCGACGGGTTGCCCGTGGTGACGGACGCCCAAGGGAGCGTGCTCTGGGTCCCAGGGGTCTGGAATTACACATCCGCGGGCGCTGTATGCCTCTTTCTGTGGGCCACCCCACCGGTCGCGAGCACGCCCGGTACCTCCCCGTTATAGAGTCGACCACTCTGGGGGAGGTTGGGGTTGGAACCCCCAAAATAGTTGAGGCGTTTTTGCTGTTGCTGATACCGTCCGATAAACGGGTTACACACCCGGTGTCGTGACAAACGGTCGAAACTGCTTGGCATTTTCGCCCGTGCCCTCATCCCCGCCGAGCACCGAAAGGGCAGCTGACACGTGCGTTCGACTTACAAGACCATCGGCCTTTGGGTCATCCTGATCGTCCTCTTCGTCGCCTTCTATAACTTCTTCTCCACCGGCAACGACCAGGTCTCGGAGCCCACCTTCACCCAGTTCCTGGCCAAGGTGACCGACCACAAGGTCCGGGCCGTTTCGGTCAAGGGGAACACCTACTCCGGCGTCTTCATCGACTCGGACGAGAAGTTCCGCACCACCGGCCCCGAGGCCGACGCGGCCATCCTCGACTTGCTGCGCAAGAACGAGGTGGACGTGAAGTACGAGCGCGAGGAGCAGAACAGCCTCTGGCTCACCATCCTCGGCCAGTGGATGCCGGTCGTCTTCCTGTTCCTCTTCTTCATCTTCTTCATGCGCCAGCTCCAGGGTGGGAGCGGCAAGGCGATGACCTTCGGCAAGTCCAAGGCGCGGCTGCTCAACGAGAGCACCAACAAGATCACGTTCGCGGACGTGGCCGGCGCCGACGAGTGCAAGGAGGAGCTGGAGGAGATCGTCGCCTTCCTCAAGGACCCCAAGAAGTTCACCAAGCTGGGTGGCCGCATCCCCAAGGGCGTCCTGATGATGGGCCCTCCGGGTACCGGTAAGACGCTGCTCGCCCGCGCCGTGGCCGGCGAGGCCGGCGTGCCCTTCTTCTCCATCTCCGGCTCGGACTTCGTGGAGATGTTCGTCGGCGTGGGCGCCAGCCGCGTTCGCGACCTCTTCGAGCAGGGCAAGAAGAACGCCCCCTGCATCATCTTCATCGATGAGATCGACGCCGTGGGCCGTCACCGTGGCGCGGGGCTCGGCGGTGGTCACGACGAGCGTGAGCAGACCCTCAACCAGCTCCTGGTGGAGATGGACGGCTTCGAGTCCAACGAGGGCGTCATCCTCATCGCCGCCACCAACCGTCCGGACGTGTTGGACCCCGCGCTCCAGCGCCCGGGCCGCTTCGACCGGCGCATCGTGGTGCCCCGTCCCGACCTGAAGGGCCGCCTGGGCGTGCTCAAGGTGCACACCCGCCGCGTGCCGCTGGCTCCGGAAGTGGATCTCGAGACCATCGCTCGCGGTACGCCCGGCATGACGGGCGCGGACCTGGAGAACCTGGTCAACGAGTCGGCCCTCATGGCCGCCCGTCAGAACAAGGAGCGGGTGGACACCAGCGACTTCGAGCAGGCCAAGGACAAGGTCTTCATGGGCCCGGAGCGCAAGTCCATGATCATGACCGAGAAGGAGAAGCGGAACACCGCCGTCCACGAGGCCGGCCACGCGCTCATCGCCAAGCTGCTGCCTGGCTGCGATCCGCTCCACAAGGTCACCATCATCCCGCGCGGTCAGGCCCTGGGTCTCACCTGGAGCCTGCCCACCGAGGACAAGGTCAACGGGTACAAGAAGCAGATCCTCGACCAGATCACCATGGCCATGGGCGGCCGCATCGCCGAGGAGCTCATCTACAACGAGATGAGCTCCGGAGCCTCCAACGACATCGAGCGCGCCACCGAGACGGCTCGCGCCATGGTGTGCCGCTGGGGCATGAGCGAGAAGCTGGGGCCCCTGGCCTTCGGCAAGAGCGACGGTGAGGTGTTCCTGGGCCGCGACTTCAACTCGGCCAAGGACTACTCCGAGGACACCGCGCGGCAGATCGACGCCGAGGTGCGCACCATCGTCCTGGGCTGCTACGAGAAGGGCAAGGCGCTGCTGACCGAGCACCTCGAGGGCCTCAAGCGCGTGGCCGATGCGCTGGTGGAGTACGAGACGCTGGACGCCGAGGACGTCAACATCCTCCTCCAGGGTGGCCAGCTCACCCGCGAGCGTCCGCCGCCGCGCGTGATGGCTCCGCCGAGCAAGTCCACCGAGAAGAAGGACAAGCGGAAGATCCTCGACGCGCTCGACGGGCTCCCCAACATGGAGCCGAACAAGGCGTAGCCTGAGCTTCGCTTCCGTGTAGAACCCGGGCCCTCTCCACTCACGTGGGGAGGGCCCTTCTGCTTTTCGTGTCCCCCCGGAGCCGCCTCGACATGCTTCGCGCCCGCCCCGTCCGCGTCGACCGTCCCGCCGACCTCGCGCCGGCCTTCCTCCGCATGGGGCTGCCCACGCCCGCCCGCGAGTACCTCCTGGAGAAGCTGCCCGCCCTGCACGTGCTGCTCACCGGGCTGGGGCGAGAGCAGGGACGCTTCCTCGCCGGCCTCTTCGCGGCCTCCGAGGCTCCCGGGCACGAGGAGTACCCCTCGTGGGTGGCGGGCGACCAGCGCACCCGGCCCGGCACGGGGCTCCTCTCCGGCCGCAAGGACCAGTTCGAGCGGGTGGTGGCCGAGGCGAGGCGCCAGCCGGAGCTGGCCGAGCTGGCGGGGGCACTGGCGCGGGTGCTGGAGGCCTCGCTGCCGCCGGCCTCGCTGGTGCTCGGCGGGCGCACCTTCGCCTTCGGAGCGCGCACCCATGTCATGGGCGTGGTGAACGTGACGCCGGACAGCTTCTCCGACGGCGGGCGGTACTTCGGCACCGAGGCCGCCGTGGCCCATGGGCTGCGGCTGGCCGAGGGGGGCGCGGACGTGCTGGACGTGGGCGGCGAGTCCACCCGGCCGGGCTCGCCCCCCGTGTCCGCCGAGGAGGAGCTGGCGCGCATCCTCCCCGTCCTCGAGGGCCTCCGGGCCCGTACGGACGTGCCCCTCTCCGTGGACACCACCAAGGCGGCCGTGGCCCGCGAGGCGCTGAAGGCCGGCGCGGTGCTCATCAACGACATCAGCGGCTTCCACTTCGACGCGGAGCTGCCGCGCGTGGTCGCCGAGGCGGGCGCGGCCTGCTGCCTGATGCACATCCAGGGCACCCCGGAGACGATGCAGAAGGACCCCCACTACGAGGACGTGGTGGACGAGGTACTGGCCTTCCTGGAGGAGGGCGTGGCGAAGGCGGTGGCCGCTGGCGTGCCGCGCGAGCGTGTGCTGGTGGACCCGGGCATCGGCTTCGGCAAGACGCTCGGGCACAACCTCTTCCTCCTGCGGCGCCTGGGCGAGCTGCGCGTGCTGGGGCGGCCCCTGTTGGTGGGCACCAGCCGCAAGGCCTTTCTCGGACGGCTCACGGGGGGCAAGCCAGCGGACGAGCGCCTGGCGGCTACTCTGGGCTCGGTGGCCGTCATGGCCGCGGCTGGGGACGCGGACTTCGTGCGCGTGCACGATGTCGCCGAGGTCCGGGATGCCCTCGCGGTGGCTGACGCGGTGCGTGCGGCACAGGAGGGCGGGGCCCTCTACCAGTCGGGGAAGGTGCGCGGGTGAAGGCGCACCTCCGTCAGCGCGGATGTGCGAGGCGAGCCGACCCACCATGGGGTGGGTCGGGCTGACTGGCCGCAAGCTTGTCCAGGGGCCTCATGCTCCATAGCTTCGGCGCCTGTGGAGGGCACGGTATAAGCCCTCGGCGTGGGCGGTCCGGCTTCGCGGCCGGCCAGGGAAAGGTGGAGCGGCACACTATGGCGTACAGGATGAACATGCCCCCCAAGGAAGAGCGGGCCTCTCAGCGGCTGTTCGGCACGGACGGCGTTCGGGGCGTTGCCAACGTCTACCCCATGACAGCGGAGGTCGCGATGCAGCTCGGTCGCGCGCTCGCGCACCTCATTCGCAACGGGCCTCACCGGCACCGCGTCATCATCGGCAAGGATACGCGACTGTCCGGCTACATGCTCGAGCAGGCGCTGGCCGCCGGCATCATCTCCATGGGCGTGGATGTGGACCTGGTGGGTCCGCTGCCCACCCCGGGCATCGCCAACCTCACCACCTCGATGCGCGCGGACGCGGGCGCCGTCATCTCCGCCTCCCACAACCCGTACCAGGACAACGGCATCAAGTTCTTCTGGCGCGACGGCTTCAAGCTGCCGGACGAGACCGAGGCGAAGATTGAGGAACTGGTGGCCAGCGGCGCCATCGATTCCATCCGCCCCACCGCGACCAAGATTGGCCGGGCCTTCCGCCTGGAGGACGCGCGCGGCCGCTACATCGTGTTCCTCAAGACGACCTTCCCCCGCGAGCTGACGCTGGAGGGGATGACCATCGTCGTCGACTGCGCCAACGGCGCCGCCTACAAGACGGCCCCCGCGGTGCTCGAGGAGCTGGGCGCCAAGGTGATTGCCCTCGGCGTGCAGCCGGACGGCAAGAACATCAACAACAAGTGCGGCGCGCTCTACCCGGAGAACCTCGCGCGCGCGGTGGTGAAGCACGGGGCCCACGTGGGCATCGCGCTGGACGGCGACGCGGACCGCCTCATCGTCGTGGATGAGAAGGGCAAGGTCGTGGATGGCGACGCCATCATGGCCATCTGCACCGGCGAGCTCGTCACCCGCAAGGAGCTCAAGAAGAAGACGCTCGTGTCCACGGTGATGAGCAACATCGGCCTGGAGCGGGCGGTGGCGCGCTGGGGCGTGAAGGTGGTGCGCACCAAGGTGGGCGACCGCTACGTCGTCGAGGAGATGCGCCGCAACGGCTACAACATCGGTGGCGAGCAGAGCGGCCACCTCATCTTCCTGGACCAGAGCACCACGGGCGATGGCACCCTGGCCGCGCTCCAGCTCCTGGCCGTCATGTGCCGCCAGCAGAAGCCCGTGAGCGAGCTGGCCTCCATCTTCGAGCCGGTGCCCCAGACGCTCGTCAACGTGGTGGTCAAGCAGAAGCGCGAGCTGGGCGAGCTGCCCACCGTGATGCGGGCCATCCAGGACGTGGAGAAGAAGCTGGGCAAGGAGGGCCGGGTGCTGGTGCGCTTCTCCGGCACCGAGCCCAAGGCCCGCGTCCTCATCGAGGGCACCGACGCCGCGCGCAACGAGCAGTACGCCCGGGAGATCGCCGAGGCGCTCTCCAAGGCGCTCAACGGTTGACTTCCGGTCGCTAGCCGCCAATAGAGGGGCCCTCGCGGGTCGGAGCGCACCATGCTCCGGCCCGCCGTGCTTTTCAGGAGAGCGGCCGAGATGGGACAGCGACTGGGTGTGAATGTGGACCACGTGGCGACGCTGCGTCAGGCGCGGCGCACCACGTATCCGGATCCGGTGACGGCGGCGGCGCTCGCCGAGCTGGCCGGCGCGGGGCAGATCACCATCCACCTCCGGGAGGATCGGCGTCACATCCAGGATCGCGACCTGCGCATCCTCCGGGAGACGGTCCAGACGCTCCTCAACCTGGAGATGGCCGCCACCCAGGACATGGTGAAGATCGCCTACGAGCACAAGCCGGACGTGGTGACGCTCGTGCCCGAGCGGCGCGAGGAGCTCACCACCGAGGGCGGGCTCGACGTGAACGGGCAGCGCGACTCCCTCGCGAAGATCATCAAGAACCTCAAGGACGGGGAGATCACCGTCTCGCTCTTCATCGATCCGGACCTGGACCAGGTGCGCGCCTCGCACAAGGTGAACGCGGATCGGATCGAGCTGCACACCGGGCGCTACTGCGAGGCGCGCAACGAGCGCGAGCGGGCCCGGGAGCTGAGCCGCATCGTCGACGCGGCGAAGGCGGCGGCGCGGCTGGGCATGAGCGTGGCCGCGGGCCACGGGCTCAACTACGACAACGTGCTGCCCATCGCTCGCATCCAGGAGATCGACGAGCTGAACATCGGGCACTCCATCGTCGGCCGGGCGGTGCTGGTGGGCTTCGAGCGCGCGGTGCGTGAGATGCTGGAGCTGATGCGCAACCCGGGATAGGGCGCCATGGCACTCCTCGGACTGGGGATGGACATCTGCTCGGTGGCGCGCATCCAGCGCATCCTCGACGGGCCGCGCGCCGAGCGCTTCCTGGAGCGGGTGTACACGAAGGCCGAGCGCGCCCTGTGCAGCGCTCGGGCGGACGCGGCGAGCGCCTACGCGGCCCGCTTCGCCGCCAAGGAGGCACTGGTGAAGGCGCTGGGCGCGCCGCCGGGCCTCACCTGGCAGGACATGGAGGTGGTGCGCGAGGGCGGTGCACCCCACTTCCGCCTCTCGGGCGTGGCGCTCGCGGAGATGGAGAAGCGACGGGCGGAGGCCTTCCTCGCCCTCACCCATGACGCGGGGGTCGCCGCCGCGACGGTCGTCCTGCAGGAAAGGAGCTGAGCCATGCGCCGTGCCCTCACCGCCGCGAGGATGCGCGCGGCCGATCTGGCCGCCGAGACCCGTTTCGGCATGCCGTCCCCGCTGTTGATGGAGAACGCCGGCCGGTTCCTGGCGGACGCGGCGCGCGAGCTGGGCGCTCCCGGCGGGCGGTACGTGGTGGTGTGCGGGCCGGGAAACAACGGGGGAGATGGGCTGGTGGCGGCGCGCTTCCTCCTCGCCCAGGGCCTGCGCGTGACGCTGGTGCTGGTGGGGGACAGGGCGAAGCTGACGCCCGAGTCCAAGCGCAACCTGCATGCGCTGGGGCCCTTTGGGATTCAACCCCAGCCGCCCGGCGCGCTGGAGGCCAGGGCCGGGGACGTGGTGGTGGACGCCGTCTTCGGCACGGGGCTCACCCGGGCTCCGGCGGGCGAGTTCGCCGAGGCCATCCAGCACATGCTCCGCTGGCGCGCGGCGGGGGCGAAGGTGGTGGCCGCGGACCTCCCCTCGGGGCTGCACACGGACACCGGCGAGCCCTTCACGCCCTGCGTCGAGGCGGACCTCACCCTGACCTTCGGCTTCCTCAAGCAGGGGCAGGTGCTGGAGCCCGGCGCCACGCTGTGCGGCGAGGTGCGGTGCGTGGACATCGGGATTCCCAACGAGGCCGTCGAGCCCCAGGCGGGCGCGGAGATGTTCCTCGTCGAGGAGGCCGATGCGCGCGAGGCCCTCGCTCCGCGCCGCTCGGACACGCACAAGGGCACCTACGGGCACGTGCTGGTGGTGGCCGGCAGCCACGGCAAGTCCGGCGCGGCGGCCATGTCCGCCCTGGGCGCGCTGCGTGCCGGCGTGGGGCTCGTCACCGTGGCCACCCGCTCCGAGGTGGTGGAGTCGGTGCTCGGCCATGTGCCCGAGGCGATGGGCTGGCCGCTGGAGAACCGCGGGCCGCTCGGCATGGCGGACCTGGAGCCCCTGCTGGAAGCGGCGGAGAAGAAGGACGTGCTCGTCATCGGTCCGGGCCTCCCCCGGGGCGAGGAGACGACGAAGCTGCTGGGCGAGCTGCTCTCGCGGGTGAATGTCCCCGCCGTGCTGGACGCGGACGCGCTCAACGCCGTGGCCGAGGATCTGGACGTGCTCCGCCGGGCGAAGGGGCCCCTGGTGCTCACCCCGCACCCGGGCGAGATGGCGCGGCTCACGGGCGTGCCCACCAAGGACCTCCAGAGGGCGCGTGTGGAAGTGGCTCGGGACTTCGCGCGCACGCACGGCGTAACGCTGGTGCTCAAGGGCGCGCGGACGCTCATCGCGCACGGGGACGGCACCGTGTACGTCAACCCCACGGGCAACCCGGGCATGGCCACCGGGGGCATGGGAGACGTGCTCAGCGGCGTCCTGGGCGCGCTGCTGGGACAGGGCCTGAAGCTCCCCGTGGCCGCCTGGACGGCGGTGTACGCGCACGGCCTCTCGGCGGACCTGATGGTGGCGAAGCGCGGCAGGTTGGGGCTCATCGCCACGGACGTGGCCAAGGGGATGTGCAACGTGTGGACGCGGTGGAACCGATGAGCGCGCCCACGCTGAGCCGCACGGTGGTGTCGGGCTCTCCCGAGGAGACGCACCGGTGGGGCGTGCGGCTCGGGCAGCTCCTCCAGCCGGGGGACTTCGTCGGGCTGGTGGGGGACCTGGGCGCGGGCAAGACGCACCTGGTGCGCGGCGTGGCCGAGGGCGCGGGCGTGTCGCGCTCGGAGGTGGCCAGTCCCACCTTCGCCATCGTCTACCCGTACCGGGGCCGGCTGCCGCTGTACCACGCGGACCTCTACCGGCTCGCCGACTACGACGAGCTCTACGCCACGGGCTTCCTGGACCTGGTGGGGGGAGACGGCGCGGTGCTGGTGGAGTGGCTGGACAGGATTCCGGCAGCCGCGCCTCGTGAGTTCCTGTGCCTCACCCTGCGGGACACGGGCGAGGAGTCGCGCGAGCTCGTGGCCGAGGCCTGGGGCACGCGGCCGGCGGAGCTGCTCGAGGCGTGGCTGCCCACGGAAAGCTGAGTGGCCAACACCGCGACGCCCTCTCTCCAGGAGGACGAGTTTGGGGGTGAGCGGCGTTCCGTCGCTCGCTGACCGAGGAGGTGCGCCCCGGGTCTATCCTCCGGGCCCATGACCCTCTCCCTCGCAGCGAAGTGGCTTCTGCTCGTCCCGCTCGCCGGCGCGGTGCTGGCCGGCTGCGGCGCCATCGAGCCCGCTCCCCAGGAGCAACCCCATGCCTCCGTCACCTTCGACGTGACGGTCCCCGCCGACACTCCGGCCAATGCCGTCATCACCGTGGTGGGCTCGGACCTGGCACTCGGGAGTGATACGGCCCGGGGCCTCAGGCTCCGCCGCCAGCCGGATGGGCACTACACGGGAATGCTCCGCATGGCACTGGCCGCGGACGTCTCCTATGAGCTCTGGCAGGGCGACGTCTGGATTCCCGAGGTCTCCGCCGAGGGCTCGCCGATGGCCCGGCACACCTTCCGCGTCGAGGGAGACATGACGGTGACCGCCACCGTGGCGCGCTGGGGCGCACCGAGCAAGGGGCCCCCGCAGGGTCGCGGCCTGACCGGCATCCTCCGGTACCACCGTGGCGTGTCCTCCGCGTTCCTCTCCCGCTCGCGCGACGTCATCGTCTACCTGCCGCCCGACTACTTCGACAACCCCGAGCGCCGCTACCCGGTGCTCTACATGCACGACGGGCAGAACCTGATGGACGCCTCCACCGCCAACTCCGGCGAGTGGCGGGTGGACGAGACCGCCGAGGAACTCATCCAGGCGGGCAAGGTGGAGCCCCTCATCATCGTGGGCGTCTCCAACACCGCGGACCGCACCTCCGAGTACACGCCCGTGCCAGACCCTGATCGCAAGCAGGGCGGCAACGCGGACGCCTACGGCCGCTTCCTCGTCGAGGAGCTCAAGCCGATGATCGACGCTCGCTACCGCACCCGGCCCGGAGCCGCGGACACCGGGCTCGCGGGCTCGTCGCTTGGCGGGCTCGTGTCGCTGTACCTCGGGCTCGAGTACCCGGGGACGTTCACCCGGCTCGGCGTCATGTCGCCCTCCGTGTGGTGGGCCAACAAGGACATCGTGAAGAGGGTGGAGGCGCTCGAGGCGAAGCCGCCACTCCAGCTGTGGGTGGACATGGGCACCAACGAGGGCGCGAACGCCATCGCCGAAGCCAAGACGCTCCGCGAGGCCCTCGTGACCAAGGGCTGGACGAGTGACCTGAGGTACGTGGAGGTCAGCGGTGCCGCGCACAACGAGGCCGCGTGGGCCACGCGCTTTGGCGACGTGCTGCGCTACCTGTATCCAGCGCCGTGAGCAGGGCGTCGTCGTCCAGCCTGGGCGGATGATGACGCTGACCCTGTACAGAAGAGCCCGCTCGACCTGCGTGCCCGGCTTCAGGCGCCATCCCTGAAGGGGGCCGAGCCTGCACGCAAGCCCGCTTGCTGCGAAGATGCGAGGCGGTCGCCTCACCCGCCCCCTCGACCCTCCTTTCGCATCGGGTCCGCGTTGGTCCACCACGGCATGTTGCACATCCCCGGCTACACCCTTCGAGGGGCCATCAAGGCCACCGGCGCCAACCTGATCTTCCACGCGGTGCGTGACGCCGACGGCCTGCCCCTCATCCTCAAGACGCCCGTCGCCTCCGCCATGGGCCCACGGGACATCGAGCGCTACCACCGGGAGTTCGGCATCCTCCAGCGTCTGCACGACGTGCGCGGCGTCACCCGCGTCCACGCCTGTGAGCGGCTTCAGGATCGCCCGATGCTCCTCCTGGAAGAGGTGGAGGGCGAGACCCTCTCCGAGCTCGCCGGCCGCCCCTTCGAGGTGCTCCGAGCCCTGGAGCTGACCCTCTCCCTGGCGTCCACCCTGGCTGAGCTCCACCGCCGCGGCGTCATCCACAAGGACATCAAGCCCTCCAACATCATCGTCACCCCGTCAGGTGACGCCCGCCTCATCGACTTCGGTACCGCCACCCTCCAGCTCGTCGAGCACGTGGAGGCCGCTCCCGGCTCGCTCATCGAAGGCACCCTGGCCTACATGTCTCCCGAGCAGACCGGGCGCATGAACCGCTCGGTGGACTACCGCACCGACCTCTACTCGCTGGGCGTCACCCTCTACGAGCTGCTGACGGGCAGCCGTCCTTTTCACGGCCGTGACGCGCTCGAGTGGTTCCACGCCCACATGGCCCAGGCGCCCCAGCCACCGCTGGAGCGGGTGCCGGACCTGCCTCCCGTCCTCTCCGCCATCGTCCTCAAGCTGCTGGCCAAGGTCGCCGAGGAGCGCTACCAGAGCGCCGACGGGCTCAAGGCGGACCTCGAGCGGTGCCGGCACAACCTGCTGCGGGGCGTGCACGAGGACTTTCCCCTCGGCGTGCATGACCATCCCACCCGCTTCCAGCTCCCCCAACGTCTCTATGGACGGAGCGCCGAGGCCACGGCCTTGCGCCAGGGCTTCGAGCGCGTGGCCCAGGTCGGCCGGTCCGAGCTGATCCTCGTCCGCGGCTACTCCGGCATCGGCAAATCCGCCGTGGTCCACGAGCTGTACAAGCCCGTGGTGCGCCAGCGGGGCTTCTTCCTCAGCGGCAAGTTCGATCAGTTCCAGCGGGACATTCCCTACACCACGCTGGCCCAGGCCATCCGCGGCCTCACGCAACAGCTCCTCGCGAGCACCGATGAAGAGCTGGCCCGCTGGAGCCAGCACCTGAATGAAGCCTGGGAAGGGCAGGGCCAGGTCCTCGTGGACGTGGTGCCCCAGCTCGAGCTCGTCGTCGGCAAGCAGGCCCCGGTCCAGGAGCTGCCTCCCTCCGAGACCTCGCACCGCTTCAACCGCGTCTTCCGCAAGTTCCTCGGCGTGTTCGCCACGCCCGAGCACCCGCTCGTCGTCTTCCTGGATGACCTCCAGTGGGCGGATCTCGCCAGCCTCCAGCTCATCCACCACCTGCTCACCCACCCGGAGACGCCTCCGGTCCTGCTCATCGGCGCCTACCGCGACAACGAGGTCGGCCCCACCCACCTGCTGGCGCATACGCTGGAGGGGCTGCGCAAGGCCGGTGCGCGGATGAGCGAGCTCCAGCTCGAGCCGCTGAATCTCAAGGAGGTGCGCGCGCTCGTCGCCGACGCGCTCCCGGGAGCGGGGCCCACGGTCGTCGAGCCCCTCTCGGCCCTGGCGCGCGAGAAGACGGGAGGCAACCCCTTCTTCCTGCTGCAGTTCATGCAGACGCTCCACCAGGACGGGCTCCTGGTCCGCACGCCCGAGGGCCCCTGGCGCTGGGACGCCGAGGCCATCCGCGCCCGGGGCTACTCGGACAACGTCGTCGACTTCATGGCCGGCAAGCTGCGCCAGCTCCCCCCTGACACGCAGCACCTGCTGCGGCTCGCGGCCTGTGTGGGCAACGTCTTCCCGCTCCACATGCTCAGCCTCCTGGCCCAGAACCGGGAGTCCTCCTCGGTGGAGCACGGCCTGGAGCCCGCGCTCCAGGAGGGCCTGCTGATGCGGGCCGGGGCGGGGGAGCAGTACCGCTTCCTCCACGACCGCATCCAGCAAGCGGCCCACGCCCTCATCCCCGAGGAGGAGCGCAAGTCCGTCCACCTGCGCATCGGCCGGCTGCTGCTGGCGAGCCTGTCGACGGACGTGGTCCACGAGAAGCTCTTCGACGTCGTGAGCCAGCTCAACGCCGGGGCGGAGCTGATCCACGACGCCGAGGAGCGGCTGCGGGTGGCGCGCCTGAACGCCGAGGCCGGACGCAAGGCCAAGGCCTCCACCGCGTTCCGCTCGGCCGTCGCCTACCTCACCATCGCCTTCCAGCTCCTCCCGGGAGACCCCTGGGAGGTCGACCCCGCGCTGGCCTTCAGGATTCAGCTCGACCGGGCCTTCTGTGAGCAGATGAGCGGCAACGCCACCGAGGCGCGCCGGCTGGTGGAGGAGCTCCGGCCCCGGGCCCGCACCCGCACGGAGACGGCGGCCGTCTACCGCTTGAAGAGCGCCCTCCACGTCGCCGCCAGTGAGATCCACGCGGCCATCGCCTGCCTCGTGGAGTGTCTGGCCCAGATGGGACTGCCCATGTCCCTCAAGCCCTCCTGGGACGAGGTCATGACGGCCAACGAGGAGGTGTGGGCCCTGCTGGGGGATCGCCCCATCGAGAGCCTCATCGAGCTGCCTCGCATGACGGACCCGGACATGGAGGCGGTGATGAGCGTGCTCTCCGCCCTGTTCGCGCCGGCCTACTTCACCAACCCCCACCTGCTCTTCCTCAACCTGTGCCGGATGGTCTCCCTGAGCATCCGCCACGGCAACACCGCCTCGTCCGCGCCGGGGTATGCCTGGTACGGCGTGGTGCTGGGCCCCGCCTTCAAGCGTTACCGGGAGGGCCATGCCTTCGGCCAGCTCGCCTGGAGCGTCGTCGAGCGCTACGACCTCTCCGCCATCCGCGGCCGGATCCTCTACATCCAGGAGGTCATCAACAACTGGACCCAGCCGCTCGACAATCCCCTGGAGCTCGCCCGCAAGGGCTTCCATCACGCGCTCCAGGGCAGTGATCTCCAGACCGCGAGCTTCTGCAGCAGCCACATCGTCCAGCTCCGGCTCACGCTGGGACACGACCTGGAGGAGGTCTACCAGGAGTCCGTCGCCCGCCTCGCCTTCATGCGCAAGGTGAGCTTCCCGGACGTGCAGGTCATCATCCACTACGTCCAGCGCTTCGTGCAGCAGTTGCGCGGCGTCTCCACCTCCTCGTTCGGCTCGCTGACGGGGGAGGACTTCGACGAGAAGACCTTCGAGGCCGGGCTGACTCCGGCCCGCATGAGCAGCATGCGGGGCTGGTATTGGACCCTCAAGCTGGAGGCGCGCTTCCTGAGCGGCGCCTACGCCGAGGCGCGCGAGGCGGGGGCCCGGGCCGCCGAGCTGGCCTGGGCCATGCTCGGGCAGATCCAGCTGCTGGACTTCCACCTCTTCCAGGCCCTGACCCTGGCCGCCTGCCACCGGGGGATGACCCCCGAGGAGCAGCCGCGGAACCTGGAGGCGCTGCGCCAGCACCAGCAACAGCTCGCCGAGTGGGCCAGCCACCAGCCCGCGACCTTCCGCGCCCCCGAGCGGATGGTCTTCGCGGAGCTGGCCCGCCTCACGGACAGGGAGGGGGAGGCCCTGCGCGCCTACGAGGAGGCCCACCAGTCAGCCCGGGACCACGGCTTCATCCAGTACGCCGCCCTGGCCTGCGAGCTCGCCGCCCGCTTCTGGTACGAGCGGAAGCTGCCGACGCCCGCGGACGCCTATGCCCTCAAGGCCCGCGAGGCCTGGCTGCGCTGGGGTGCGCTCGGCAAGGTCAAGCACCTGGACTCCCTGTGGCCGCACCTGGCCTCCTCGCTGTCGGCCGAGGAGACCGTCACGGATACGAGCACCAGCCAGCTCGACACGCTCACCCTCATCAAGGCCCAGCAGGCCATCTCCGGGGAGATCGTCCTCGAGCGACTGGCGGCCACGCTGCTCCACACCGCCATCGAGAACGTCGGGGCCCAGCGCGGTGCCCTGTTGCTGCCTCGCGGAGACGCGCTCTCGGTGGTCGCCTGCGTGGGCAGGTCGCTGGAGGACTCCACCGACACGGACGAGGCCCGGCTGCCCTGGACCCTCATCTCCTACGTCAAGCGCACCCGCGAGCATGTGCTCATCGGCGACGCCTCCCATCCCCACGCCTTCTCGTCCGATCCCTGGCTCGCGCACGGCCGCGCCCGCTCCGTGCTCTGCCTGCCCCTGCTGCGCCAGGAGGAGTTCCGCGGCGTGCTGTACCTGGAGAACAGCCTCGCCACCAACGCCTTCTCCCCCTCACGCCTCGCGCTGCTCGGGCACCTCGCCGCCCAGGCCGCCATCTCCATCGAGAACGCCCGCCTCTACGCCGACGTCCAGCGCGCGGAGGCGGCGCTGCGAGGGGCCAATGACGAGCTGGAGAAGCGCGTGGAGGAGCGCACGCGCGAGCTCAAGCAGGCCCAGGCCCACTCGGTGGATTCCGCGCGCGCGGCCGGCATGGCCGAGGTGGCCGCCAACGTGCTCCACAACGTCGGCAACGTCCTCACCAGCGCCGTCATCAACCTCCAGACGATGAGCGAGACGGTGAATGCCTCGCGCGTCGGCCGGCTCAAGCAGGTCACCGCCCTGCTCGAGGAGCACCACGAGGATCTGGCGGACTTCCTCACCCACGATTCGCGCGGCACCCAGCTCCCGGTCTACCTCTCCGTGCTCGGTGACGAGCTGCTGCGCGAGCAGAAGGCGCTCCAGGAGACCATGGGGGACATGGGCAAGCACATCGAGCACATCCGCGCCATCGTCCAGGTCCAGCAAACCTATACCCACAGCACCCTCATCACCGAGGAGTGCGAGCTGTCCCAGCTCGTCACCGACGCGCTGAGCATCCAGCTGCCCTCCCTCCGGCGCCACGGCATCACCGTCACCCGGGAGCTCACCCCGCTTCCCAAGGTGCGCCTGGACAAGCACAAGGCGCTGCAGATCCTCGTCAACCTCCTGAGCAACGCCAAGAACGCCATGAGCACGCTGCCCGAGTCGCAGCGGCGCCTGCACGTGAGGCTCGCGGCGCAAGGCCACACGGCCCTCATCCAGGTGGTGGACAACGGCATGGGCATCGCGCCGGAGATCCGCGAGCGGCTCTTCTCCCAGGGCTTCACCACTCGCGAGGACGGGCACGGCCTGGGCCTGCACTCCAGCGCCCTGGCGGCGAAGCTGCTGGGCGGCAGCCTCGCCCTGGAGAGCGAGGGGCCAGGCAAGGGAGCCACGGCCACCCTCGAGCTGCCCCTCGCGGAGGCAACCGACGCCGTGAGTGGCGGACCTGGAGCCACTCCCCGTACCATCTCCGCATGACGCCCCCCATGGCCCTCGCCCTGAAGTCCTCCGGAGAGCACCCGGTGCTCGCCTCCGTCCGACAGTTCGCCCCCAGGGTGGCCGCCCGCTCCGAGGAGATCGAAACCGCCCGCCGGCTGCCGGCCGATCTCGCCCGCGAGCTGGCCGAGGCCGGGCTCTTCCGCATGGCCATCCCCGAGGCCCACGGCGGCCTCGAGCTCCATCCCGCCCTCATGATCGAGGCCATCGAGCTGCTCGCGCGGGCGGATGGCTCGACGGGCTGGTGCGTGATGATCGGCGCCCTCACGGCCATGTGCTCGGCCTGGCTGCCCGAGTC
>NZ_DASVSO010000925.1:0-6938 GCF_036388035.1 Archangium sp.
CACGGGTGTCAGCCGGTTCGGTCAGGCGCAGACGTCGTTCTTCAAGCGCCAGTGCCCCTCGGACCGGTTCTGCCTGTTCGACGACGACAACTACAAGGACCGCCGGATCTCACTGTCCTCGTCGGAGGACGACATGAACGACGTGAGCTTCGGCGACAAGACCACCTCGGTGATGAACCGGACCCGCGTGGCCTGGATCGTCTTCGACGATCACGACTACGGGGACCGTCGCTTCTGCCTGCTGCCCGGCGCCTCGGTGCGCAACCTCGGCACCGCCGCCTACAAGTTCAATGACAAGACCAGCTCGGCCAAGAAGCTGAGCTCGGCCAGGTGCCCGAGCGGCACGCCCGTCATCCAGGAGGGCTGAGCCGTCAGGCGGTAGTCTCGACGGTCATGAACGACCGTCGGGTGTTCACCTCCCTGGATGTCGAGGAGCTGGGGATCTTCACTCTGTCGATGCCGTGGACCGAGGGGTAGACCACCGACTTGAAAAATGTCCGATCCCTTCCCGGCGCTCTCACCCTGCTGGGGAGGCCGTAGAGGGACCGAGCCGGCATGGCTGGGTAGTTGGTCTTCCCAGGCGGTCAGCACCTACGCCTTCGTCGCGTTGACAAGGGTACGTCTGGATGGGAGAAACCATGGATGCGTTGTCCGTGGCCCTGGCTTGGTTGGCTGTGCTGGCTTCTCGTCCTTGGCTGCCGTGCGAAGGCGGCGAATCCAGCGGATGGCCTGCGTCTCGCGGAACATCGGCCATCCGCCTTCTCCATCCAGCTCTTGGACGCTGACACGAGTTCACAAGGATCCTCCGTGGAGGGCCTCCTGTCGGTGAAGTCTCAGCCAGTGAGCCAGATGCTCTGGTGGGGCAAACCCAAGCGGTCGCTGCGCGCTCAGGCCGAGCATGAGCGCAAGCTCCTCGTGACTGCCGGCAGTGAGGTCGAAAGTTCCGTCTCCGTCATTGACGAGGAGTTTCAAGAGAGCCGGCAACAAGGCCACCTGGCCCTGGGCTGGTCCGCATCGATTGACAATACTCGCTTTCGCTCCACGCTCATCGACTGCGGTCACCACCATCTCCTCCTCACGACCATGGGCCCCAGTCAGGAGGTCGTCACGGGTCTCCAGGTCCGCTCACTGGAGAGCCTGCGCTGTGATGCGGCCACACGCGATGGCGACGGCGGTCTCGACGTACGCCGTTGATCACGCCCACGCAGTCTTCTCCGCGACGTGGGTACCCTTACGCTGGCACAGGGAGTAGCACATGAAGGATCTTCTCGGCTCTCCGCGGGGCCTCGTTCTGCTGGGCGCGCTCGGCACGGCAGCGACGGCCAGTGCCCAGGTCTCGACCCTGGTGAAAGACACCTTCACCGTGAGGGATGCCATCGACCCCTCGCCGACCCTCACCTACAGCCCCGCGTCCGGCAGCCTGTTCCCGGTGGGCACCACGTTTGTCGCCATCAGGGCGAAGGATGCCTCCGAGAACTCCGCCACCTGCTCCTTCTCCGTCACCGTCACGAGCGAGGCTCCGCCCGATTCCCCCGGCTCCGGTTGTGGTTGTGGGGCGGGCCCCGCCTCGTCGGGCCTCGTGTGGAGCGTGCTGGCGCTGCTGTTTCCGAGGGCGACACGTCAGGGGCGTGGGACCGCGCGTTCCAACGCCTTCCGAATCACCCTGACGTGCGGCCTGCTCGCGTTCGCCCCTCTCGCGCGGGCCCAGGCTCCCCAGTCCTCCCGGCGCAATGTCGCCGACGTCTATGCCTCGCTCTGCGCGAACTGCCACGGCCCCAAGCTGGAGGGCGCCCTGGGACCGAGCCTGGTGGACGACACCTGGAAGTCCGGTGCGGACGACGAGAGCATCGCGCGGAGCATCCGCGAGGGGCAGCCCCCCGCGGGCATGCCCGCGTTCTCGGGCGCGCTGTCACCCCAGGACATCCGCGCGCTCGTCATCTACATCCGTGAGCGGGGCGCGGAGCGGCGCGGCAAGGGCACCCCCATCGCGAAGCCCGCGGCCGACAAGGTCGTGCGCAGCGAGCTGCACGCATTCAAGCTCGAGACGGTCACCGAGGGGCTGGACACCCCGTGGTCCGTGGCGTTCCTGCCCGACGGGCGCATGCTCGTGACCGAGAAGGCCGGGCGGTTGCGCGTGGTGGACAAGGGCCGCCTCCTGCCCGAGCCCATCCTCGGTACGCCGGACGTCTGGTCGAGGGGCCAGGGCGGTCTGCTCGACGTCGCCGTGCATCCCGACTACGCGAAGAACGGGTGGATCTACCTCTCCTACAGCGACCCGGGCGCGAACGACACCGCCATGACGGTGGTGGTCCGCGGCAAGCTGCGCGAGGGCCGGTTCGTGGAGCAGCAGACGCTCTTCCGCGCACCCGCCGAGCTGTACCGCTCCGGAGGCGTGCACTTCGGCTCCCGCTTCGTCTTCGACGGCAAGGGACACCTGTTCTTCTCCATCGGGGAGCGGGGCCACAAGGAGGATGCGCAGAACCTGTCTCGCCCCAACGGCAAGGTGCACCGCATCCACGAAGACGGGAGCATTCCGAAGGACAACCCGTTCGTCGGCCGCGAGGGCGCCATGCCGAGCATCTGGAGCTATGGCAACCGCAACCCGCAGGGGCTCGCGCGACACCCGGTGACGGGGGAACTCTGGGAGACGGAGCACGGTCCCCGGGGGGGCGACGAGCTGAACCGCATCGAGCCGGGCCGCAACTACGGCTGGCCGGTCATCACCTACGGCATGAACTATGACGGCACGCCGATGACCGACCTCACCGCGCAGGAGGGCATGCAGCAGCCCGCGTTGCACTGGACGCCCTCCATCGCCGTGTGCGCGGCCGACTTCTACACGGGTAGCCGCTTCCCCCAGTGGAAGAACGATCTGTTCGTGGGTGCGCTCGCCGCCCAGGAGGTGCGGCGCCTGAGAATCGAAGGCCGCAAGGTGGTGCACCAGGAGGTACTGTTCAAGGACGTGGGTCGGGTGCGCGACGTCGTGAGCGCTCCCGACGGCTACCTCTACGTCGCCTTCAACGGACCCGATCGCATTGCGCGGCTCGTGTCGGCACCGGGGAGCGAGCCCGCCTCCAGCAAGCCCCAGGGCGCGAAGCCGTGAGGTGCTGAAGACAGAAATCTGGCCAGTGCGCCTGACCGCCAGCTGAGGGCGCGGATGGTCGTGGCGAGGAGCCCCACGGGAAGGTTGAGCTCGGCTGGGACGCTCACCCTGCTGGGGAGGCCGTAGATGGACCGAGCCGGCATGGCTGGGTAGCATGCTCGGCTACATGAACGCTCCAACAACTCAAAGACAGGGAAACTCGTTCATCCTGGGCGTGATCCTGGGTGGCGGCATCGGCTTCATCATCTCCGTGCTCCTGGTGGGCGTGGGCGGCTTCGTGTGGGTGAAGAAGAAGGAAGCGGACGTGCGCCGTGGTTGGAACCTGGTGCCGGTGGTCGTGGCCTCCCAGGACGTCCCCGAGGGCACCGTCGTCACGTTCGACATGATCAGCCAGCGCTCGGTGCCCGAGCAGTTCGTCACCAGCTCGGTCGTCAAACCGGACAGCGCCACCTACATCGTGAATCAGCGCATCCTCGTGCCCGTGCAGGCCGGCGACATGATGCAGTGGTCCCAGTTCGAAACCCGGAAGATGGCGAGCGGCTTGGTCGCCGCGCGGGACATCCCGGCCGGCGTGAAGCTGACGGCGGAGGACGTGGAGCCCCGAGACATGGCCCCCGACATCGTGACTCCGTCCTACGTGAAGGATGCCGAGCGCCCGCAGGTGGTGGGTCGGTCCGTCACCACGGCGTTCCGCAAGGGCGATCCCATCCTCTGGACCCACTTCCAGAATGAGCCCCCGCCGGTGGTCGACGC
This sequence comes from Archangium sp., assembly GCF_036388035.1. Classification (GTDB taxonomy): domain Bacteria; phylum Myxococcota; class Myxococcia; order Myxococcales; family Myxococcaceae; genus Archangium. The sequence goes on from NZ_DASVSO010000925.1 coordinate 3,857, forward strand.
CAAGGTCCCGTAGGCGTCCCGGTGTGAGGCGGCTTCGATTCCCGCCGCCTCCATTGGCGGTTGCCCGCCGCCTTGAGTTGAACCCACTTCTGCATCGCAGGCTGATGGCGTCCGGCGCCACCCCGCCGCCCAGGGGCGAGCCCTGGGTGGACTTCCTGCCCCAGCCCACCGAGGCCATCCTCTCCTCGCTCCAGCAGATCCTCGCTTCCGTCGCGAAGGGGCAGACGAAGCGGCGTTCTCCTGCAATGCGGGCCCGCCGATGGTGGTTCGTGAGCAGGCGTGCCGCGGTTTGGTGAGCCGGTGAGGGGACCGGGGGTGGGCGGCGTCCGCGCCCATCCTCGCAATCAGCGCAATCCCTCCCGAAGCCTGAAAGCATGACAACAATTGCCCTCCGCTCCTCCCATCTGCCGCGTTTAATCTGACAGCACCCGGAGTGCCTTCTACACTGCGTCCGTCGCTCGTGCCCACGAGCGACGGACCCGGAAAGGCGCTCCCCATGAAATGTCTGACACGCAGGCTGGCCGGCTGGCTCGCGGCGGCCCTGCTCCTCACCACGGCGTGCAGTCAACAGCCCCCCACAGGCTCCGCTCAGCTCTTCGGCTCACTGCCCCAGGCGGTGTCCTCGGAGGACGTCACGCAAGTGGTGGTGACGATCAGCGCTGCGGACATGCCCACCCGCACCGAATCTCTGGAAAAGACAGACGGCGCATGGGGAGGGACCCTCGGAGAAATCCCCGCGGGGACCGGCCGCACCTTCACCGCCGAGGCCTTCGACTCGGCCGGGACGAAGCGCTTCAGCGGAAAGGCCTCCCACGTCACCATCACCGCCGGAACGACCACGGTGGTGGCCCTCACGCTCCAGGCGCTCGATTCCCCCACGCCGTTCGACAACGCCGCGCCCCTCATCGACTCGCTCACCGCCTCCGCGAGCACCGTCTCTCCCGGCGGCTCCCTGGAGGTCCAGGCCACCGCGCATGACCCCAACGCGGGTGACTCGCTCTCGTATGTCTGGACGGCCTCGGCGGGCAGCTTCTACTCACCCTACTCGCCCACCTCCGTCTGGGCCGCCCCCACCACGCCGGGCCTGGCCAGCCTGACGCTCACGGTGACGGACCCGAAGGGCTCCTCGGCCTCCATCAGCTTCACCATCCAGGTCCAGGCGGGCTCCGCAAGCGCCTCCGTCGACCTGAGCTTCAACACCTCGCCCGGAGTCACCGGCATCACCGCCTCGCCCTCGCTCGTGAGCGCTGGCGAGACGACCACGGTGGCAGCCACCGCCACGGACGGCGATGGAGACGCGCTCTCCTATCAATGGGCGGCCGGCTGCGCGGGAAGCTGGACGGATGCGGCCTCGGCCACCGCGCGCTTCGTGCCGGGCACCGCCCCCACGAGCGCCACCTGCGCGGACTGCCCGCTCACCGTCACCGTGACGGATGGCCACGGCGGACAGACGACGGGAACCCTTCACATCTGCGTGGGCCCCAAGACGGGCGTGCGCCTCCCTCCACGAATCGACAGCACCTATCAATCCGCGCGCACCGTACCCGCCAGGGGGACGGTGGCCTTCCGCGTCACGGCGAGCGACCCGCTGGGCAGCGCCCTCTCCTTCTCCTGGAGCGCCTCCACCGGCACGCTCGGCAGCGCGACGAATAGCGCCTCGCGGAGCGAGCTGACCTGGGCGCCTCCCGCCTGCGTGCCCGCGGACAGCACACCCTCCATCACCGCCACGGTGACGAATGCCCAGGGCCTCTCCACCTCCACCACCTTCAGCGTCACCGGGGGAACCGCCTGCTCCGGTACCAGCGGGGGCTGGGTTCGCACGGGCAGCCCGATCTGGCCCCGTGTCGTGGGCCATACGGCCACCCTGCTGCCCTCGGGCAAGGTGCTGGTCGCGGCGGGGGTCCACATGGGCATGGGTGCCCTCGACACCTCCGAGCTGTACGACCCGGCCACTGGCACCTGGGCACCTCCCAGCCAGATGGCCGTGCGCCGTATGGAGCACACAGCGACGCTGCTGTCCTCGGGCAAGGTCCTGGTGGCGGGCGGTCAGGTCGCCAGCGGCGACTCCAGCGACCCCGGCAGCCTCTCCGCAGAGCTCTATGATCCGGCCACGGACACCTGGACCGCGACGGGCAGCATGCTCTCGCCCCACCGGTACCACACGGCGACGCGGCTGCCCTCGGGCAAGGTCCTGGTGGCGGGCGGCGACGGCAACACCGCCGAGTTGTACGACCCGGCCACCGGCACCTGGACTGTGACCGGTGCCATGAACACTTCCCGCCAGTACCACACGGCGACGCTGCTGCCCTCCGGCAAGGTCCTGGTGGCGGGCGGCACCACCTCCACCGGAGCTTCTCCCGCCACCGAGGAGCTCTACGATCCGGCCACCGGCACCTGGACTCCCACCGGCGCCATGGCCTCGACACATTCCTCGCACACGGCGACGCTGCTGCCCTCCGGCAAGGTCCTGGTGGCGGGCGGCGACACCCCCAATGCCGAGCTGTACGACCCGGCCACCGGCACCTGGACTCCCACCGGAGCCATGGGCGCTTCCCGCAGTGGTCATACGGCGACCCTGTTGCAGACGGGCAAGGTCGTGGTGGTCGGGACGCAGTCGAACAACACGGAGCTGTACGACCCAGCCTCCGGCACCTGGGCCTCCAGCCCCAGCACCACCGCATTCATGTACCGGTCCACGGCAACCCTGCTGCCTTCCGGCAAGGTCCTGGTGGTCGGAGTGGACGTCGTCAACGCCACCGGATTCGCCGAGCTCTACGATCCGGTGATCAACACCGGGAGCCCCGTGGGAGGCATGGTCTCGAACCACTCACACCACACGGCGACGCTGCTGCCCTCGGGCAAGGTCCTGGTGGCAGGGGGCAGCGACGACAACAGTGTCGAGCTTTATGATCCGGCCACCGGCACCTGGGCGCCTACCGGGGCCATGAGCATCCCTCGCACATACCACACGGCGACCCTGCTGCCTTCCGGCCGGGTCCTCGTGGAGGGCGGCGGCGACAGCAGCGCCGAGCTCTATGACCCGGCCACGGGCACCTGGTCCCCCACTGGCGGCAAGAGCGCC
>NZ_DASVSO010000926.1:0-8479 GCF_036388035.1 Archangium sp.
CAACGGCGGCCTGCGCTGCCGCCTGTTGCTGTGCACCCTCCCTCCAGCCCGGCCGTGAGGCACCTGCCTAGGCCGCGACGACCTTCGACTTCTCCGCTTCGAGCTCCGTCACCTTCGCGCACATGAGCTGGGCGGCGAGGATGGTGGCGCGCACCACGTTGCGCGGCCGGTAGAGCACCTTGGCGATCCACAGTTTCGGGTGGGTGTCCCCGGGCTCGGTTCCATCGAACTGGGCGAGGTAGGCGGCGCCGCGGGCGATGACGTCCAGGTCGACCTTCAAGTGCTGGAGGTACTCCGACTGCAGCAGTCGCTTCGCGGCCTCCAGGCTCTCCGCCTCCTTCAGCCGCTGGAGCAGGTGCTTCTGCTTCTCCAGGTCCTCCACGAGCTGCTCCTGGTTCACCGGGTCCTTCCAGCGCCGCATGTAGTCCAGCCGCTCCCGGTACTTCAGCAGGCGCTTGAGGATGGCCTGCCTGTCCATCGCGGCCATCATGACCGTGAGGACGGAGAGCACCACCCGGGTCATCACGGCGTTCTGGGCGCTCGCCAGGATGCTGCGGGGCTTGGGCTGCTTGAGGGCCTCGGCCTCCTTCAGGGCCTTCTCCAGCTCCCGCATGGCCACCAGCTCATCGGCCCCCAGGGTCTTCTCGAAGGACTGCTGCTGCTCCGGGGTGCTCAGCGCCTGCCGGGCCTTCAGGTGCTTCATGGCCTTGAGGTCCTTCTCCAGCGTCCTGGGCTCCTTGGCCAGGTCCTGCACGGCCTCGAGCTCGAGCAGGGCCTTCAGGTCCTTCACGGCGTCGAGTTCCTTCTGGAACTTGAGGTACTTGAAGTGCGACATCGTCAGGACGTGGAGGGCGTAGGCGCTCTCCTCGGGGGAGCTGCGATTGAACCAGCCCCAGCCACCATCGCTCCGCTGGGTGTCTTGCATCCACCGGAGGGAGCGGAACGCGCTGGAGGGCTTCCAGTCCAGCAGTGCCTTCACCGCGCAGCTCGTGGGGTAGTACGGCGAGACCTGCCACTTGTCGGTCCAATAGCCCTTGGCCCGACGCTGGCGCAGCAGGAGCTGGGCCGCCTTGTCCCGCCACTCCTCGCCGCGGGGGTGGTGGGCGTTGAGATGGCCATCGTGCTGGATGGCCTCCAGCACGTGCGCGTTCGCGCTCACCGAGGGGCCGCGCTCGGCCAGGAAGCCGACGAAGCCGTCCGGCTTCTCGTACTGCTCGAGCAGCGACCAGTCGACCTTGTAGCCGAAGTCGTTGAGCACCTTGAAGGCCACCGCCGAGTCGTCCGAATCGCCGTAGGAGATCTCCGTGGACCAGGCGAGCCCGTGGGTGCCGATGTGCTTGTGGATGAAGTCGAGCCGGTAGCGGCACTCCTCCTTCAAGTCGGCCGTCAGCCCGGCCACGTGCAGGTTGTGGAGCGTCCAGATGGTCTCCCACAGCCGCGTATCCACGGCGTAGGAGATGTTCTCCAGGTTGCCGCGTTCCACCAGCCGCTCGAGGGCCTTGTACGAGGTCTCATCGCCGCTCTCGATGACGTAGTAGGCCGTGGCCGCCACGCTCGCGGTGATGGTGCCGCTGTGGCCCACGAGGCCCCGGGCCTTCTTCGCGTTCAGCTTGTCGTGGAGGAACTCGAGCGAGAACGCCAGGCTGAGCTCGGGCCAGTAGGTCAGCTCCTTGGGCAGGCGCGACATCTTCTCGTCGAACAGGAGCTTCGCCTCGTCCAGCACCTGCTCGAGCCCCCGCAGCTCCTCGGTCGCGCTGGCGCGCCGGGTGAGCTCCAGCATGAGCGGGTGCGCCACCAGCTCGAAGCCGATGGTGAGGTCCGGCTCCTCCTCCAGGCGAGACCAGGCCTTCTGGACGTAGGCCACGCCCTTCTTCGCCCGGGCGAGGTCCTTGTGGCCGTCGAACTCGGTGAGCGCGAGCACGGAGGCGAGCGTGGCCAGGATGCGCGAGGACACGTAGTCCACCTGCTCGGGGCCCCAGCCACCATCTGCCCGCTGGGTGTGACGGACCGTCTCGAGCAGGCCCGGGAAGGCGGGCTCACGGACAGGGGCGCCCCGCTTCGGCACGCGCGCCACCCACGCCGCGTCATACTCCGAGTACCCCATGTCTTCCTTGTCGAGCCCAGCGAGCAGGGCGCGAGCTCGCTTCAGCAACTCCTCCCGGGAAGGCAGGTGGGCGGCACTCTCGGACATGTGTGGGGACTCCTCTTCTGGGCTCCACCGGGGGCGGTGGATTTCACCGGGGAAGTATTGCTGCAACTCAAAACAAGAGAAAGGCGGGGTGGGGGCCTCCAGGGACCCGGGCCGGACGGACTCACGGCGGGTGGTGGAGGCCCCTCGCTCGGGGTGTGCGTCGAGGCGCTCAGCCCACCGCGGCGACGGCGCGGGGCGTGCGCTTGCGCAGGCGGATCCACACGCCGCCCTGGGGGCGGATGGTCGCGGCGAGCCCGGCCTTCACGGGACGACCGGGCACCGGCTCGATGTCGAAGCGCGACAGCCACCGCGCCAGGAAGAGCTGTCCCTCCATGAGCGCGAAGTCCCTGCCGATGCACAGCCTCTGGCCGATGCCGAACGGAATCCACGCCAGCGGGTGGCGGCCGGCGGAGCGCTCCGGCGTGAAGCGCCACGGGTCGAACTTCTCGGGCTCCTGCCAGAACTCGGGGTGGCGCTGGATGGCGTACGTGGTGACGCCGATGATCGTCCCCTTGGGGATGCGGTAGCCGTCGATGACGTCATCCTCGAGCGCCGTGCGCAGCACCCAGTAGGTGGGCGGGTACATGCGCAGCGACTCCTGCACCACCATCTGCGCCAGCGGCAGGCGGGGCAGGTGGGCGAGGTTCGGCGTCTCCTGGCCGATCACCTTGTCGAAGTCGTCCTGCAGGTTGCGGACGATGTCCGGGCGCTCCAGCAGGCAGCCGCAGATGAAGGCCAGCGCCGTGGACGTGGTCTCGTAGCCCGCGATGAGGAGCGAGACGGCCTCGTCCCGCATGTGGATGTCCTCCATGCCCTTGCCCGTCTCGTCATCCACCGTGTCGAGCATGATGCCCAGCAGATCCCCACCGCTCTGCTTGCTCTCCCGGCGCCGGTTGATGAGCTTGTAGACGACCTCGTCGATGGTGCGCAGGGCCTTCTCGAAGCGCTTGCGGCCGGGCACGGGCATCCACTTGGGCAGGGCGTTGGTGAAGAGGCTGGCCAGGATGTGCTCGACGGCGTAGTTCATCTCGTGGCCCACGGCGTCGGCCTCCTCGGGCGTGATGCCCGCGCCGAACAGGCTCTTGACGACCACGTTCATCGTCATGCGAGCGAACTCGTGGTAGGCCTCCACGGGCTCGCCGGACTCCGCGGCCGCATCCCACCGGGCCAGGCTCTCGTCGATGGCGCCCACCATGAGGTGCATCAGGCTGGCGAGCCGATCCTTGTGGAAGTGCGGCTGGAGCATCCGCCGCTGGCGCAGCCAGAACTCACCCTCGCTGGTGGGCAGCCCGTTGCCGACGATGCACCGGATGGAGTCCCAGATGGGGCCGCCCTTCCCGTAGCCGCGGGCGTTGTCACGCAGCACGTGCTGGGCGTGGCGCGGGTGGTTGAGCATGATCGCTCGCGTGAGGCCCAGGTCGAGCGTGTAGATGTCGCCATACCTGGCTCGGGCCGACAGCAGGTAGCCCAGCGGATCTCCCGCGAGCGAGGGCAGTGCGCCCACGAGGGGATAGCCCGCGCGAGGGGGCAGGGGCGGCGGAGAACCGGTGGACGAGGAGGCGGGGGGCTGGGGGTCGGTCATGACGGTCCTCTCGAAAGGTCCGGGCGCATCATGCCTGAGTGTCGGACGTCGGTCAGTGCCCGGGGGCTTCGGTTGGCTTTCCGAGCCTGCCCGCCTGCCTTGGCCCCTCTGCGTAGGTGGACGTGTCGGGTTGCTCCTATGATTCCGCCATGCTCAGCCCTTCGGAAATCTCCGCCGTCTCGGAGCCGCTCGCGCGGCTCATCGAGTCCAACGGCATCAAGTTCGAACGTGGCAACCCACGGCAGTACTTCGCCCAACTCGGGCTGCTGAGCGTCGGGCTCACCCTGCCGCTCGTTCCCCGGGAGCACCTGGCCACCGTGGTGCTGCTCAAGAACTACTGCAACCTGTGGAACATCGTCGTGGACGACGAGATAGACCGGGAGGGAGGGCGGCGGCACCTGGACGCGAGCATGCAACTGCTCACCCTGCGCCTCCAGGGCCGCTCCGACCAGGTCCCCGACTCGGGCGCCGCCCGGGTGCTGCACGAGATGCTGGAGCTGCTGCCCGCCACCGCCTCTCCCGCCAAGGAGCGGCTGCGCCAGGCCCTCTACTTCGATCTCTGGGAGGAGATGACCGGGTTCAGCTACGAGCACTGCATCAACAGCGTGCGCGCGGCCGCCAACTCGGTGGAGTACGGCAAGTACTCCACCATGACCGCGAGCATCAAACACTTCCTCGACCTGGACTGCCTCTTCGCGGCCGACGAGCTGGAGGACACCGTCTACCGCAAGCTGCGCACGGGGTACGAGTTCCTCGGGCAGGCGGTGAAGTTCGCCTCGGATCTCGGCACGCTGAAGCGGGAGCTGTTGGAGGAGGACAACCTCAACATCGTCCGCATCCTCGCCCTGGAGTCCGGCCTGCCGGGGATGGAGCGGAAGCTGGAGACGGAGGCCCAGTACGAGGCGCTGCTGCCCAGCCTGCAGGACATCTTCGTCCGCTCGCGCAAGCTCGCCCTGGACAACCTGGAGTCCGCCCGCGCGCTGCTGGCCCCTGTCACCGAGGTGGACACGCGCCCCCTGGTGAAGACCATCTCCGGGCTGGTGGAGTCCTACTGCAAGCGCGATCCGTTCTTCCAGAAGCAGCGCTAGCGCCTCGCGCGGGCCGGCCCCTCTCGCCAGAGGGAGGGCCGGCCCGGACCGCGAGTCCGCTCAGTTCCGGGGGAGGGCCGGCGGCTGCGCCGCCTGCTCGGGCAGCGCGTTCTCGGCCGCCTCGGCCCAGCCGTACTGACCCACGAAGCCCGTCACCTGCTCGGCCACGTTGCGCACCACCGAGATGGCCTCCTCCGAGGCCCTCAGCTGCGTCATCGTCTGGTCCATGATGCGCGTCATGTCGGTGACGGCCTGGGTGATCTGCACGATGCCCGCGTCCTGCTGGGTCACCGCCGCGGCGATCTGCCGCACCGAGTTGGCGTTGTCGCGCACGATGGCGGACAGCTGCTCCACCTGCTGGCTGAAGTTGCGGATCTGACTGAGGCTGGCCTCGACGCGCTGGGTGCCCTTCTGCGTGAGCGCCGACGCGCTGCCGATGGCGGTGCCGATGTCCTGGAGGATGGTGCGGATGCTGTGGGTGGCGCGGATGGACTGATCCGCCAGCGAGCGGATTTCCCGCGCCACCACGCCGAAGCCCTTGCCCGCGTCGCCGGAGCGCACGGCCTCGATGGCGGCGTTGAGCGCCAGCATGTTGGACTGGTCGGCCAGGTCCTTCACGATGGAGGTGATGCGGGCGATCTGCTTGGCGCGCTCATCCAGGGACTTGATGCTGGTGGCGATCTCGCGCACCTGCGAGCCGATGTCCGACAGGCCCGCCAGACCCTCCTGGATGGCGACCTCGCCGGACTGGCTGATGTTCTGGGCGCGCTCGGCCTGCTTGAGGATGTTGTTGGCCGTCTTGGCCGCCAGCTGCGAGGTCTGGGTGATCTCCTCGGTGGTGACCTGGGTCTCCTGCAGCGCGGTGGCCTGGACGGACAGCACCTCGGTCTGCTTGTTGGTCGACGTGCCGAGCTGCTGGGCCGAGTGCTGCAGGGAGATGGCCGAGTCGCGCAGCGACAGGGAGAAGGTGCGCAGCTGCTCGAAGACGCGGGCCGTGGCGCCCGACAGGTCGCCGATCTCGTCGGTGGAGATCCAGTTGGGCAGCTTGGGGTTGCCGCTGGCCAGACCGGACAGGGCCTCCTCGATGCTCAGGGTGCCCTCCTTCAGGCGGCGCGCCAGCAGCCAGGCCGTCATGGCGGCGACGAGCAGCAGGTAGCCACCCAGCAGCAGGATGGGGAGGAAGGAGTTGGTGGCCAGCGCCGAGAGCGACTCCTTGATGAGCTGCTGGTACTGGCTGGCGGTCATGTCCGCGCTCTGGCTCATCAGCTGCTGGTAGGCCACGTAGCCCTGCTTGCCGATGACGGTGAGCGTCGTCGCCAGGGTGCAGGCCACGAAGACGGCGAAGGTGTACGGCAGGTACCAGGCTTGGCGAGGCCACAGGAAGCTGCTGCGCTTGGGCAGCGCACCCTTCGACTTGTGGAACTCCGCGGTGGCATAGGGCGCCAGGATGCGCTCGTGGGCCACCTGCGCCAGGATCATCAGCAGCATCAGGTGGAGCGTCACGGTGACGGCGGCCCAGAGAATGATGAGCGGGCTCTTGTCGTAGAGGAATACCGCTGAGCCCACGACGAGGCTCACGCCCGGGACAGTCACCGCGAGGATGGTCGCGACGAGGATGCCCGGAATCTTGAGGATCCGCTCCAGCCGCTCCTCCGGCGTGATGGCCTCATCGAAGGCGCGCTGCACGGCCCGGCGGATGATCTTGTTGGGCAGGATGCCCGTGAGCAACAGGGTGTTGAAGGGCACCACCGTGAGGAGGATGGGCACGGCCTGCTGCCAGTTGATGCCCATGATCACCACCAGCAGGTACAGGATGGGCCCTGTGCCAGCGGTGTTGTACATGTTGTGGGTACTCCACAACTTCTTGAAAACCTTGGCTGCTTCTGGCGAGAGAGAACTCATGTGCGTGCGCGTGGCGCTCCCATGGGACCTGATCCGGAGCTTACATGTCATGGAGCCAAGCTCCAAAGCTATCGGGGAGGTCCTTGAGTTGACGTGAAGACGGATGAGTGGGCGGACGCTCTCCAGGCGAGCAGGGCCGCCGGGGACCGTCTTCACTTCCAGGTACAGCGGACCTATTCACCGGGTGCGTCCGTTTCTGGGTCGCTGGCGTGGCACCTGTCAGGTATGGAGGCCTTGAATGACGCTCGACAAGCTGGCGAGCGTGCAATAGCTTCGCGCGGTGTCTCTACCGCGCACTGCTGACCAGCAGAGGGAGGATGGACCTGTGACGAGCCCGGCTCAGAAGGTCGCCCTCAACCCCGTCAGTCCCGAGAACCTCCTCGACCCGGTTCAGGTCTACAGGGATCTGCGCAACGAGGACCCGGTGCACTGGTCGGATCTCGTGCACGCCTGGTTCGTCACCCGGTACACGGACGTGATGAACTGCTTCCGCGACCCGCGCCTGACGGGGGATCGCGCCAGGCTCTTCGAGTTCCAGCTGCAGGGCGCCAGTCCGGACTTGATCCAGGACTTCATGCGCAACCTGCGCCTGCAGATGGGCATGAAGGACGGTCGGGAGCACCTGCGGCTGCGGCGACTGGCCAACCCGGGTTTCACCCCCCAGGCCATCGACTCCTGGCGGCCCGCCATCCGCCGCACCGTGGCCGCGCTGCTGGATCGCGTCCAGCACCAGGGCCACATGGACCTGGTGAAGGAGATCTCCCACCAGCTCGCCCCGCTCACCATCGCGGAGATCTTCGGTGTGCCCACCAAGGATCGCGAGCAGTTCCAGTCCTGGGCCGAGCCCCACGCCAAGCTCGCCAGCCCTCCGGCGGGCACGGACATGGTGGAGCTGGCGAACCAGGCCAACCGGGCCACCCAGGAGCTGCGCGAGTACCTGCTCAAGATCATCGCGGAGCGGCGTCTGGCTCCGGGGGATGACGTGCTCAGCATGATGATCCACGCCCAGGCGGGTGGGGTCATGACCGAGGACGAGCTGGTGGCCAACGCCAACCTCATCATCTCGGCCGGCCACGTCACCACCACCGACCTGCTCAGCAACACGATGCACGAGCTGCTGACGCACCCCGAGCAGCTCCAGATGCTCCGGGACGACATGACCCTGGTGAAGAACGCGGTGGAGGAGGTGCTGCGCTACAGGCCGCCGCTGCCCTTCTTCGTGCGGATCGCCTCGGAGACCTTCCAGCTGCACGGTCGCACCATCAAGCAGGGGGACGTGGTGTTCCTGGGGATGGCGGCGGCCAACCGCGACCCGTCGGTCTTCCCGGATCCGGATCGCTTCGACATCAAGCGCGACTTCAGCCAGCACAAGCACCTGAGCTTCGGCTTCGGGGCGCACCACTGCCTGGGTTCCGGTCTGGCCCGGCGCGAGCTGGAGATCGCCATCGAGGAGCTCCTCCAGCGCATGCCGGGGCTGCGCCTGGACGAGGAGAAGCCGGCGACGGTCAAGTGCAGCAGCCTCTTCTTCCGGGGCTTCGAGTCACTGCCCGTGCGGTGGTGAGGGCGCGCAGGCCGCGCCGGGTATCAGCCGGGGCCTCCGCCAGCGGGTGAGAGGGGCAGGGGCCGCGGCTCCAGCTGGAGCGGCAGCCGCAGCTCGAAGCGCGCGCCGCCCCCGGGCCGCTGGCCCACCGACACCGTGCCGCCATGGGCGAGCAC
>NZ_DASVSO010000927.1:0-8443 GCF_036388035.1 Archangium sp.
CATCGAGGGTCTCGTGCACGTCTCCGAGCTGAAGGAGGAGCGCGTCGAGAATCCGCGTGACGTGGTCACCGAGGCCCAGGAGGTCGAGGTGAAGATCATCGACATCAACACCCAGGACCGGAAGGTGGCCCTGTCGATGAAGGCCCTGATCGGCGAGGGCGAGGACTACCGCGAGTACCTCCGCCGCCAGGCCGAGGGCTCCAAGGCCCGCCTCGGCGACGTGATGGCGAGCAAGCTGAAGAAGTAAGGCTTGTCTCCCTCATAAGAGGGTACGCGACGGCCGGGTCCCCGAGAGGGGGCTCGGCCGTTTGCTTTTGGGCTTCAGGGCAGGCAAGGAGGCTTGATCCACTCGGAGGGCTCGGTGATAAGGGCCTTCCCGACTGTTATTCGAAATTCTCTTCCACCTCCCCAAGGAGGCAGTTCATGGCTCGTGAAGTGGTCATCGTGGGCGCGGCGCGTACCCCCATCGGGGCCTTCCAGGGCGCCCTCTCCAAGCTGACGGCTCCGCAGCTCGGCGCCATCGCCATCAAGGCGGCGCTGGAGCGCTCGGGAGTGTCCCCGGATCAGGTCAATGAGACCATCATGGGCTGCGTGCTCCAGGCTGGCGTGGGTCAGGCTCCGGCGCGTCAGGCCGCCATCCAGGCCGGCATCCCGGACAGCGTCCCCGCCGTCACCATCAACAAGGTGTGCGGCTCGGGCATGAAGGCCGTCATCGCTGGCGCCCAGGCCATCGCCCTCGGGGATGCCGAGGTGGTGGTCGTCGGTGGCATGGAGTCCATGAGCAACGCGCCCTACCTCAGCCACTCGATGCGTGGCGGCGCCCGCATGGGCAACGTGGAGTTCAAGGACGCGATGATCCACGACGGCCTGTGGGATCCCTACGGCAACGTCCACATGGGCAACTGCGCCGAGGAGTGCTCCACCACCCAGGGCATCAGCCGCGCCAACCAGGACGAGTACGCCCTGGAGTCCACCAAGCGCGCCATCGAGGCCCAGAAGGCCGGCCTGTTCACCCGGGAGATCGTCCCCGTCACCGTGCCCGGCGGCAAGGGCGGCGACGTGGTGGTGAGCGAGGACGAGGGGCCCAAGAACGCCCGGCCGGACAAGATCCCCACGCTCAAGTCCGTCTTCAAGAAGGACGGCACGGTGACGGCCGCCAACGCCTCCTCCATCAACGACGGCGCCGCGGCGCTGGTGCTGATGAGCGCCGAGCGCGCCAAGGCCGAGGGCCGCACCGTGCTGGGCCGCATCGCCGGCTACGCCGGGGCCGCCCGCAAGCCGGTGGAGTTCACCATCGCTCCGGCCGACGCCATCAACGCCCTGCTCAAGCGCACCAGCCACAAGACCACCGACGTGGACCTCTGGGAGATCAACGAGGCCTTCGCGGTGGTGGCCCTGGCCAACAACAAGATCCTCGGCCTGGAGGGCTCGAAGGTGAACGTGCGCGGCGGCGCGGTGGTGCTCGGCCACCCGATCGGCGCCTCGGGCGCGCGCCTCCTGGTGACCCTGCTGCACACGATGCAGGACACGAACAAGAAGCGGGGCGTCGCGTCGCTGTGCATCGGCGGCGGCGAGGGCATCGCGCTGATGGTGGAGCGCTAGTCCCACGTGGGACGCACTCCCTCTCCGGCTGACGGAGGGGGGCGGGGTGGAGGCCTGTGACGGGCCTTCGCCCCGTTCTCGTAGGAGGGGCTCATGAACAAGATCATCGCGAGCGCGGACGAGGCCGTCCGTGACATCCCGGATGGCGCCACGCTGATGAGCGGCGGCTTCGGGCTGTGCGGCAACCCCGAGAACCTCATCGCGGCCCTGCACCGCAAGGGGACTCAGGGGCTCACCATCATCTCCAACAACTGCGGCACCACCGAGCTGGGCCTGGGCATCCTGCTCAAGGCCAACCAGGTGAAGAAGCTCGTCGCCAGCTACGTGGGCGAGAACAAGATCTTCGAGGACCTGATGCTCGCCGGAAAGCTGGAGGTCGAGCTCAACCCGCAGGGCACGCTGGCCGAGCGCATCCGCGCGGGCGGCTGCGGCATCGGTGGCTTCTTCACGCCGTCGGGCGCTGGCACTCCGCTCGCCGAAGGCAAGGAGACGCGGATGATCGACGGGCGGCTGCACGTGCTGGAGACGCCGCTCAAGGCGGACTTCACCATCGTGCGCGCCTGGAAGGCGGACACCTGGGGCAACTTGGTGTTCCGCAAGACGGCCCGCAACTTCTCGCCGATGATGTGCATGGCGGGAAAGGTCACCATCGTCGAGGCCGAGCACATCGTGGCCGCCGGCGAGCTCGACCCGGATCAGGTGCACCTGCCCGGCATCTTCGTGCAGCGCATCGTCCAGTCGAAGGATCTCGAGAAGTGGATTGAGCGCCGCACCGTGCAGAAGAAGGCCTGAGAGGACGCCATGCCCCTGACCCGTGAGCAGATTGCCCAGCGCATCGCCCAGGAGCTGCGCGATGGCTACTACGTGAACCTCGGAATTGGCATCCCCACACTGGTGGCCAACTACATTCCGAAGGGTCTCGATGTCATGTTCCAGTCCGAGAACGGCATCCTCGGCATGGGCCCCTGGCCCATGGAAGGCGAGGAGGATCCGGATCTCATCAACGCCGGCAAGGAGACGGTGACGGTGGTGAAGGGCGCCTCCTTCTTCGACTCGGCGCTGTCCTTCGGGATGATCCGCGGCGGCCACGTCGACATGGCCGTGCTCGGCGCCATGGAGGTGAGCCAGGAGGGTGACCTCGCCAACTGGATGATCCCCGGCACCAAGGTGAAGGGCCCGGGCGGTGCCATGGACCTCGCGGTGGGCGCCAAGCGCGTCTTCGTGACCATGGAGCACGTCAGCCGGAAGGAGGGAAAGCCGCCGAAGATGAAGATCCTCAAGAAGTGCGCGCTGCCCCTCACCGGCCTCAAGTGCGTCAACCACATCGTCACCGATTACGCCTTCATCGACGTGACGCCCGAGGGGCTCGTGCTGCGCGAGCTCGCCCCCGGCGTGACGGTGGCGCAGGTGCAGGAGCTCACCGAGCCCAGGCTCAAGGTGGCCCCGGACGTGCGTGAGATGAAGCTCTGAGATCGGTCCCCCGGTCTCTCGCCGTGCCCGCCGCGGTCCCGCTTTCCGGGGCCGCGGCGGAATACCTGCGCTGGAGCGGAGGTCGAATAAGGATGGCGCCCTGAAAGGGTCGCCGCTTCCCCGTTTCCCATGCTGCCGGATACCCCCATTGAATTGACGATCGAGCGCCTCGGGCAGCTCGGAGAGGGCGTGGCCTCGTACGAGGGCCGTACCGTCTTCGTGCCCGGCACCTTCCCTGGCGAGCGTGTGCGCGTGCGCCTGGAGCAGGAGGGCAAGGTGATGCGCGGCCATCTCCTCGGTGAGGTGCTGGCGCCGAGCCGGGAGCGGCGGCGCTCGCCCTGTGCCCTCAACGCCCGGTGCGGTGGGTGCGACTGGCTGGAGCTGTCCGAGTCCGCCCAGCGTGCCGCGAAGCAGGAGATCGTCCTCTCCGCCCTGGAGCACCTGGGCCGGCTGAAGCGGGACAGCTTCGCGGTACGGCCCCTGCTGATCGCTCCCACGGACTTCGGCTACCGGCGACGCGCGGTGCTGCACTTCCTCAAGGACGAGCTGACCTACTTCGGGCGGCGCAGCCATGACCGGGTGCCGGTGAGCGAGTGCGGCGCGCTAGTGCCGGTGCTCGCGGGGCTGCCGGGCAAGCTGGCGCCGCTGCTCAAGCCGGTGTCCCGGGACGCGGAGGAGGTGCACCTGCTGGCCGAGGGCGACAAGGCGGCCTTCGCGGTGATGCTGAAGGGCCAGGCGACTCCGAGGCACGTGGAGGCCTGCGAGGCGGCGGTGCGCGCGCTGCGGCTCGAGGGTGCGGTGCTGGTGCCCAAGGAGGGCTCGCCGCGCCTCCTCGGCAAGCCGGTGCTGCGCTCCATTTCTCCGCTGCGGCCGGAGGTGCCGCAGTACCTGCGGCCGGACGCATTCTCCCAGGCCCATGCGGAGGCCAACGTGGGGTTGGTGACGTCGGCCCTGTACGAGTTGGCCCCGCGCGAGACGGACGCGGTGCTGGAGCTGTACTCGGGCAATGGCAACTTCACGTTCCCGCTGGCGGCGAGCGCGGCCTCGGTGCTCGGGGTGGAGTCCTCCCCGGCCTCGGTGGACATGGCCCAGCGCAGCGCTCGGGAGGGTGGGGTGACCAATGTGCGCTTCATCCAGGGCGACGCCCGGAAGGTGTGCGAGGGCCTCCTCCGCGAGGGGAATCGCTTCGACCTCGCGCTGGCGGATCCTCCTCGGACCGGGGCGCCGGGGCTCGCCCGGTGGCTCAAGGCGCTGGGGGTGAAGCGCGTGGTGTATGTGGCCTGTGATCCAGGGTCGCTGGCGCGGGACGCGGCCGGACTGGTAGAGGCGGGTTATAAGCCGCTCGCGCTCCAGGTGGTGGACATGTTCCCCCAGACGCACCACGTGGAATCCGTGATGTCCTTCGAGCTGCCCCGGTAATCACCCCGAGGCACACAGGAGTCTGTTTTGGAGATCTTCAAGGAGTTCACCTTCGAGGCGGCTCACCGCCTCCCGAATGTGCCGGCGGGACACAAGTGCTCCCGTTTGCACGGCCACTCCTACCGCGTGACCCTCCATGTCCAGGGTCAGGTGGGGGCGGACTCGGGGTGGGTGATGGACTTCGCCGATCTCACCGAGGCCTTCAAGCCGATCCAGGCCCAGCTCGATCACTACTACCTCAATGAGATCGACGGGCTGTCCAACCCCACCAGTGAGAACCTGGCGCGGTGGATCTGGCAGCGGGTGCGGCCTCGTCTCCCGCAGCTCTCCCAGGTGATGGTGCGCGAGACCTGTACCTCGGGCTGCATCTACCGGGGCGAGCACGACTGAGCTTCACTCCCGCAGCAGCAGGCCTCCGTCGATGACCAGCTCGCTGCCGGTCGTCCACGGGGCCGAGAGCAGGTGTACCACCGCCTCGGCCACCTCCTCGGCCTTCCCGAGTCGTCCTATCGGGTGCAGAGCCCCCAGCGTGGACAGTTGAGCGGAGATCCTCCGCTCGAGTTCCTCGCCCTTGGGAGGTGGCTCACCGGGGCTCAAGCGCGGGGCCCGCACCATCTCCGTGTCCACCACTCCCGGGCAGACGGCGTTGGCTCGGACCCGCCGCGAGGCACCCGCCAGGGCCAGTGAGCGCATCGCCGCGAGCAATCCGGCCTTGGACGCGCTGTAGACCGCGCTGGTGGTCAGCGGCCGCTGGGCCAGGGTGGAGGCGATGAACACCATGCCCCCACCGTCCTCCAGGACCGACAGCGCCTCCTCACCCAGGCGCAGCGGGGCCACCAGGTTGACCTCGAGCTGGGCCCGCAGGGCCTCCTCGGAGATGTGGCCGGGGAGCTGGTGCTCCACGATCCCCGCCGAGTGGACCAGTCCGTCCAATCCGCCCAGCTTCTCAGCCGCCCGCGCCAGCAGTCCCGCGCGCTCGGAAGGAGACGCCAGATCGCAGGGGACGGCCACCGCCTGACCGGGCCAGGCGCGCACCACCGCCTCCAGCCGCTCCGCCCGGCGCCCCGTCACCGCCACCTGGCCTCCCGCTCGCAGCAGCACCTCGGCCACCGCGAGGCCCATGCCGCTGCCCCCGCCCGTCACCAGCACCTTCCGGGTGCCCACGGGGCGTGTGCTCACCATCGCTCGCCCTCCGCTTCTGGGGTGCTCGCCGCCGCCGGGTAGTAGGCGCGGCCCTCTATCGGCATCAGTCCGCCCTCGGGCTCGGGCACCTCCACCTCGTCGTGGGGGAGGAAGGCTGGACGGTCCACGCACAGCACCGTCTGCTCGAGCGTCCTCGGGTTGTCGTAGCGGTGCGGGAAGTGCCTCGGCCAGCGGAAACCCGTGCCCGCAGGCACCGGACGGCCCTGGAGCAGCAGCCCATGGCCCAGCACCAGTTCCGCCTCATTCATCACCCGGTGCTCGTGCGTGGGGATGGTGCGGCCCGGGGCCACGCGCAGCCGGTAGATGCCGACGTGCTCGTCCTGAAAGACGATGTCCACCTGCCCGAAGGGCTTCTGCTCCAGCTCGAACTGGTACTCGTCCGCGGTGCGATGCACCTGCAACGAGGCGAGTCCCGCTCGGCCCAGGGCCTCCGGCTTGGACAGCCGCAGGGTGACGGCCCGCACCGGGGCTCGCGCCGAGTCCTCGGTGGGCGGGGCCAGGATGTAGCGGCAGAGGGCCTCGGCGGCCGTCTCCAGCATGCGGAAGTCGGCCGTCTCCAGCAGGAAGCGCAGCTCCCCGGACAGCCGCGCGTAGTCCACCGTGTCGCGCAGGCTGCCCGCCGCGGCGGCCTTCCGGGTGTCCAGGTACAGCGCCACGTCGAGATCCAACGGCTGCGGCGTGCCTCGCTCGGCGGGGTACACCCCGACGATGCACCGCACGGGGAGCTGGCGCAGTTCGATCACATCCAACGGGCGGCCCTGCGCGTCTCGCGGGGCAACCTCGGAGAGGGGGCGGTTCATAGCTGGGCGCTCCGGGCTCCATCCACGGCGATCACCTGTCCGGAGATATAAGGGGCCTCGCGGGCCAGGAAGACCACCACCCGGGCCACATCCTCGGCCGTGCCCACCCGCCCGAGGGGGATGCGAGCGAGGATGGCCTTCTGGGTGGCCTCGTCGAAGTCCTCCGGGAAGATGACCGTCCCTGGGGAGATGCCGTTCACCCGCACCTGGGGCGCCAGCTCCACGGCCAGCGCCCGGGTGAGCATGAGCAGGCCCGCCTTGCTGGCGGTGTAGTGGGCGTAGTGGCTCACCGCCCGCTCCGCGCCAATGTCGGTGAGGTTCACCACGAGCGGGGAGGGGGTGGCTCGCAGCGCGGGGAGCAGCGCCTGGGTGAGGAAGAAGGGCGCCTCCAGGTTGATCCCCATCATCCGGTGGTACCGCTCCCGGGTGATGTTCTCGAAGGCCACGCGCTCGAAGATGCCCGCGTTGTTCACGAGGACGTCGATGGTCGGGTGGGCCTCGCGCAGGGTCGTCGCCAGGGACTCCAGCTCACGCGGCGTCCCCAGGTCGGCGCGGTACACCGTGGCGGTCCGTCCTAGGGCGCGGGCCTTCCCGGCGACCTCCTCGGCTCCCTCGGTCGAGCGGTTGACGTGCAGGGCCAGGTCGTACCCCACCTCGGCGAGCGCCAAGGCGATGGCCTTTCCAATCCGGATGCCCGCCCCGGTGACGACGGCTGTTGGCATGAATGTCTCCCTCGGCTTTCCTCGGGGTGGATATACAGGACACACGGGCCGCCCGCAGGGAGGACGAGCGCTCACATCGCGGACCCGAGGCTGTTAGAACGTCTGGCACCGAGTCGAGGACCCCCCCTACCCATGGACGCACGCATCGTCGAGTTCGCCGAGGTCCTCCGCCAGAACGGGGTGCGTGTGAGCACGTCCGAGGTCTCGGACGCGGCCCGGGCGGCCTCCGAGGTGGGGCTCCAGGACAAGGGCATCTTCCGCTCGGTGCTGCGCACCACCCTCGTCAAGCGCCAGCAGGACGTGGACGTCTTCAACCGCGCCTTCGACTTCTTCTTCTCGGGGGCGGCGAAGACGTTCGAGGCGATCGACAAGTCGCTGGCGCAGCAGATTCAGGAGCAGGGGCTCATCGAGGGCGACAACCTCACGATGCTCCTGTTCCAGATGAACCAGCTCTTCCCCGAGCTGTCCCCGCTGGCCCAGGCGGCCCTCATGGGGGATCGGGCGAGGCTCGCGCAGATCTTCCGGGCGGCCACGCTCCAGTTGGACCTCTCGCAGATGCAGAGCACGATGCAGACGGGCTTCTTCTCCCGGCGGCTGCTGGTGGCCGCGGGCGTGGACCGGGCGCGCTCGGAGCTCAAGGGGATGGAGGACGAGCTGCGCAAGCGGGGCCTGCCGGCCGAGGGCGTGGAGATCGTCTCGCGCCACGTGGCCGAGGCCATGCGCAAGGTGGAGGAGGCGGCGCGGCGCGAGGTGAAGCGCCAGGCCGAGGCCCGTATCCGCAAGCCCTCGGGCGGGGTGGTGGACAAGCCGTTGCACCAGCTCAGCCACGCCGAGGTGAACCAGATGGAGGCGGCGGTGAAGACGCTGGCCGAGAAGCTGAAGGCCCGGCTCATCCGCAAGGCGCGCTCCAAGCGGAAGGGGACGCTCAACGTGCGCCGCACGCTGCGCCGCAACCTGCCGTGGGGTGGGGTGCCCATGGTGCCCCTATTTCGCGCCCGCCGCCCCGAGCGCCCCGAAGTCGTCGTCCTCTGTGACGTCTCCGACTCGGTGCGCAACGCGTCGCGGATGATGCTGCTCTTCACCTACACGCTCCAGTCGCTCTTCGTGCGCGTGCGCTCGTTCGTCTTCGTCTCGGACGTGGGCGACGTGACGCAGTACTTCAAGGAGCAGGACGTGGACCGCGCGATCGACCTGGCCACCATGGGGCAGGCCGTCTCGCTCACCGCC
>NZ_DASVSO010000928.1:0-6520 GCF_036388035.1 Archangium sp.
GTGCGCGTACCGGCCGAACAGCTCGACTGCCCGCGCCCCGAGCATGGGGCGAAGGTGCTCCAGAAGGAAACGCTCGCGCAGGGGGACCGGCGCCTCACGGTGGTGCTCCTGCGCACCGAGGGCGGCTCCTCGCCCGGCCATGGTCCTCGCCTGCACCTGCGCACCGTGCTGCGCGACGCGGCCGGCAAGCTGGTGGACATGCAGGTGGAGGAGTGGAATGAGCACGCCTCCGAGCGGGACGGCTGTGAGATGACCGTGCGTCGCAAGGGAACGGGGCTCGAGCTGCGCACCAGGTGCACCACGTACCTCAACCACCCGTTCTGCCAACCCACCGTGACGCTCACCACCACCACACTCACGCCCGGCCCGGAGAAGGTCGGGGTGAGCGCGAAGGAGACCGTGAGCGGTGGCGAGTGCGACTGGTCCGACGCGGATTGATGCCGCGAATCGCCCACCCCGAAGCCAGCCACCCGCATCGTGGGACAATGGGCGTCGGGAAGCGGGTAGGGTGACGCGCATGAGCGAAGCACCCCCGGTCCGTCCTCCTTGGGCCCTGCCCCCCATCCCCGCGGTGCTCCTCGCCGTCGTGAGCGTGCAGGGCGGCGCCGCCTTCGCGAAGGAGCTGTTCCCGGTGCTCGGCTCGGCGGGCACGGCGGGCATGCGCATCGGGTTGTCCGCGCTCCTGCTGCTCGCGGTGTTCCGTCCGCCGCTCGCGCGGCTCACGCGCGCGCAGTGGGTCGCGGTCATCCCCTATGGGGTGGTGCTCGGCGCGATGAACTTGAGCTTCTACAAGGCGCTCGAGCGCATCCCGCTGGGGCTGGGCGTCACGCTGGAGTTCGTGGGGCCCCTGACGCTCGCGGTGTTCGGGTCGCGGCGCGCCTCGGACTTCCTGTGGGTGGTGCTCGCGGCGGCCGGCATCGCCCTCATCACTCCGTGGCGCGGTGGAGTCGGCACGCTCGATCCGCTGGGGGTGGTGCTGGCGCTGCTCGCGGGTGGCTTCTGGGCGGCCTACATCGTGCTCGGTGGGCGCGTGTCCAAGGTGTTCCCAGGAGGGCAAAGCGTCGCGACGGGAATGCTGTTCGCGTCCCTGGCGGTGCTGCCCTTCTCGTTCGCGGAGGGCCTCGCGGCACGCCTGACGCCTCCGCTGTTCATGGCGGGCCTGGCTGTCGCGCTCCTCTCCAGTGCGGTGCCGTTCACCTTGGAGATGATGGCGCTGCGTGTGCTCTCGAGCCGCACCTTCGGCATCCTGATGAGTCTGGAGCCCGCGGCCGCGGCCCTCTCGGGCCTGGTGTTCCTGCGTGAGCAGCTCACCGTGACGCAGTGGCTCGCGCTGGTATTCGTGAGCGCCGCGTCCGCGGGGGCCGCGCTCACCGCGCGCCGCGTGTCTCCGCCGGTGGAGGCCTGAAGGCACGAAGGTGCCGCTCCCGCGTTTCGCGGTCAGTTGTTGCCCTGCTCCAGCATGGCCGAGGCGAGCAGCGGGTGCTCGACCCCATTGATTCGCACCCGCAGGGCGACGTTGTTCGCATCCACTGCCATCTGGTCGGAGACCTTGAGGATGACCTGACCGAGTACCTTCTTGAACACGTCGTTGACCAGCTTGTCCACGTTCGTGGAGTGGAGGACCCCCATTCCCTCATTCTCGTTCATCGTCTCCGTGAAGAGTTGTGAGGTGGAGGGGGTCTTGCCATCGACCCGGAGGATGTCGAGGGCCAAGGTCACCGTCCGCCGGGAATCGACCGTCACCATCCCCGTGTCATTGGCGAATTCGAAGCTGAGGATCTTCCCGCTCAACACGTACTCCAGCTGCCTCTCTTGTCCGAGCTGCCGCAGAGCGTCCTCGTCGAACTCCCCCTGGTTATCGAGCGGCTGGGCATTGAGGCCGCCCCGCTGGAACTCTTCCACGAACAGTTCCTGCACGAGCTCGTTGACGGGCATGTACTCCTTGCCCTTGTAGCCCAAGCCGAATTTCCAGGGGCCCGCGCTCGAAATGAAGGACTCGGACTCGCTGTCGTTGGGTTTGACCCAGGCCCGCTTATCCTCGAAGCGGGCGATGCCCAGCCTGGCGGAGGAACTCTTGACGGCCTTGTTCAGCGATACCCCGGGGTTGTACTTCAGGGTGATGGAACGCGTGCAGCCCGTGGAGGCCAGAAGAGAGAGCAGCGCCACGCCCAGAACGCCAAAGCGATTCATTCGATTTCCCCCGCGACGAAATTCCGCAATCGGATGATTGCCTTTCCACCATAGCTTGGGGTTGGCGAGAAAAGGCAAAGGAGCAGGAAGGACTCGGGCGCTGCTCGAGCTTCGGGTGTCGGGTTCTGGTCAACCGCGGATCGTCCAGCGGGTGGGCCCGCAGGAGAAAGGTCCGCTCTCCGCGTGTCTCCACGAGGAACGGCCCTGGCGGGAGGAGCGCCCGGGCTGTGCACCCGGGTTGTGCCGCGCCTTTCGTGGTGGCACGTTGCCGTGAACCGCACAGGAGGGGAGTCCGTGCCCACCAGCCTCAGTCCCGCCATCGACACCGAACGTCTCACGATGCGCCGCCCACGACTCGAGGACTTCGAGGAAGCCCTCGCGATGTGGGGAGACCCGCGGGTCGCTCGATACATCAGCGGCAAGCCGTCTACCCGCGAGGAGATGTGGGCCCGCCTGCTGCGCTACGTGGGCCACTGGGAGCTGATGGGGTTCGGCTTCTGGGTGGTGCGCGAGAAGAGCACGGGCCGGTTCGTCGGCGAGGTGGGCCTCGCGGACTTCCGCCGGGACCTCGAGCCGTCACTGGGGGAAGACCGGGAGGCGGGATGGGTGCTGGCTCCGTGGGCCCACGGAAAGGGGTACGCCACGGAGGCCGTGCGCGCGGCGCTGAAGTGGGCGGAGGACAGGTTCGGTCCGGAGCGCGTGGTGTGCATCATCGACCCGGGCAATGAGCCGTCCCTCAAGGTCGCGCACAAGTGTGGGTTCCGCGAGTTCTCACGCGGCGCGTACAAGGGCGAGCCGATGTTGATGCTCGAGCGGCTCCCCACTGCCAACCCCTGAATCGGGAAACGACCGGCAACGCCCTCCGTGACACCCGCCCTCCGGGCAGGGGACGTGCCCTTCCCACTCCGAGGGGCGAGCACCCCATTGACACCATCCAGGGCGCGTTCATTCTCGCCAAGGCGAAGCAGGGCCCCGACATCGCGGCCGAGTCCCTGCGTCACCTGCGCCGATACCTCGAAACGCAGTTCACCCCCAGCGTCAAAGGAGCATGATCATGGCAACCCCTCAGAAGATCACGCCGTTCCTGTGGTTCAACACGGAGGCGGAGGAGGCGGCGAACCTCTATGTTTCGCTCTTCCAGGATTCGAAGATCCTGAGCGTGTCTCGCTATGGCGACGCGGGACCGGGCCCCAAGGGGTCGGCCATGGTGGTTGAATTCCAGCTCGCGGGGCAGAAGTTCAGCGCGTTGAATGGTGGCCCCGTCTTCAACTTCACCGAGGCCATCTCCCTGGCGGTGAGCTGTGACTCGCAGGAGGAGGTCGACACGTTGTGGTCCAAGCTGACCGCCAACGGGGGTCAGGAGAGCAAGTGCGGCTGGCTCAAGGACAGGTTCGGCCTCTCCTGGCAGATCGTCCCGACCCGGTTCATCCAGCTGATGCAGGACAAGGACCCGAAGCGGACGCAGCGCGTGATGCAGGCCATGCTCACCATGAAGAAGTTCGACATCGCGCGCCTCGAGCAGGCGTACGCCCAGGACTAGCGAAGCTCCCGGAAGAACGCGCGCACGTCCTCGAGGAACAGGGCGGGCGCGTCGACGGCGGCGAACGGTTTCAGCGCGGACGCTGAACGAGCCGCGTCTCCTGGTCCTCGACGGGCCGCGCGGCTTTCGAACCGACCAGCTGCGTTGCCTCCGAATCCGCTCCGGGCGCCGCGGTGGACTCACGCGTGAGCAGCGCCTCCACCTCGGCGGGCGTGGGGTCGCCGAGCTCCGAGAGCTGCCGCTGGCGCGCCCATCGCTCCGCGAAGCTCTCACGCAGCCAGCCCGTGAGATCGACCGCCGGAAGCGCGTGGCGAACCAGCTCGAGACCATGCTGGAACGCCTTCGCGTCGATGAAGCGTCCCTCCCGCTGGGGGTGAAGTGCCTTGGCGAGGACCTTCCTGAGCAGCTGATACGCGGCGGGTGCGTCGGGTCGCTCCAGGCGCGGAAGCTGGAGGCCCCCCGCGGTGGAGTCGGGAAGCTCGCCGAACAGCAGCTCGTGGAGGATGCAGCCCAGAGCGAAGAGATCGCCGGACTCGGTCGCCTCGGCCCCCTCGAGGCGCTCGGGCGGCATGTACGGGACCTTTCCGATGATGCTGCCGACCTGGGTGAGCCGACTCGCCGTGGGAGGCAAGGAGACGTTCGTGGCGGAGACGCGCTCCTGAGGTTCTCCGGAGCCATGCGCGATGCCGAAATCGACGACCTTCACCACGCCATCGAACGACACGACGAGGTTGTCCGCGCTGATGTCGCGATGAATCACGCCCCGCTCGTGCGCGTAGGCGAGCCCGCGCAGGGCCTGCTGGCAGATCTCGACGATCACCTCGAGCGGCAGCGTGCCTCCCTTCTGGACGCGTCGGGCGAGCTCGAGCACGCTCACGCCACTGAGGTACTCCATGACGATGAACCACCCGCCATCCACCTGCCCGAGATCGTAGACGGACACGATGTTCGGGTGATGGAGGCGCGCGGCGGTGCGCGCTTCGCCGATGAAGCGGTGGAGCCGGACCGTGGGGTCCTCGGAGTCCTCATCCAGCATCCGCTTGAGGACGACGAGCCGATGAAACCCCGCGCGGCCAGTGCGCACCGCGAGCCACACCTCACCCATGCCGCCGCGTCCGAGCCGGATGAGCCGGCGGTAGCGGTGGATGCCGGTTCCCAGGTCCGCGCCGCGCAGCGAGCGCGCGGTGAGGATGGCGAGCGCCGTGGAAGCGAGCAGCAGGAAGGGGAGTCCCACGAGCGCGAAGAGCGGAGGCCCCTTGCTCCAGCCAGCGTCGACGGCGAGCTCGCGGCCGAGGAGCGCGAGCGCGCACAGCGCGGCGGCGAGCACGGCGGCCGCCATCGCGCCCCGGCGCTTGAGGAGCCGCGCCGCTTCGACCGCCCAGGTCCCGGCCACGCACGTCGCGAGAAGCCAGAACAGCGGGAGGCTCAGGCCCGCGGTCGCCCGCGAGAGCGCCTCCGCAGTCAAACCGCTGGCGGGCAGCGAGAGGAGTGACCAGGAGACGTCGAGCACTCGCACCACACCGAGCGCGAGGGCCACCCCCAACATCACGCGTCGCCAGAGGATGAGCGGCTGATCCAGCAGCGACCACACGACGCGAAGCAGGGTGTAGGGGAGGGGGATCGACGGGAGGACGCCGAGGAGGAGCCACGGACGCGTATCGGCGATCATCACGCTGGCTTCGCGGCTGGTGAAGGCCGGCGTGAAGCTGAGCACCGCGAACCCGAGGAAGCTCGAGGCGAGCCAGAGCTGAACCCGCTGGGATCTCACAGCGGCCCAGGTCGCGAAATGCACCAGCGAGAGCACGAAGAATGCTCCCGCGAGCGCGAGGTGCAGCATGGTGTAGGGCGTCACGGTCAGGAGCGTAGTCGACCCGAGGGACTTTCGTGAAGAGCGCCCCTGACGTGCTCTCTCAGCGGCCCGCCCCCTGCTGCAGGGCGAGCTCCTCGTAGGGCTGCACCACGACGAAGCCGTCCTCGCCCTCGAACTTGAGCTGGAACGCCTCCCCGCCGCCGCGCCCGAAGAGCGTCCCCACGGTGATGTCCGTCTTCAGCTCGGGCTCGAGGTTTCCCGACCAGGCCACCGTGGCATTGGGGTCCGTCACCACCGTGCGGTTGTGTCCCACCCGCAGGGTGAGTGGATCTCCATGGCTGGTGATGGCCACCAGCCCCGTTCCCTCCAGCTTCACGTTGAAGAGGCCTCCCGCCATCATCGAGGACATGCGGCGCATCATCTTGATGTCCCACTGGAGGCCATCCTCGAAGGCCAGCAGGTCATTGCCGTTGACGAAGAGGGACTGGTTCTCCAGGCGCAGGATGGAGATCTTCTTGTGCGCATCCGCCAGGTAGACGCGGCCAATCCCCTGCGCCTTCGTCAGGGCCGCGCCCTCGCCCGTCAAGGCCCGCTTGAACGCCTTGCCCACGCCTCCCTCCATCATTCCTTCCCGCTGGAAGGTGATGCCTCCCTGGTAGGCCACCATCGACCCCGTCTTCGTCCACACCTGCCCACGCAGGTTCACCTCGAGCATGGCACTGCTCTCCAGCTCGAAGAGGCCCTGCTGCTGGTCCTTCTGCGACGTCTTCTGGACGAACTCCTCCAACGAATAGCGGCTCATGACTCCTCCCGTGCGAGGGCACGACATTACTGGAAGGAAGTGGCTTTCACGATTTTCCTGTTGCTCCCGGATGGTCCCAGCCGGCACGCTCGCCGTCATGACCCCGACCCCACGCCGCTCCCGTCGCTTCTCCTGGCTCCCTCCACGCCTGCTGACGACGCTCGCACTGCTCTGCGCG
>NZ_DASVSO010000929.1:0-13171 GCF_036388035.1 Archangium sp.
CGCGGCTCGTCATCGCCGCGGCCCACACGCTGGAGGCGTTCGGAGCCAGGGCGCTGCACCGCCGGGTGCCCGGAATCGAGGTGAAGGCGCTCTCGGGGGTGAGCCACTGGCTGATGATGGACGACCCGGAGGGCTTCAACGCGGCGCTGGACGCCTTCCTCCTCCGAGCGGCTTGACGGTGCCATGAGCAAGACCCCTCGGGAGCGGCCGCCGTGCCGCCTGTACTTCCTCCTCGCCCGCGAGGCGCCCCTCGGAGTGCTCTTCCGACGTGGCCCCACGCAGTGGACGCAGCTGGTGCGCTGGAACCTCGCCGAGGACACCTTCGAGCCGGGACAGTGGTTCAAGGGCCGGCTGTACGAGAAGCGGGCCGACCTGTCGCCGGACGGGACGAAGCTCCTCTACTTCGCGCGGAAGATGAACGCGCGGACGCTCCAGGACAGGGAGTACACGTATGCGTGGACGGCGCTCAGCCGGCCGCCGTACCTCACGGCCCTGGCGCTCTGGCCCAAGGGCGACTGCTGGAACGGGGGAGGGCTCTTCGAGACGGAGACGCGCGTGTGGCTGAACCACTTCCAGACGCAGGCGCGAGCGCACGAGCGACACCCGCCGAGGGGGCTCGAGGTGAGGTGCAACGAGGGGGAGCGGGGAGAGGACGACACGGTGCTCGCCCGGCGGCTGTCGCGAGACGGCTGGCGGCTGGAGCGCGAGTGGAAGGGGCGCTTCGTCCAGAGCGACTTCGCGCTGGCCTACGAGGAGATGCGGGCCCGGGGGCTCTCGTCCGACGAGATGCTGGCCGAGTCGCTGGAGAAGCAGCTCTACACGCTGAGCACGCGGGCCGGCTACGTGACGGAGCAACCCGAGGTGCGCGAGAAGGCCGGCCCGGCGGCGCGCTTCACGCTGGTGATGACGAAGGAGCTTCGGGAGTTCCGGACGCACTACGGCTTCAGCGTGAGGGAGGCGAGCACGGGCGAGTCGACGCCGCTGCCCTCGGCGGAGTGGGCGGACTGGGACGCGCGAGGGAGGCTGGTGTACGTCGGAGGCGGGAAGGTGTTCGCGGCGGAACCGGGAGCGGGGGGCGCGTGGACACCGAGGGAGCTGGCCGACCTCAACGGGAACACGCCCGAGCACCGCGTCGCCCCGGCCTGGGCGCGGACGTGGTGACGACAACCGGCTGACCCTCTGGGCGTGTGAGCATCCGAGGAGACAGTCGCTCGCGAACGCACCTGGACTGCGACACCGCGAGGGAGGTGACCTTTCCAGTCACCCGGGGCTACACAATGCGTCAGGTAGACAGTAATCTGTCCGTATGAACCCTGAAGCCAGCGGGGCTCCCCGGAGCCCTCTTGAAGAGGCACGGCCGGCTGCCCATGCTCCGGACATGGGCGGCGGCCGGAGGAAAGCAACCTACGCGGACCTGGAGGCCGTGCCGCCGCACCAGGTGGCGGAGCTGGTGGACGGCGAGCTGTACGTGAGTCCCCGACCGGCCTCGCTCCACGCGGTGGCGACTTCGGAGCTCTTCGGCGAGCTGCGAGGCCCCTTCGGTAGGGGACAAGGCGGACCTGGAGGCTGGCGCCTGCTGTTCGAGCCGGAGCTGCACCTGGGCGAGGACGTGCTCGTGCCGGACATCGCGGGCTGGCGCCGGGAGCGCATGCCGAAAATGCCACGAGTGGTGGGCTTCACCCTGGCACCTGACTGGGTCTGCGAGGTGCTCTCTCCGTCCACGGTGAAGCTGGATCGGGAGAAGAAGATGAAGGTCTACGCCCGGGAGGGCGTGCGCCACCTCTGGCTGGTGGACCCGCTGCGGCAGGAATTGGAAGTGTACGGGTTGGAAGGCAGCCGCTGGAAACCGCGGGGCACTCACACCGGCCAGGACCAGGTCCGCGCCGAGCCCTTCGAGGCCCTCTCGCTGGAGCTGGCACTGCTCTGGGAGGAGTGAGCCCGAGACATGAGCAGCCAGCGGAAAGCGGCCCATCTGGGGCCGGCCGCACCTCCGTGGTACACCGCCCGCCTCTGGCGCCGAGGTAGGCACCCTTCGAGGAACGACATGGCCACGAAAGCTCGGGGAAAAGCGCAGCAGGCAAGGCGGGGGCGGGTGGGCGCGCACAACCAGACCCCCTCTCAACCCCAACACGTGTACTTCCTCTCATTGACCCTGGAGAACGTGCGCTGCTTCGGGCCTAGCCAAACCCTGCAGCTCTCCGATGGTCAGGGGCGCCCGGCGAGATGGACGGTGATTCTCGGCAATAACGGCATGGGCAAGACGACCCTGCTGCAGGCACTCACCACCTTTGAACCTGCTTTGCTCGGTGGGCCATACGAAGAGGACAACTTCTACCTACCCAAGGGATATCTCCACCCCGAGCAATTATTCTGGTCTCCCATTCGACATCAAGCGGCTCGTTCCCTTCTTTCCGTCGGGCTGAAGGCTGGGATGCTGATGGCGGAGGGTGACGAAAAGGCACAGCAGGACACAATCCGTTATGAATTGACGCCAGGAGGAGCAGGCTCCAGATCCACGGGGATTTATGAGCCCTTCCTCAATCTGGCCTGTTACGGCTACGGAGCGACTCGCCGGATGGGGGCTGGATCGTTATCTGCCCCGAAAGAGTCTCATTCCAACGAGAGCCTCTTCTTCGAAGATGTACCGCTGAGGAATGCGGAAGAATGGCTTCTGCAAACCGATTATGCGGCCAGCAAGGAGTCTCTCGAACAGGGAGGGGCCAAAGAGCGGCGGGATCGTATCAAGCAACTCCTGATCGATTTGCTTCCGG
Source organism: Archangium sp. (assembly GCF_036388035.1). Lineage (GTDB taxonomy): Bacteria > Myxococcota > Myxococcia > Myxococcales > Myxococcaceae > Archangium. The sequence goes on from NZ_DASVSO010000929.1 coordinate 2,772, forward strand.
AGGTGAGCGACATTCGCTTTGCCGCTCCCGATGTCAGCATCCCAGCGGCCCGAGTGGAGGTACAGACCCCCTACGGCTGGGTTGCGATGCGGAATCTGAGCCTGGGCTACCGGACGCTCATCGCTTGGATGGTGGACCTCGCGAGCCGCATGTTCGAGCGCTACCCCGAAAGCGCCAACCCGCTGGCCGAGCCGGCGGTGGTGCTCGTCGATGAAATCGATCTCCACCTGCATCCCAAGTGGCAGCGTCAGCTCATCGGCTATCTGACCGAGCGCTTCCCCAACACCCAGTTCATCGTGACCGCTCACAGCCCGCTCGTGGTCCAGAGCGCTGCGGATGCGAACATCGTGGTTCTGCGGCGCGAAGGCGACCACGTCGTCATCGACAACGACGTGGAATCCATCAGGGGCTGGCGGGTGGATCAAATCCTCACGAGCGACCTGTTCGGATTGGACACGGCTCGACCGCCCCAGATCGAGGAGTTCCTCAAGGAGCGGACCGCGCTCCTGTCCAAGCCCCGCCTGACGCCAAAGGACAAGGCCAGACTGCGTGAGCTGGAATCCGCGATCGGTCCTCTGCCCACGGGGGAGACGAAGACCGAACGCGAGGCACTCGAACTCATCCAGCGCGCCGCCGCGCGCCTGAAGGACGAACAAAGGTGATTCGCGTCCGCAAGCCGGCCGAGCCGCCCGAGGTCCTTCGCACGAAAGGGGCCCGCTCGCGGCGCGCTCTGAGCGCGGCGTACTCGCGTGCCTCGCGGGGCTACGAGACCGGAGCGAAGTCCTTCACGTTCGACCCGGCCCTCTACGCCCATGAGGACGTCAAGCAGTCGCTCCGGGTAGCCCAGCACGACAAGTGCGCCTTCTGTGAATCGAAGTTCGCCCATATCTCCTACGGAGACGTCGAGCACTTCCGCCCCAAGGCGGGGTGGCGCCAGGAGGAAGGTGAGCCCCTCAGTCGGCCCGGCTATTACTGGCTCACCTACGAGTGGTCGAACCTGTTCCTGTCCTGCACGCTCTGCAATCAGCGGTTCAAAAGGAGCCTGTTCCCTCTCCAGACGCCCACGCTGCGGGCTCGAAGCCACAAGGACGATGTGACGGCGGAAGACCCGCTGTTGCTCGATCCAGCAGTGGATGACCCCGAAGCCTCCATCTCGTTCCGAGAAGAAGTGCCCTACGCGGTGGAGGGCAACGCTCGCGGTGAGGCGACGATTCGCATCCTGGGACTCCGGCGCCCGGAGCTGGCCGAGCAACGGAGGAAACACCTGGAGCAGGTCAAGACGCTCCGAGACCTCATCGAGATCGGCAAGGAGCCCTATGCGGCACGGGCCCGGGACCTCCTCCAGCGCATGCAGCGGGATGCCGAGGCGTACGCCGCGATGACCCGCGCCTTCCTGCGCTGAGGAACCCCGGAAATACGAAGGAGGAGGGCCCTCGCGACCCAAGTGGCCCTCACCCGTCCTTCCACGGCTCACCGGAATGAGTCGACCACGAAGACCGAGGCGTTGGAGAAATCGACAATGGCCGTCCCGGGCTTCGACTCGGGGCGCTTCTTGAAATGGTCCCCGAACCGGGCAACCGCGCAGATGGGCACGGTGTCTCCGTCCGGGGGCTTCGCTTCGTAATACCGGACGACCACCAGAGGACCACTCGTCCACACCCGCCCGTAAAGCCGTGTGGCGGAGTCGAGCGTGCCCAGCGAGCCGTAAAGGACGCTCTCGACGGGCCCGTCATAGAGGGTGATGGGGCTCATGTCGATCTGGTTGGCATCGAGCTCCACGTCGGCGGAATCACTGACGTGCATCCGAAGAATCCGCATCGTCTTCAGGGCTTCTTCCGGACACTTCTCCGGTCCGGGGCTGCCATCCGCTCTCAGGAACACGCCCGCTGAAGCACAGCCCGAGGCCATGAGAAGCAGGACGAGGCAGGGGAGGAGACGTGCTCTATTCGTTGGCATGATGAGGGCTCCTACTCGCGCGCGAGGCGTTCATCGAGAAGAACGTAGGCCTGCCTCCAGCCGTCCTCGCGGTAGATTTCCAAGAGCAGCCTAGCGCTCCCGGTGTCCGTCCTGAAGGCGCGTCCGTCCACCACGACGGCCACGTTCCCGGTCTCGCCCGGGGCGATCTCCTCCCGGTCCGAGCGCAAGGCGAACGGCTTCGTGTCACCGAAGACATACGGCTCCGGGTCCTCTCCCGGGCGAATCGTCACCAGACGAGTCTCCAGCAGGCGCCACGGCTTCGAGGGGTCACGGTTCGTCACCGTGAACAGGACTGCGGCCTTTGCCTTGCCCGAGTAGATCTGGACCGTCGTATCCGCACCTTCGCCCTTGAAGACGCGTTTCCTCCATCGCTTGAACGGGGTCTGCTTGATGGCACCGGAAGCCAGGAGCTTCGCGAGCGCATGGTCCGGCGTGTCTTGGCGATGGAACCGGCGCACATCCTCCAGGAGACCGTCTTCCCGCTTGCGGGCGTTCTTGAGCTGCTCCTGGAGTGCCTCGCGGGTCTCCGGTTCGATGAAGACGTTCACCTGTTGGTCTGGCCACCGCCCTTCCTCCTTCGTGGCACCCACGAGGGTCAAGGGCACTTCGGTCCCATCCGCGAGCAGCACCCTCAGGATGAAGCGTTCCTCGGGTTCAAGGGGCTGAAGCGGCTCGACGAGGACCCGCTTCCCGGCACACGCCACCGGCTCGAAGCGACCTTCCCAGCCCAGCAGCCAGGTTCCCGCCGCGACGCAGGGTTGCTGAAACCGGAGCACGGTGGCCGCTTCGGGAGTCACGTACAACCGCACGACCCGCTCATCCTGGCGACCGTGGATGTACGCGCTCCGCACGTTGACATCGCGTCCACGGGCAGCGGCCACGGACGCCACGAGGACAACCAGCAGGGCAGACCGGAAAGGTAAGGCGTTCCACATGCGCGGGCCAACCTATCCGATAGTGCGAACGAACATCCACCACCCCGGGCCCTGAGGTATCTGGCCTGACGGACCCCGGAAACACAAAGGGTGAGGGCCCTCGCGACCCGAGTGGCCGCGTGACCCTCACCCCCTGTCTCTCCCGAGAGGAGAGGACCCGTGCCTACGGCGCGGGCGGCGTGGACACCGGCGCCTGGGCCTTCTTCTGCGCGCCCGCGAAGTCACCGGCCTTGACCACCGTCACCTTCTTCCAGTCCAGGTGCCTGGCGAGCGCGGCGCGCACGTCGTCGGGCTTGAGCTCGCTCATGCGCTTCTCGAAGGAGGCGTCGAACTCCAGCGTGCGCCCGTAGTACAGGTAGGAGGCGAGCGTGTGCGCCAGGCTGCCGTTATCCGCGCGGCTGGTGCGCCGGTACTCCAGGAGGCCCGCGCGAGCCTTCTGCAGCTCCTCGGCGGTGAAGCCCTTGTGCAGCACGCGCTCCAGCTCCTCGCGCACGGCGGCCTCCAGCTTGCCGGCGTTCTGCGGGGCGTAGATGGCGTAGGTGGAGAAGGAGCCCACCGGCTCGAAGGCGCCCGCGTTCAGCCCGCTGCCCACGTTGTACGAGAGCCCATCCTGCTGGCGCACGCGCGTGGCCAGCCGCGAGTTGAGGAAGCCGCCGCCGAGCAGGAAGTTGCCGAGCACCAGCGCGGGGTAGTCCGGGCTGTCGTCGCGCAGGGACAGGCCCTGGCCGGCGAGGAAGTAGGCATTGGCCTTGTCGGGCGTCTCCACCACGAGCGCCTGGGTGCCCGGCTTGGAGGGCTGGGCGGGGATGCGCGTGTAGGGGGCGGGGCTCTTCCAGTCGCCGAAGAGCTGGGCCACCTGCTGCTGGAGGGCCTCGGCGTCGAAGTCGCCCACGGCGGCGAGCTCGCCCTGCGAGGCGCCGTAGAAGTCGCGGTGGAAGGCGCGCACCTGCTCGAGCGAGGTGCCCTTCACGCCCGCGATCGACTCCTCGAGCGAGTCCGCGTAGTAGGGGTGGCCCTTGGGGTAGGGCGAGACGGCGCGCGAGTAGGCGATGCGGGCCTGGCTGCCGGGCTCGCTGCGCCTGGACTCCAGGGAGGCCAGCCACTCCTCCTGGAGGAGGGCGAACTCCTGGGCGTCGAAGGCGGGCTCGCGGAGCACCTCGGCCACGAGCTTCATCACCTCGGGGAGGCTGTGCCGGGGGGCTTCAATCCAGACATTGGCACTGGTGGCATCCCCCTCCACGGCCACGCGGGCCTTGAGCTTGTCGAAGGCGTCCTTGAGCTCCTGGCGGCTGTGCTTGCGCGTGCCGCGCAGGAGCATCGAGCCGGCGAAGTCGGCGGCCTCGCGGCGGCCCCACACGGCCTTCTCGGTGCCCCAGTGCATGTGGAGGGAGACGTTGACCATCTCGCCGCGCGTCTTCTTGGGGAGCAGGGCGAGCTTGAGGCCCGCGGCCTGCGCGCGCTGCACGCGCTTCTCGATGTTGGCGGGGGACGGGTCGAACGCCTCGCCCACGACCACCTCGCCGCGGCCCTTGTAGCCCTCGAGCATGGTGGCCACGCTGACGGGGGCGGGCATCTCGGAGCGCTCGGGCTTGGGGGTGGGGATGAACTGGCCGAGCGTGCGATTGGAGGGCTTGAGGTAGCTCTCGGCGATGCGGGTGACGTCGGCGGCGGTGACGGCTTCAATCCGATCGCGGTGCAGGAAGAGCAGGCGCCAGTCGCCGATGGCGGCCCACTCGGACAGCTGGATGGCGGCGCTCTCCGAGTCGTTGAGCATGAGCTCCACGTACTTGAGCAGGGCCGTCTTCGCGCGGTTCACCTCGTCCTCGGTGAAGGGCGTGCGCGCGGCCTCTTCGACCGTCTTCAGCAGGGTGTCGCGGGCGGCGTCGAGGGACTGGCCCTCGCGGACCTCGGCGGAGAAGGCGAGGATGCCGGGGTCGCGGAGCTGGAGGTTGTAGGCGCCGGCGCTGGAGGCCTTCTTCGTCTCGACGAGGGCCTTGTAGAGGCGGCCACTCGGAGGGGTGCCGAGGATGTGGGTGAGCACGTCGATGGCGGCGAAGTCGGGGTGGGCGCCCTGGGGCACGTGGTAGGCGGCGGCGAGCACGCCCACATCGCCCACGCGGCGCAGGGTGACGGAGCGCTCGCCGTCCTGGGTGGGCTCCTCGGTGTAGGTGACGGGGAGGGCTTCCGCGGGCTTGCGCAGGGCGCCGAAGGTCTTCTGGACCTCGGCGAGGGCCTTCTGGGGCTCGAAGTCGCCGGCGATGACGAGCATGGCGTTATCGGGCCGGTAGTACTTCCGGTAGAAGGCCTGGAGGCGCTCGATGGGGACGTTCTCGAGGTCGGCGCGCGAGCCGATGGTGGACTTGCCGTAGTTGTGCCAGAGGAAGGCGCCGCTCATGACGCGCTCGTAGAGGATGCGCGAGGGCTCGTTCTCGCCCTTCTCGAGCTCGTTGCGCACGACGGTCATCTCGCTGTCGAGGTCCTTCTTGGCGATGAAGCTGTTGACCATGCGGTCGGCTTCGAAGGAGAGGGCCCAGGAGAGGTTCGCGTCGGAGGCGGGGAGCGTCTCGTAGTAGTTGGTGCGATCCAACCAGGTGGTGCCATTGGGGCGGGCGCCGCGCTGGGTGAGGGCCTCGGGCACGTTGCGGGTGGTGGGGGTGCCCTTGAAGAGGAGGTGCTCGAGGAGGTGGGCCATGCCCGTCTCGCCGTAGCCCTCGTGGCGGGAGCCGACGAAGTAGGTGACGTTGACGGTGACGGTGGGCTTGGTGGGGTCGGGGAAGAGCAGGACGCGCAGCCCGTTGGCGAGCCGGTATTCGGTGATGCCCTCGACGCTCGTGAAGGGGGCGAGCGCGCCGGCCTTCGCCTTGCCGCGGGGGAGGGGAGCGACCTTGGCTGCGGGCGCGGAGGGAGCAGGCGCCTGGGCGAGCGCGGGAGCGGAGGCGACGAGGAGGGCCGCGACGAGGAGGCGGAAGCGGGAGGAAAGGGACATGGCTGGAAGCTACCAACCGGGCATGCGCGGGTCGTGTTCCCGATGAGCGAAAGTGACGGCGAAAAAGCCCGGGGCTGAACGAAGCGAGGGGAGGACGTCGGGCAGGAGACCGCTCGGGCGGAGCGGTGCATGCTGCCGGAGCATGAAGAGCCACCTCCTGCTGCGCATGGCCCTGGCGCTGTGCTTCGTGGTGCCCACCTCGTGCGCCACGTCTCAGGCCGTCATCCCAGGCGGCGGGCGAATACGGGCAGCACCCCACCCTGTACCCATAGAGACGCTGTCCGGAGACCGGCTGCGACTGTCCTTCGAGCCAGTGGCACCTGACCCGGCCCTGGAGTCCCTGCGATTGGAGGAGGTGAGGGCGGTGCTCGCGGCGCTGCACGAGTCCCTGCCCCCGAGGGAGAAGTCCCGGCTGCGGCTCGTCCTGGCCTCGACAGGGCAGGGCGCAGGCAGTCCCGCGGAGTGGGAGCGGCGCTTGCGCGAGGAGTACCTCTCTCGCTACGGCCCGGCGCTGCTGCCCCTGCCCCAATCACTGGAGACGAGCCGTCTCTTCCTGGCCCTCAAGCTGTCCCCCCGCTACATGGGCGCGGGGGTGCGCGAGGCGGCCCGGGAGCTGTTTTCCTCCCCCGTCTTCCTCTCCAGCGTGGCGCTCTCGGTCCTCGTGTACTTCGCGGCCTGGCTGGCGCCCGAGCCCCTTTTCACCAAGGCCTTCGTGGTGGCGCTCACGGTGAGGCTGTCCCTGCTGGTGGGAGCATTGGAGCTCACCCACCTGGCCCGGGCATGCCTGCGCCTGTACCAGGAGGCCGAGTCCGCGAGGACGGTGCAGGAGTTGGAGGCAGCGGCGGAGCGCTTCGGCAAGGCGATGGGAGGCACGGCGCTGCGAGCGCTGATGCTGGTGGCCAGCATGGGCATCTCCAAGGGCCTGCCCCAGGTGCCCCAGGGGGGCCTCGGCTCTTTACTGAGCGCGCCCCGCTACGCCCTGGCCGAGGGCCTGACGCTGGAGGGCGCGACGACGGTGCAGATGGTGGCCGACGGCACCGTCCTCGTCACGGGCGTAGCGGCGGGCACGGCGGCCGCCACCGTGGGCAGCGCCTGCGCAGATGGCTCGGAGAAGAAGGAGGGCCACCACTGGCACCACCTCGCCACCAACAAGAATGAAACCTCTCCGGCTTCCGGAGGCCCCTGGACTCCCAGATTCGAGGACATTTTCGCGAAGGCGGGAATGAGCCTGGACGCGTCAGAAAACCTCGTCTACCTCCAGGGTCACAAGGGTCCCCATCCCGAGGACTACCACCAAGAGGTGTACAAGAGGCTCAGCACCGCAGTCCAAAGCTGCCGGACCGTATCTCACTGCAAACGCATGCTCATGCAAGCGCTCGGGGAACTCACGGACGAGGTCTGCACCCCGGGGTCACACCTCCACCAACTGGTCACGAAGTCCCAGCGATGAAGCCGGAGCGAAAAACATGCCCAGTTACTACGAGTTGACGGATGACATGCGCATTCCGGGGCGCTGGCACTTGAGGCACCCCGTCGATGAGCACGGGCAGCAAATCGATCCCTGGCAGTTCGACGAGGGGCGACGACTCGAACCCCAAGGCCTCATCCGGTTCCCCGTGAGGCCCGACGGAGTGGCCCTAGACTTCACCCTGGATTCCTTCTCCATCCCCGTGGTCCATGGTCGCGTCATCCAAGTCTTCGAGCGTCTGGACATCCAGGAAGCGCAATTCCTTCCGGTTCAGGTGGAGGGCCACGCCGGGCCCTATTTCATCCTCAACGCCCTGCGCATCATTCGCTGCATCGATGAGGGCCGGTGCGAGGAGGTGCGGCACTGGACGCCCGAGCATGGAGAGCCCGAGAAGGTGGGCCAGTACCGGTACGTGCGGGGCATGCGCGTCGATCCGACGAAAGTCGAAGGCGCGCGCATCTTCCGCCCCTGGGGCTGGACGTTGACCCTCGTGGTCTCCGAGGACCTCAAGGAGGCCCTGGAGCGTGAGGGCCTCACCGGCACGCGCTTCCTCGAGGTGTGACGGGCGCTACCAGCACCGGGCGGCGAAGGCCGCGAGCTCGCGGTTGAAGCGCCGCGAGTCCTCCCAGAAGGGCGAGTGGCCCACGCCGGGGTACAGGGACAGCTGGGCGTCGGGGATGACGGAGGCGAGGTGGCGGCTGGAGTCCGTGAGCATGATGCGGTCCTCCATGCCGTGCGAGATGAGCACGGGAAGCGTGAGCCGGCGCAGCACGTCGTCGTTGTCCACGGAGCGCGAGCCGAGCGCCTCGCGCACGTGCGGCGGCACGAGCTGGTTGTAGCCGAGCACCGAGCCGCGCGTCTCCGGCGTCACGGGCTTGTGGAAGAGCAGGGAGACGAAGGCGTCCAGGGTGGAGCGGCAGGTGACCTCGTCCTGGGCGAAGAGGCCGGGGATGAGCCCCAGCATGTCGGGGGCGAGCATCCCGAAGGCCTCCTCGGAGCCGCTCTTCACCATGGCGGAGACGAAGTGGACGCCGGACACCCCCTCCTGGCCGTAGTGGCGCAGGTAGTCGGAGATGACGAGGCCGCCGTAGCTCCACCCCACGAGCAGGGGGCGCTGGAGCTCCAGCCCCGAGATGACGGCCTGCAGGTCATCGGCCCACAGGTGGCCCTCGCCGTAGGCGCCCCGGGGCTTGTCCGAGTGCCCATGGCCCCGCAGGTCGAAGGCCACCAGGCGGAAGCCCAGGGCCAGGGCGCTCTGGAACTGGCGCCACCACGCCAGGTGGCACTGGGAGAAGCCGTGGACGAAGAGGAGGGTGGGCCCGTACAGGTCGCCCGCGTCGTAGACGGCCAGCTGGGCGCCCCCCGCGCCCCGCACGGTGTGGACGCGGACGGGCACGGACTCGGAGAAGGGAGAGTCGAGACCCGGGGCGCGCATCAGCGAGGGAGAATCCAGGAGGGTGCCCTGCGAATTCCGCACTGAAGGAGAAGACGGCTGCACTGAGGGTGAGTGGGTGTCGTGCATGGGAGGGTCCGGGCCCGGGAACGCAAGTCGTCCACAAAGGAATAGGCATTGGGACAACCGGAGGAGACCCCTCCCTGCATTCCGGCCCTCCAGACGTTCCCGGAAAGACGGGTTTCACGATTTTCGCCGTTTACTCGTGAACAGTGGCTCTTTCCGGAGACGTGGAGCCAGCGCCCGCCTGCACGGACCGGACCCGGAGGGCCCCCGGCTGGTGGAGGGCGCGGACATCGTGCCCCGAGGCGGTTAATAGTAAGCCCTCGGAATACACGGCAGGAGTCAGGAGCCTCACGCATGAAACGCTTCTTCATCGGTTCGCTCGCGGTGGTGGGCGCACTCACCGTCCTCTTCGTGGGGGCCATCATCGGACTGGCCATGCTGGGGGCGGCGAGCAAGCCGGGCATCCCGGGCAGCGTGGTGCTGGAGCTGGAGGTGGATGACCCGCTGGTGGAGTACGCGGCGGAGGACTCGCTCTCGAGCGCCTTCGGCAAGGACCCGACGACGGTGCGCGACGTGGTGGACGCGCTGGAGAAGGCGGGGGAGGACGAGCGGGTGAAGGGGCTGGTGGTGCGGCTCAACGGCACGCCGGGGAGCCCGGCGGTGGTGCAGGAGCTGCGCGACGCGGTGAAGGCCTTCCGGGCCAAGGGCAAGAAGGCGGTGGCGTACGCGGACACCTTCGGCGAGGGCGGGAGCGCGACGGGCGCCTACTACCTGGCCTCGGCCTTCGACGAAATCTACATCCAGCCGTCCGGCGACCTGTCCATCCTCGGGCCGGCGGTGGAGACGCCGTTTGGGCGTGACGCGCTGGCCAAGCTCGGGGTGAAGCCGCGGATCGGCCAGCGCTACGAGTACAAGAACGCGGTGAACACGTACACGGAGCAGACGTACACGCCGGAGCACCGCGAGGCGACGGAGCGCTTCCTCACGAGCCTCTTCGGGCAGATGGTGAAGGGGGTGGCCGAGGGCCGCGAGCTGAGCGAGGAGCAGGTGCGCGCGGCGGTGGACGCGGCGCCGCTGCTCGGCCAGCAGGCGGTGGAGGCCAAGCTGGTGGACGGGCTGCTCTACCGCGACGAGGTGTACGAGAAGGTGAAGAAGGACGCGGGCGAGGGGGCGAAGCTCCTCTACGTGCGCAAGTACCTCGAGCGGGCGGGGCGGCCGAACACGAGCGGCGCCTCGACGGTGGCGCTCATCTACGGGGCGGGAGGCATTGCCCGGGGCGAGAGCGAGACGAACCCGATGTCGGGTGAAGTGACGATGGGCAGCGAGACGGTGGCGGCGGCGTTCCGCAAGGCGGTGGAGGACGAGCGGGTGAAGGCGATTGTCTTCCGGGTGGACAGCCCCGGGGGCAGCTACGTGGCGAGCGACACGGTGCGGCGCGAGGTGCAGCGGGCGCGGGAGAAGGGCAAGCCGGTCATCGTGTCGATGGGGACGTACGCGGCGAGCGGCGGCTACTTCGTGGCGATGGACGCGGACAAGATTGTGGCGCAGCCGGGGACGCTGACGGGGAGCATCGGG
>NZ_DASVSO010000930.1:0-2926 GCF_036388035.1 Archangium sp.
GGGCGAGCTCGGTGGGAAGATGGGCGAGCTCGGTGGGAAGATGGGCGAGTTCGGCGGGAAGATGGGCGAGCTGGGACAGAAGCAGGCCCAGCTCTCCCTCAAGCACCACCTCCTGGAGACGAACGACGAGCAGGAGACCCCGGACATCAAGCGTCAGCGGGAGCAGCTCGAGCTCGAGGAGAAGGAGATCGAGCGGCAGATGGACGAGCTCGAGAAGCAGATGGAGCCCATCCATCAGCAGATGGAAGCGCTCGGCGAGCAGATGGAGAAGTACAGCGAGCCCATGGAGGAGCTCGGCGAGCAGATGGAGGCGCTCGGCGAGCAGATGGAGGCGGAGAGCCGGCGGGCCGAGAAGAAGGCGGAGGCCCTGTTCGAGGAGGCGATCCGCAAGGGGGTGGCCGAGCCCGTGAAGCGCTAGCCTCACCAGCATTCCCACTCGCGCGCGAGTGCGCCAGAGTGCAACGCCCACCGTCCCCGGCCTCCGGGGCAGGCTGAAAGGTGAGCGATGCACGGAATGAAGTCCCTCCTTGGCGCGGTGCTCCTCGTCGTGAGTGCGGCCGGTTGTGCCCGGAATGCTCCCGAGGCGCGGCAGGCCCCCTCTCCTTCCACCACCACCGTGTATGTCGCGCGGCGCGTGCGGACGCTCGATGCGGAGCGGCCGATCGCCGAAGCGCTCTCCGTGCGCGCGGGGAAGGTGCTGGCGGTGGGCACCCGGGACGAGGTGCTCGCCGCGGCGGGAGCGGGGGCACGGATGGTGGACCTCGGGGACGCGACGGTGGTGCCCGGGCTCACCGACGCGCACGGGCACCTGGCGGGCCTGGGGCAGAGCCTCGCCGCGGTGTCGCTGGAGGGCACGGCCTCGCGCGAGGAGGTGCTCTCCCGCATGGCCGCCGCGCCCGCCACGGCGTGGCAGGGGGACTGGCTCGTGGGTCGCGGGTGGGACCAGAACGACTGGCCGGAGAAGAGCTTCCCTGGCCGGGCGGAGCTGGACGCCCAGCACCCGAAGACGCCCGTGGTGCTCGAGCGCGTGGACGGCCACGCCTGGTGGGTGAACGGCGAGGCGCTCCGGCGCGCGAAGATCTCGAAGGAGACGCCGGACCCGGCCGGGGGCCGCATCCTCCGGGGCGCGGACGGTGAGCCCACGGGCATCCTCGTGGACAACGCGATGGACCTGGTGGCCGCGGTGCTGCCAGCGCCCACGGACGCGCAGCTGGAGGCGCGGATCGCCGGGGCGCTCGCGCGCTGCGCGGAGGTGGGGCTGACGGGCTTCCACGACGCGGGCATGGACCTGCGCACCTTCCGCCTGCTCCAGCGCTGGGACAAGGAGGGCAAGCTGCCGCTGCGCGTCTATGTGATGGCGGACGGCCAGGGAGCGGACCGCGAGACGTACCTGCGCGAGGGCCCCTTCCAGGGCCGGATGCTGACGATGCGGGCGGTGAAGCTGAGCATGGACGGAGCGCTGGGGAGCCGGGGCGCGGCGCTGCACGCACCGTACAGCGACGAGCCGGGCCACCGGGGGCTGCTGCTGCTGACGCCCGAGGAGTACGAGGCGCGGGTGCGGGCCTTCATGGCGCGCGGCTTCCAGGTGGCCACGCATGCGATTGGAGACCGGGCGAACACGCTGGTGCTGGAGACGCTGCTGCGCGCGGCCGAGGCGACGGGGACGCTCCATGGGCGGCACCGGGTGGAGCACGCGCAAGTGATGCGGCTGGAGGACATCCAGCGGATGGGCAAGAGCGGCCTCGTGGCGAGCATGCAGCCCACGCACGCGACGAGCGACATGCCGTGGGCGGAGACGCGCGTGGGGCCCGAGCGCATCAAGGGCGCCTACGCATGGCGGAAGCTGAAGGAGGCGGGGGCGCCGTTGGCGTTCGGCAGCGACTTCCCGGTGGAGCGTCCGGACGTGCTGCCGGGGCTCTACGCGGCGCGCACGCGGCAGGACGCCGCGGGGCAGCCCCCGGGAGGGTGGTACCCGGACCAGCGGATGAGTGGTGAGGAGGCGCTGGAGGGCTTCACGGTGGGCGCGGCCCATGCGGCGTTCGCGGAGAACGAGCGGGGCCGGCTGAAGCCGGGCATGGACGCGGACTTCGTGGCCTTCTCGGTGGACCCGGTGGAGGCGCCGGTGGCGGAGCTGCTCACCGCCCAGGTGAAGCTCACGGTGGCCGCCGGTGCCGAGGTCTACCGGTCACCCTGACGTAACGCACCATCTCCCGAGAGGCCCACCACCATGCTCCTCCGCCTGACCCTGGCCTTGTGCCTGACCGTCTCTACGTCATGTGCCACCTCTCGGGAGAGACCTCTTGATGAAGCGCCTCGGCCGACAGCCCCCACTCCGGTGAGGGTGGACCCATTGCCCGAAGGCCGCCTGCGGCTCTCCTTCAAACCGGCAGCTCCCAACCCGAACCTCGAAATGCTTCGGATGGAGGAGGCATGGGCGGTGCTCGAGGCCTTCCATGAATCCTTCCCACCCATCGAAAAACCCAGGCACCGGCTCACCCTTGTGTCGTCGGGGATGGAGGACGCAAGGGCGAGCAGAGCCGCGGAGTGGGAGCAACGACTGCGAAAGGAGTACCTGTCACGCTTCGACCCACCGCGCCTGCCCCTGCCGGAGTCACTGGAGAACAGCCGACTGGTGCTCGCCCTCCAACTCTCCCCCCGCTACATGGGGGCGGGGGTGCGTGAGGCCGCCCAGGAATTGTTCCGCTCGCCGCTCTTCGTGACCAGCCTTGCCCTCTCGGTGCTGGTGTACTTCGCCGCGTGGTTGGCGCCCGAGCCGCTCTTCACCAAGGCATTCGCTGCTGCGTTGACGGTGCGGCTGGCGATGTTGGTTGGAGTGCTGGAGCTCACCCACGTGGCACGCGCCTGTCTCCAATTGTACCGGGAGGCTGAGGCAGCGAGCTCTGTTGAGGAGTTGGAAGCAGTGGCC
>NZ_DASVSO010000931.1:0-2508 GCF_036388035.1 Archangium sp.
CGCGCTCAACAGCGTGAACGTCTCGGCGGGCGTCGTGACCGAGCGGCTGCGGGGCCTGCATGTGTCCGGCATCTTCCGGGCCGTCGAGCTGCTGGACGAGCACCCGTCGGACCTGGGGACCTTCCTCACCGTCGATCCCAAGGGGAAGCAGCTGCCGGCCTACCTGAAGGCGCTGGCGCGGAAGCTCGCCCAGGAGCGCGCGGCGGTGATGGAGGAGGTGCACACGCTGTGCGAGAGCATCGAGCACATCAAGGCCGTGGTGAGCATGCAGCAGGAGCACGCGCGCTCGGCCGGGATGGAGGAGCCCTTGCCGGTGTCGGAACTGCTCGACGACGCGCTGCGCCTGCACGCGATGTCCTTCGAGCGGCTGGGCATCCAACTGCGGCGCGAGTACGTCCCGGGGCCCGTGGTGTGGGCGGACCGGCACAAGCTGCTGCAGATCCTGCTCAACCTCCTGAACAACGCCCGGCACGCGTTGATGGAGAGCGGGCGGCCGGACAAACAGCTCATCCTCCGGGTGGGCCCGGGGGAGGGGGGGAGGCTGCGCATCGAGGTGGCCGACAACGGGGTGGGCATCGCCCCGGAGAACCTGCCGAGGCTGTTCACCCAGGGCTTCACCACGAAGAAGGGCGGGCACGGCTTCGGGCTGCACATCAGCGCGCTGGCGGCCGAGGAGATGCGGGGCTCCCTCGCCTGTGTCAGCGCCGGACCTGGCCAGGGAGCCACCTTCACCGTCGAGCTGCCCGCCGGAGGCGCGCCCTCGAAGCCCCTGAGGACCCGGGAGGTGTTCGAGAGCGGTGGCGTACCGGGAGCGGCGTGAAGCCCGGGAGAGGTCGCTTGCCGGGTGGGTGACGAGGCGAGAGGGACTTCACCCGGGGTGAGGGGGAGCCTGTGTTTCCGGGCTTGCACGGACCCTCGAACCCCGGCATGGATTGCTCGATGACTGCCCGCCCCCTCGCCACCACCGCGTCGAGTCACCGTCTCTCCGTCGCGCCGATGATGGATTGGACGGATCGCCACGACCGCTACTTCCTGCGCCTGCTGTCGAAGCGCACGCGGCTCTACACGGAGATGGTGACCACCGGTGCCATCCTCCATGGGGACAAGGGGCGGCACCTCGACTACTCCCCCGAGGAGCATCCGCTCGCCCTGCAGCTGGGTGGCAGTGATCCGGCGCAGCTCGCCGAGTGCGCCCGCATCGCGGAGCAGTGGGGCTATGACGAGGTGAACCTGAACGTCGGCTGTCCCTCGGACCGCGTGCAGAACGGCATGTTCGGCGCGTGCCTGATGGCGAAGCCGGACCTCGTGGCCCGCTGTGTCGAGGCGATGCGCGGCGCCACCCGCCTGCCCGTCACCGTCAAGCACCGGCTCGGCATCGATGACCTCGACTCGTATGAGCTGCTGACCCACTTCATCCGGACCGTCAGCGGGGCGGGCTGCGACACCTTCATCGTGCATGCCCGCAAGGCGTTCCTCCAGGGACTCAGCCCCAAGGAGAACCGGGATGTTCCCCCGCTTCGCTACGAGGTCGTGCGGCAGCTCAAGACGGACTTCCCGCACCTCACCCTCTCGCTCAACGGCGGCGTGAAGTCCCTGGACGAGGCGCGCGCGCACCTGGAGTGGGCCGATGGGGTGATGATCGGCCGCGAGGCGTACCAGAACCCGTACATGCTCGCGCTCGCGGACTCGCGGATCTTCGGCGAGGAGGGCCCCGCGCCCACCCGCCGCCAGGTGGTGGAGGCCCTGCTGCCGTACGCCGAGGCGATGCTGTCGCGTGGCGAGCACCTGTCCCGGCTCACGCGCCACATCCTGGGGCTCTTCGCCGGTCAGCCGGGAGCACGCGGCTGGAGGCGGGTGCTGAGTGAGCGGGCCTGTCGGCCCGGCGCGGGGATGGAGGTCCTCCAGGATGCGCTCGCCCAGGTGCCGGCTCGGGTCCTGGACGAGCCCGCCGTGCCCGAGCCCGTCGCCGCCTGAGACAGGAACCCATGACCGCTCCAGCCTCACCCCCCGAGACGCCCAAGCCCACGACGACTCCCCTGAATCTGCTCGACCCCGAGTTCCGCGCCAATCCGTATCCGACCTATGCGCGGCTGCGGCACGAACTGCCGGTGTGTCGCGTGGAGCCGGGCGGGATGTGGGCCGCCTTCCGCTACGACGACGTGGTGAACGGCTACAAGAACTCCGAGAAGTTCTCGTCCGGCGCCATCCGCGCGGCCGGAGAGCCACCCTGGCTGGGCCGCGACAACCCGATGAGCAGCTCGCTCCTGGGGCTGGATCCTCCGCAGCACGGACGGCTGCGCGCGCTGGTCAACCGGGCCTTCGGGCCCCACACCCTCGCGCGGATGGAGCCCCGCATCCGCACATGGGCCCAGGATCTCGTCGGCAAGCTGGTGGCGCGCCGCCAGGTGGACTTCGTGAGCGAGTTCTCCCTGCCCCTGCCTTCCGCCGTCATCGGCGAGCTGCTGGGGTTGGATCCCTCGCTCCAGTCGAGCTTCAAGCGCTGGTCGG
>NZ_DASVSO010000932.1:0-28901 GCF_036388035.1 Archangium sp.
GCCCATGTTGCCCACCACCGGCTCGATGATGGCGCAGGCGATGTCCTTGGCCCGCTGCGAGAAGAGCTTCTCCACCGCGCCCAGGTCATTGAAGGGCGCCGTCAGCGTGAGCTGCGCCACCGCCGCGGGCACGCCCGGCGAGTCCGGCAGGCCCAGCGTCTCCACGCCGCTGCCCGCCTTCACCAGGAAGGGGTCCCCCGCGCCGTGGAAGCAGCCCTCGAACTTGAGGATGTAGTCGCGGCCCGTGTAGCCGCGCGCCAGCCGGATGGCGGCCACCGTGGCCTCGGTGCCGCTGGAGACGAGCCGCACCTTCTCCACGCTCGGCACCGTGGCGCAGATGAGCTCGGCGAACTGCACCTCCAGGTCCGTGGGCGCCCCGAAGGTGGTGCCCCGGCGCGCCGCCTCGGTGACGGCCGCGACGATGGGCGGGTAGGCATGGCCGAGGATGAGCGGG
Organism: Archangium sp.; assembly: GCF_036388035.1. GTDB lineage: Bacteria > Myxococcota > Myxococcia > Myxococcales > Myxococcaceae > Archangium. Next base: position 455 of record NZ_DASVSO010000932.1, read on the forward strand.
CCCCAGCTGCCCACCAGGTCCACGTAGCGGTTGTCGTCCACGTCCGTCAGCCACGCGCCCGCGCCCTCCTTGAAGAAGACGGGCTCACCGCCGACCCCACGGAAAGCACGCACCGGGGAGTTCACCCCACCCGGAATGCGCTCCTGCGCGCGGGAGAAGAGGGCCTTGCTCTGCGAGTGGTTCATGTGCGCTCCATAGCACGCGACGTGCGGCGCCACCGGCGTCACCCGTTCATCACCGGCGGCCTGATGGATTCTCGGCATGGCCTGGACGACACCGCGCCGCACTTTCGGGTTTTACGGTTTATGGGTGGGTGGACGAACTTTCGGTAACGGCGGTTCTAGCCTTTCCCGCGCGTGGATGTACATGCCGTCCCCTGGTAGACCCGGTGCGTCATCGCATGGGAGCCGGCCCCGGCCCTGCTACCCTCGCCCCTTCGCTCCAGGGAGAGAGCCTTGAAAGCCTCGCGAGTCCCGCTGTTCCCCCGTCGCGCTCCGCGCTGGAGCCTCGCCCCCGCGCTGCTCGCCGTGCTCGGGGCCCCCTCCGCCTCCGCCGTCGACGAGCGCCCCATCTCCGAGCCGCGCCTCCCCCCGCTCACGTGCCACGCGGGCTACTTGAAGCTCGAGGCACCGCATGGGCTCGCCGGGGTGCGCGCCGCCCTCCAGCAGGCCCTCTCCCGGAATGACCCTGCCGCGCTGCGCTTCCTGGAGGAGCGGCTCGCCGAGGTCATCGGCGAGGACGCCAGCGCCGCGCTCCAGGTGGTGGAGTGGGCCCACACCGCGCGGGAGCCCGAGCTGTCGCTCTACCTGCGCGCGGTGCGCGAGACGGAGGCCGTGCGGGCCCCCGCGGTGGTGGAGCGGCTCGTCACCCTGGCCGAAAACCACCAGAGCCCCGACCATCAGGCCAACGCCTTGGTGGCCCTGGAGACGCAGCACCGCTTCGAGCCGGCCGTGCTGGAGCGCCTCACCACGCTGGCCAGGCGGGACACGCTCGCGCTCGGGGTGACCATGACCACCGTGCGTGCCATCGGCCGGGTGATGGACAACGACTTCCAGCGCACCGGCCGCTTCACGCCGTACCTGGAGAAGCTGCTGGAGGTGGCGCTCGACTCCACCGAGGCCAACGTGCGGAGCCTCGCCCTGGAGATGGGCACCTACTCGGATGCCCGCATCGAGGGCCAGGCGCTCGAGCAACTGGCCAGGTTCCAGGCCGAGGACCCCGACCCCGGCGTGCGCGAGATGGCCGCGCTGGTGATGTCCTCGGGACGGGACACGCGGGCCGTGCTCGACGCCTTCCGCGCGTCCTTCCCCCGGGAGAAGGACGTGTGCGTGCGCTGGGCGCTCGTGCGCTACGCGGTGCGAGCCGCGGGCCCCGGGGCCCTCCCGCTCCTCGAGGACTTCGCGAGGCAGGACGCGCGCTTCCGGCGGGACTTCGCCGAGTTCAAGGCGCTGTATGACGCGGGCCACGTCGACTTCAACCAGGTCTTCCTCCGCAAGAGGAACCACCACCGCTGCGGGGGGTAGGCGATGAGCACGGGAGCGAAGAAGATCTGGGTGGGGGTAGGCGCGGTGCTGCTCGTCGCGCTCGTGGGCCTGCTGCTGTGGCGAGCGAACACCTCAGGAGGAGCCACGCGCGAGGCGAAAGACCCCGTGGCCGTCCAGGACCCGGCGCGCCCGGGCGCGGGGCCCGGAGGTACGTCGGCTCCGGCCCCGCCCTCGGCGCCTCCGAGCCTCCCGCCCGAGGGCCTGCTGCGACCGGTGCCGTGCGCGTTGGACTCGCTGGTGGAGGAGTACCGCCAGGGCCAGGGCTCACCGGCCTACCGGCGCTATGTGATGGAGCAGTTGCGCGGCGTGCTGGAGAAGCTGCCGCCGGAGCAGCTCTGGGCGAAGGTGGAGGCGGAGCAGGACGCGGAGGTGCTGGAGGCCCTGGCGGTGCTGTGGGTGATGCGCTTCAACCTGACGGACGACCGGGGCGTGCTGGAGCGGCTGCTGGCCAAGGCCTCGCGCGAGTCGGAACCGACGCGCCGGGCGGCGATGGTGCGCGCGCTGAAGGCCTCGGGCGAGCCGTCCAGCGAGGTGCTGGCCAAGGCCGAGTCCACGCGCCACGCCTACCCCGCGTGGGTGAAGGACGCGGCCCCCGAGGTGCGCGAGGCCGTGGTGGACAACCTGACGGCGGAGGCCGCGCGCAGCTTCGGTCGCTCCCAGGGGGTGGCGGAGGCGGCGGTGGCGCTCGCCACGAAAGCGGGAGACCCGAAGACGGCGGCGGGGCTGCTGGGCGCGTCGTCCCTCGAGGCGGCGCGGACGCCAGCGGTGGACTCGGTGCGCCAGCTCCTCCGGGCCTCGGAGCACCCCGAGGTGCGCGCCGCGGCGGCGAAGGCGCTGGGCACGGTGTCGGTGGGTGAGGCCCCACAGACGATGCGGGCGCTGACGGAGCACTACGCCACGGAGCGCTCGCCCGCGGTGCGCGGCGCCATCCTGGAGGGCCTCGCGCACCTGGGCCTGTCGAAGGCCGTGCCAGTGCTGCGCGGGTTGAAGGGCGTGGACCGGGAGCTGGACGGGGAGATCGACACGTGGCTCACGCTGCTGGCCTCACAGCCGCAGACGTGGAACCTGCTGCTGCGCGACAAGCAGACGCTGGAGCACGGGCGAGGCCAGAAGGGCTGAGCCGCGAATCACCGGACAGAGCCCTCGCGGGAAATCCCCTCTCCCGCCGGGAGAGGTTAGGGTGAAGGTCTCACCCGCCCGAGCTTCCCACCCGAGGACCCACCATGCTCCATCTCACCCAGCGCCGGACACTGACCCTCCAGGCTCCCGAGACACCGGGCGGCCATGCGCATGTGTCGGCCGCGAGCGGGCTGGTGCGCGCTGGGAAGTGGATCCACGTCGTCGCGGACGACTCGCTGTACCTGGCCACCTTCCCCGCCGAGGGCGAGGCGCCGGGACGGCTCCTGCGCCTCTTCCCGGGCGAGCTGCCGCTGGAGCCCAAGGCGCGCAAGGCGCTCAAGCCGGACCTGGAGGCGCTCTGCCTGTTGGGGGGCCTGCCCTTCGCGCCGCATGGGGCGCTGCTGGCGGTGCCCTCGGGGAGCACGCCGGTGCGGATGAAGGGCGCGCTGATGCCGCTGGCGGCGGACGGGAGCCTCGGCGGCGAGGTGCGCGAGGTGGACTTCACCAGCCTGTACGCGCAGCTCACGCGCGAGCTGGGCCCGCTCAACGTGGAGGGCGCGGCGGTGGCGGGCGCACGCCTGCGCCTGCTCAACCGGGGCAACGGAGACGTGGGCGCGGACGCGGTGGTGGACCTGGACGCGGGCCGGGTGCTGCGCACGCTGGAGGCGGGTGAGGCGCTGAAGCCGGACGTGGTGCGCACGGTGCGCCGCTGGGAGCTGGGGAAGGCGGGCAACGTGCGCCTGTCCTTCACGGACGCGGCGCCACTGCCGGACGGCCGCGTCGTCTTCACCGCCGCCGCCGAGGACACCCGCGATGCCTACGCGGACGGCGCGGTGATGGGCTCGGCGGTGGGCGTGCTGGCGCCGGATGGCTCGCCGCTGTTCCTCGATGGGGTGGACGCGAAGGTGAAGCTGGAGGGCGTGGACGCGCGGGTGGAGGGCGGCCGCATCCACCTGCTGCTCGTGGCGGACGCGGACGACCCGGCCGTGGCCGCGCCCCTGTTCGAGACCGTGCTGGAAGGCCTGCCCTGATGCCATCGCCTGAGACTCCCGAGCAGGCCCCCCTCAACCTGAGACCGCCGGGGAAGCGCGTACCGTTTCTCACCCGGGTACGGCTCCGCAACTACCGCAGCATTGCCGCATGTGACGTGCCGCTCGGGCCGCTCACGTTTCTCGTGGGACCCAACGGGTCCGGCAAGAGCAATTTCATGGATGCACTGCGGCTCATCACGGATGCCCTCCGTACATCGCTCGATCACGCGCTACGCGATCGCGGCGGCGTACAGGAGGTGCGCCGGAGATCCAGTGGCCATCCCACGAACTTTGGCATCCGCATCGAGTTCCAACTCCCCGACGGCGCATCAGGGCACTTCTCCTTTGAAGTGGGCGCACGCTCCCACGGCGACTACGCCGTCCAGAAAGAGGAGTGCGCGGTGGGTGGCGCCAGCTACCTCGTTCAAGAGGGCGAGGTCGTCATCAAGCCCAGCCCTGTCGCGCCACCGGGTTCGGCCGACCGCCTCTACCTCGTCAACGCCGCGGGCCTGCCTGAGTTCCGCCCTGTCTTCGACGTGCTCTCGAACATGGGGTTCTACAATCTGAACCCGGACAAGATCCGAGCCCTCCAGTCCCCTGACAAGGGTGAGTTGCTCGCACGGGATGGCTTCAATCTCTCGAGCGTGCTCGAACGCCTGGAGAAGCTGGATGGTGGCGGTACCAAGCGGCGCATCGAGGAGTACCTCAGCCGCATCGTGCCTGGGCTCGAAGGCGTGGACCCCAAGCGCGTTGGCCACATGGAGACGCTGGAGTTCCGCCAGCACGTCGAGGGCTCGAAGGAGCCCTGGCGCTTCCCGGCGATCAACATGTCCGATGGAACACTGCGTGCGCTGGGCATCCTGGTGGCTCTTCTCCAGGCCCGAGGTGAGGAGCGTGTGCGCGTCGTGGGCATCGAAGAACCGGAGGTGGCGCTGCACCCCGCCGCGGCGGGAATCGTGCGTGATGCCCTGCGTGATGGTTCACGCCATGCGCAGGTGATCGTGACGAGCCACAGTCCCGAGCTCCTCGATGCGCCCGAGGTCTCCGCCGAGGAGATCGTCTCGGTCACCGCCGAGCAGGGGAAGACCCTCATCGCGCGACTCGACGAGGCCACGCGCTCCACGCTCAAGGATCGGCTCTACACGGCTGGCGAATTGCTGAAAACGAACCAACTGACTCCAGACCGAGAAGCCGTTCCTGAGCCCCAACAGCTTCGCCTCTTCGAGCTGGAGGCCCGATGAAGGTCGGGGTCATCGTCGAAGGCCACGGCGAGGTTCTGGCGGTTCCCATCCTCCTGAGGAGGATCCTCCAGGAGCTGGCGCCCACACTGAACCCCTCCATCCTGCATCCGCATCGCGTCCCCCGGGGGCAGCTCGTCAAGGAGGAAGGACTCAGGCCCGCCATCGAGCTCATGGCACGCAAAGTAGGCGACGAGGGACGTATTCTCGTCCTGCTCGATGCCGATAACGATCTCCCCTGCGTTCTAGGCCCCCGGCTCCTGGCTCAGGCGAAAACGTACCGCCCGGATCGCGATATCTCGGTGGTCATCGCCAGGCGTGAGTACGAAGCCTGGTTCCTGGCATCCGTGGAATCACTCCGTGGCCACCGAAGGCTGCCGGAGACTCTCGCCCCGCCCCCCACGCCCGAGGATATCCGCGATGCGAAGGGCTGGCTGGATGAGCGCATGTCGGATGGGTACAGCGAAACCCTCGACCAGCCCGCTCTCACAAGCCTCTTCAATCTGACCACGGCGCGACGCGCGGACTCCTTCGACAAGCTCTTCCGCGAAGTCGGGCGCCTCTTTGACCTCCCTGTTCCACCCCGACAGTCCTCTGACGTGGCTCCCGGTCATGCATGACACGGCTTCCTCGAGCGCGAAGTAGCCGCAGCGGAGGCAAGGGGCCTACCGACGCTCAGTCGCCGTGGTCGCGGGTGGCTTCCTCGGCCGAGCCGCCGACGGCCTCCACCGAGTTCCGGGGGGCCGGGCGGTTCTTGTGGTCGAAGGCCGCCTGACGGTCGAGGCCCTCCGGCGTCGTCGCGGCGATGCGGCGACGCGCCCGGGCGATGGCGTCCTGCACCAGCGCCGGGTCCGGGTGGTTCTTGAGGGCCTGCACCCACGTCTCGATGGCCTTCTCGTTGTCCCCGGCCTCGGCCTTGAGCTTGCCCATCTCGAAGGAGGCGTGAGGGGCCAGCTCCGAGTCCGGGAAGCGGGCGATGAGATCCGCGTACGTGCGCGAGGCCTCCTGGCGGAAGCGCTGTACCTCAGGCGTGCCGGGCTGCGACTGCACCGACTGCATGTGCAGCGCCTGGGCCTGCAGGTAGACGGCGTCGTCCACGAAGGCGCTGGTGGCGAAGCGCTCGGCCAGCTTGCGCGACTCCAGCACGCACTGCTGGTAGTCCTGCAGCTCGAAGTACAGCTTGGCCACCTGGTAGTGCAGCTCGGCGCCCTGGGGCGGGTTGCGCGCCAGCGCCGCGGTGAGCTGGTCGATGGCGCCACGCAGGTCGCGGAAGTTCACCCGCAGCAGCTCGGCGAGCACCACGCGGCCCTCGAGCGCCTCGGGAGACTCGGGGCACTGGGCGATGAGCTCCTTGTAGACGCTCGCGGCCTCCTTCACCTTGCGCAGCTCCAGTCGGTAGACGTCCGCGGCCCCCTTGAGGGCCCGGGCTTTGAGCACCGCGGCCTGCGGGGAGTCATCCAGGCGCAGCGCATCGAGCGCCTTGCGGTACTCCACCAGGGCCTCGTCGGGACGCTTCTCGAAGGTGGCGTCTCGAGCCAGCTGCATGTGGTCGGTCGCGCTCTCCCGGCGACAACCCGGGGCGAGGACGAGGGCCAGGGCGAGCACCAGACGCCGCATCAGCAGGACTCCGGGAGGGGGGTGATGAGGACACACTCGGTGTCCAGACAGCGCACGCACTCCAGCTGGGTGTCGGTGTCGGCGACGCACAGGGAGACGCGGGAGGAGCGCGGACAGTCCTCACCGGCGGTGCAGCGGTAGACGCCACCACTGGCGTTCGTCACCGGCACCGGCTTGGGGACACACTCCTCGCGCGTCTCACAGCCGGTGAGCCCGGCCACGAGGGCGAAGAGGACGCGTGCTCCATTCCGGGGTCTCACGACCCGCGTTTCTAGCCGGATTTGGCGACTTCGTCACGGAAGGCCACGCCCGCCCGCTCGCCTCCCGGGCGACTGGCGGGAAAACGCCGGCCCTGGCGCGGTGCGGCTAGTTGTTGCTCACGCGCTCCACATGGCCCGAGGAGGTGAGCATCGCGGAGTCCACCGAGGCCATGCGGCGGCGGCGGTTCATCTGCCGCGCCTTCTCCTCCTGCTTCTCCAGGTGCCTGGCAATGCCCATCAGGTGCTCGTCCGCCACACGGCACTGGATGGCCGACACCTCCTGGTGCCGCCGCCCCAGCTCCTGCCACAGGTGCAGCGTCGACTGGTTGCCCAGCAGCCGCGTCTCCACCGCGTCGAGCGCCTCGTCCATGCGCTTCTCCTCGGCCTGGAGCTCCGCGAGGCGGGCCTCGGCTTCCTCGGGGGGCGCACCGCACCCGCTCGCCAGCCACAGCGCCACCGCCGCCAGCCCGAGCCCCCAGTGCCGCGTCCCGCCTGCCATCACCCACCTCGAAGTCCGGTGCGTTGGATTGCACACACGTCCGCGGGCCCCCGGCCAGGCATCCCGCTCGTGGCGCAACCTAGGGAGCACCTCCCCCCCGGGCAACCGCCCCCCGGTGCAACTCTCCGCTCGGACTGTCAGCGGCCGACGCTCAACCCGTCCCCCGGGGCGCTCAGGGCGCCTGCCGGTGACGAAGAATGAACTCACACACCTCGCGCGCCGCGCCGAAGCCCGCCGGCCGCTGCGCCACGTAGTGCACTTGGGAACGGACCTCGTCCGGGGCCTCGGGCGGGGCCGCCGAGAAGCCCACCGCCTTGAGCAGCGGCAGGTCCACCGTCTCGTCGCCCATGTAGCCGCACCGGTCCGCCGTCACCTTGAGCAGCTCCAGCAGCTTCTCGAAGTGGGCCACCTTGTCCTGGCTGCCGAAGTGCACGTGCTTGAGGCCCAGCGACTGCATCCGCATCTGCGCCGAGAGGCTGTCGCCGCCGGAGATGGCCGCCACCTCCAGCCCCGCCTCCTGCAAGCGCTTGATGCCCATCCCGTCGCGCACGCTGTACATCTGCGTCCACCCCGAGTTGGGCACCCAGAAGATGCGCCCGTCGGTGAGCGTGCCGTCGATGTCGAAGATCATCACCGACAGGCGGCTCACCCGCCCCTTGAGCGACTCCAGGTTCTGGTTCATCCCCGGGAGCCTACTTCGGCACGGCCTTGAGCACGGCCTTTCCGTCCTTGATGACGACCTTGAACTCCACCGACTTGGCGCCGTGTTGCTTCATCAACTCCGGCACCTGCTTGCGCAGGGAGGAGGCCACCGAGTCGAAGCTCATCTTCGAGGTGTCCTCCTTGTTGCGGCGCTTGGCGGCGACGTAGGCGTCGTAGACGGACTTCAGGCTGTCGTCGGTGAGGCCGCTGGCGCTGCTCGCCGAGGGAGGACGCACCGCCGCGGCCGGACGCGGACCCGTCGCGGGAGGCCGGGCCACGGGCGGCACCGCGGGCGCCACGGGCGGCACCACCGGGGCGATCGACGGCAGGGGCGAGGTGCCCCGGGCCGGCGTCCCCGCCACGGGGGCGACAGGCGGCACCAGCGGCTTGACGGAGGGCACCAGGGGCGCCACCGAAGGCACCAGGGGCGCCACCGTGGGCACACCGCCCCGGAACGGCACGGGCTCGAGCGGCGCCATGGCCGGCACCGGCGGCGGGGGCGGCTTGAGGGTGGAGGAGAGCATCGCGTCCACCTCGTCCACGTCGAAGTCCGTGTCCTCGGGCAGCTCCACCGCGCCCTGGGAGCGGGCCTTGGCCGGGGCCACCTTCTCGGTGCGGCGCTTCACCTTGGCGAGGTCGCGCTTGTAGGTGCCGTTCTCGATCTCCTGCAGCGTGCGCAGCCACAGCCGCTCGTAGGTGACGAACTTGCTGTGGATGGACTGCACGCGGAACTTGGCGCCGGTGTTGCGCACGAAGCTGTTCTTGAGCTTCTCCACCCGCTTCTTCAGCGCCTCGTGCGTGCGCGCCGGCGGGGTGCGCTCGAGCCCCAGGAAGTAGTGCTCGTACGTCACCTTCAGGGCGGCCAGCTCGGCCTCGATGGCGTCGCACTCCTGGGCCGCCATCTCGCTGCCCGACTTCGTGGGCATGCCGGACTTCGTGTCCCCCTGAAGCGCCGCCAGCTTCGCGGTCGACTTCGCCGACGCGCCAGACTTGGTGGTGGGGTTCTTCGTGGACGACTTCGAGGGCTCGTACGCCATGGGCCCCTAGAGTGTCCCCAAGACGCGGCTTCTTATCAACCTCAGGCCGGGCTCGGTGTCGGCCCGACGCCAGCCGACTCGCCCGCCCGGCGGATCCGCCGGTACAGCAATGTCGCACCGAAGGTGAACATGCACAGGGAGATGAACTGGCTGGTGGAGATGTTGTACCAGGCCTCCAGGGGGACGGAGTCCGCCAATCCCCGGGCTCCCAGCGAGTTGAGCAACCCGTTGAGCGTTCCACGCTCCGTGTCACCCCGCAGCAGCTCCACCGAGGTGCGCAGCACCGCGTAGCACATCAGCCACAGGGCGAAGATCTGCCCGTGGAAGCGCCGGAAACGCCGCGCATACAGCAACACCAGGAAGAGCACGAGCTGGCCGAGGGACTCGTAGATTTGCGTGGGGTGCACCGGCAGGGTGGTGCCGTGCTGGGCCACCCACTCGGAGATGCGCACCGCGCCAGGGGCCGCCTGGTGGAGGATTTGCCCGGTGGCCTCCACCACGTAGCGGGAGTCCTGCGCCTGGGACTGGAAGGCGAGGCTGGAGGTGCCGCCAATCCGCCCGAAGAGGTCCCTGGCCACGCTGGCGCCGGGGAAGTGGGCCGCGAAGCGCGTGCCGGCGGCGGTGACATCCCCCCAGCAGCACCCGGCGGCGTAGCACCCGAGCCGGCCCAGGCACTGGCCCAGCGACACGGTGGGGATGGCCAGGTCCGCCAGCCGCAGGAAGTCCATGCCGTTGAGCCGCGAGAAGACGTAGGCCGCGAGCCCCGCGCCGATGAGGCCGCCGTAGAACACGAGCCCGCCGCCCAGCGAGAACGCCTGCGTCCAGTCGCGCGCGTAGTCCTTCCAGTTGACGAGCACGAAGAGGACGCGGCTGCCCACGAGCCCGCCCACCAGGAGGTAGAAGGACAGGTCCATGAACTGCTCGCGCTTGCGAGGACCCTCGGTGTCCACCCACTGGCCGCCGCCCTGCGCATCCGGCACCCACGAGAGCTTGCGCCACTCGTCCTGCGCCAGCCGCGAGCCCACCGCCACCGCCGTCATGAAGCCGGAGGCCAGCAGCACCCCGTAGGTGTGGATGGGGATGCCCTCGCCCTTGCCGCCCAGGAAGACCCCCGCGGGCAGCGCGTACCGCAGGCCGAACGACGCGATGCCCGCGCCGATGGCGCCGTAGATGAGCGCGCGCATCATCCGCTGGTCCGTCGTGGCCGGCGCGGGCTTCTCGCCCGGAGCCGTGGGGGTGCCCTCGGCGCCCTGCCAGCCGTTGTAGGCGATGTAGGCCACCGCCGCGAAGGCCAGGGCGTACAGGAGGAGCTGGGACCAGAGGGACGTGAAGGTGAAGTGGACGAGGACGGGAAGCATGGGCGGGGACCGTTACGGACGCGAGGCCGCGCAGGTTACCCCGTCACGGCGTCGCTGCGGGTGGGGGAGGCGACCCGGGAGCCGGGCCGCCAGCAGGGGGAGCGACCCGCCCTCAGGAGCGGACCTCGGCCGACTTCTCCTCCTTGGGCGTCTCCTCCTTGCGCACGAAGGCGTCCACCATGAGCAGCCCCACGCCCACGACGATGGCCGAGTCGGCCACGTTGAAGGAGGGCCAGGTGGCCTTGTCGTACCAATGGGCCTCGAGGAAATCGATGACGAAGGCCCGGGCGATCCGGTCGATGTAGTTGCCGATCGCCCCGCCGAGCACCAGGGGCAGGCCCCACAGGGCCCACTTCTCCTGGGGGTCCTTCCCGCTCAGCTTGCTGAAGTACCAGGAGATGAGCACCACCGCGCTGATGCTCACCACGTGGAAGAGCGGCCCGCGCACGTTGGGCGGCAGGGTGCGGAACAGGCCCCAGGCGGCCCCCGGGTTCTCCGCGTAGCGCAGGCGGAAGAAGGACTCGGAGACCTCGATGTAGCGCTTGGAGCGGTAGTGCAGCCCATCGAAGCCCAGGGGCGGGGGCTCGCCGTACATGGCCGACAGCCGCTCGCCGAGCGTGGGCCGGTCATCCATGCGCGTGGTGAGCTCGCGCACGACGAGGTACTTCGTCCACTGGTCGAGGACGATGACGCCGAGCGCCACCGTCAGCAGGAGGAGGTATTTGCGGGGCACGGGAGGCGGCTTACACCACCTGCCCCCCCGTCGTCACGGATTCCACCGGTCGGCGCACCCGCAGGGAGTCGATCAGAAGCAGGCCCACACCCACGCAGATGGCCGCGTCGGCCACGTTGAAGGTGGGCCAGCGCATCCCCGGCTGGTTGCGCCAGTGCCAGTCGATGAAGTCGATGACGTAGCCCCGCAGGAGCCGATCCACGAAATTGCCCAGCGCCCCGCCCGCTACGAGCGCCAGGGCCCAGCGCACCAGCCGCTGGTCCGCCTCCAGCTTCAGGTACATGGAGAGGATGAAGCCGAGCGCCACCAGGCTCACCAGGTGGAAGAAGGGCCGGCGCACGGACTCGGGCAGGGTGCCGAAGAGGCCCCAGGCGGCCCCCGGGTTCTCCACGTAGCGGAAGTGCCAGTAGTTCTCGATGAAGCGGTAGGGCGACGTCGGCCGGCGGTGCAGCCCGCCGAGGAACGGCGCCTTGTCCGCGTCCTGCTCGGTGAAGAAGCCCTGCACCCGAGCGAGGCCGGTCTGGCCCTCGAGGGAGTCCGTGAGACGACTCACGGCCAGGTACTTGGTCACCTGGTCGGCGGCGAGGATGGCGAGGCCCACGAGAATCAGGACACGAAAGCGGTGCACCATGGGACCCTGACCTCTACCCTGGGGATGGGGAGTCTGACAACTTGGCCCGGCGGACGAGCGATCAGCCAGCGGGTTGACTCCCCGGACGCCTCGAAGTGGGGCATGGTGGGGATGATGCAGACTGTTGAGCCGCCCGTGACGCCAAATTCGGACGAAACTCCTACCCCCCAGGCCGTGGCCGCGAAGCCCTCCCTCAAGGAGCGCTTCAAGACGCTCATGGCCGACTATGGCCGGCTCGCCATCTGGGTGTACTTCACCATCTTCTTCGGCTGCTGGGCCGGCATCGCCGTGGCCATCCACCTGGGCTTCCAGTTCGAGGGCGCGGGAGGAACCACGGGCACGGTGCTGGGCGCCTACGCCGCCACCAAGGTCACCCAGCCGCTGCGCATCCTCGCCACGCTGGGGCTCACCCCCCCGCTGGAGCGGGTGCTGCGCGCCGTGCCGAAGCTGCACCGCTTCCTGACCGGCCACACCTCGTAGCCCCGGCCCGGCGGAGCCCGTATGACGCAGGTGACGGTTCGCTTCTACGGCTCGCTCAACGACTTCCTCGCCCCCGAGCGGCGCGGCGTCGGGTTCGTCCACGCCCTCCACGGGCCATGCTCGGTGAAGGACCTCATCGAGTCGCTCGGCCCGCCCCACCCCGAGGTGGACGTGGTGCTCGTGGACGGCCAGGCGGTGGACTTCTCCCACCGCGTCGAGGACGGCCAGCGCCTCGCCGTCTACCCCCTCTTCTCCTCCATCGACGTGACGTCGCTCGTGCGCGTGGGGCCCCCGCCCCTCTCCGAGCTCCGCTTCCTGCTCGACGTGGGGCTCGGCCGGCTCTCGGGCCTGCTGCGCATGCTGGGCTTCGACACGCTGTGGCGCAATGACTCCGCCGATGCCGAGCTCGCCCGTGTGTCCCGGGACGAGCAGCGCATCCTGCTCACCCGGGACCTCGGCTTGCTCAAGCGCTCCGAGGTGGTGCACGGCTACTTTCCGCGCGAGACGGACCCCTCGCAGCAGCTCGTCGAGGTGGTGCGGCGCTTCCGGCTCTCCGAGCACATGCGGCCCTTCACCCGCTGCATCGCCTGCAATGCCTCGCTGTCCGCCGCCTCGCCTGAAGAAGTGCGGGGGCGCGTGCCGGAGCGGGTGCAGGCCACGTTCACCCGCTTCCAGCAGTGCCCCGAGTGCAAGCGGGTGTTCTGGGCGGGCTCGCACCACGAGCGCATGCAGGCCATCATCGACAAGCTGCGCGAGCTGGAAGCGCGGTAACCCCTCCAGTTCCCCCCCTCCCCCGGAGCCATCCCTTGAAGAGACTCGGTCTGTTCGCGTGTGTCCTCGCTCTCGCGGCCTGTGGTGACGACCCGCCGCCCGTCGATCCACCCGTCCCCGCCCCCGTCATGAAGGACAATCTGGGGGTGGCCTTCTCGAGCATCCGAGGCCTCGCCATCGGCACCGCGGGGTCCGCGCTGACGGCCGGAGCCGTCCAGACTCCGGAGCAGCAGCAGCTCCTCACGCTCGACGCGAACAATCAGCTTCAGCCCGTCGCGCTCACCACCACCGGCACGGGCAACCCTCGCGAGCTCTACGACACGCCCAAGTTCGTGCTCATCGCCGTCAGCGACGTGACGCACGAGGGGCAGAGCTGCGCGTCGGTCCTCGTGCGCAAGTCCGATTCGGCCATGTTCTGTGTGCCGTTCTCCCCCACCACCCCCGGGAACCGCGGCGCGGACCGGGTGCAATGGGGGAGCACGGGTGACACCGTGGTCATCGACAGCGGTAACGCGCTGCACCGGCTGGACGCCACCGCCAACACCCTCCAGCTCACGACCCTTCGTTTCGACGGCGCCGAGCTCGTGAACTTCGCCGTGAACGCGGCTGATGACGTGATGGTGAACCTGCGCCAGGACAACGGCACCGTCATCCGCGTCTACCCCAAGAACGGGGCCCCCGTGTTCGTGACGGCCAGGAACCAGAGCTGCGTGTACCCGGGTCCCGTCGGAAGCCGCGACTACTACCTCGCGCTCGGCTGGTCGGACAAATCGAGCGTCGACCGGGTCGTGGGAAGCGAGACGGGCACGTACTCGGAACCCGCCAGCGTCTGGACGACGGGGCCCTCCGTCTGGGACAACTGCGGGGTTGTCTATCGCTCCCAGGACCGGCTCATCGTCCGGGCCTCCACCAACCTGCTCGAGGTCGTGAATCCGTCCGGGACCCCGCGAGTGCTCCCCGTGCAGATGAAGGTGGCTCGGGGTGGGGCCCTGTTCAACTGGGGCCAGGACTCGGAGGGGCGGGCCTTCGTGACCCGGTATGATCTCCCCGCCCTGACGCCGGTCGCGCTGTTGGCGGCGTCGCCCTATCGACTGGGCAAGGTGGATGTCAGCCCCACCGGCGAGGTCTCCTTCACCGCGACGCGCCTGTCCGACGGCGCTCGCGTGGTGGGCTCCATCCGGAGCGGCAAGCTCGAGGTCTCCGAGCTGACGCAGTCCCAGCCGGAGATCGTCACGCTCGTGCGCATCAACTGAAGTGACTCCGGGCCCGGCTCAGAGGATGCGGCGCGAGCGCGGGTAGCTGCCGAGGACGAGCAGCTCGCGGCAGTGGGCGCGGGCCCGCTCGATGGTGGCGGCCATGTTTGGCTCGTCACGGTGCCCGAGCGCGTCGATGAAGAACATATACGTCCAGTTCTCCCCTCGCCCGCGCGGGCGCTTGTCGATGTGCGAGAGGTTGATGCCGGCGGCCTGGAAGACGCCGAGCACCGAGACGAGGGCGCCTGGCGCATCGTCCGTGGTGAACATGATGGAGGTCTTGTCATCGCCCGTAGGCCGGGCGTTCTGCCGGGCGATGATGACGAAGCGGGTGACGTTGTTCGGGTCGTCCTCGATGCGCGCGAAGAGGACGTTGAGCCCGTAGAGCTGCCCGGCGAGCGTCGTCCCGATGGCGGCCGCTCCGGGCTCAGCGCCAATCTCCAGGGCCTTGCGGCACTCCTCGACGGCGATCTGCGCGGCGCGCGAGCTGCTGGCCGCGGGCATCAGCTCGACGCCGGGGTACTGGGTGCTCAGCCAGTTGCGGCACTGCTGGAAGATCTCCGGCTTGGAGTGGATGCGCCGTACCTGACGGGGCTGGCAGTTGGCGAGCAGGGCGTGGTGGATGGTGATCTGCACCTCGCCATAGATGGAGATTTGATGGGCGTTGGCCTTGAAGGCGTCGAGCGTCTCCACGATGCCGCCACCGAGTGAGTTCTCGATGGGGACGAGCCCGTAGTTGACGTGCCCGCGGCGCACCTCGGTGAAGACCCCCCCAATCTCGTGCAGGTCCTCGTAGTCCACGGAGGCGCCGAACTGCTTCACGGCGGCGGCGTGCGAGTGGGAGCCGGGCGGCCCGAGGTAGCCGATGCGCAGCGGCTGCTCGAGGGCGAACGAGCCGCTCATCATCTCGCGGTAGATGCCCTCGATGGTGCGGTCGGGCAGCGGGCCCTTGTTGGCGGCCAGCACCTTGCGGAGCACCTCGGCCTCGCGGTGCGGGGCGTAGATGGGGATGCCCTGGGTGCGCTTGGTCTTGCCCACCTCGACGACGAGACTCGCCCGCTCGTTGAGGATCCGGATGAGGCGGTCGTCGAGCGCGTCGATCTTCTTGCGCAGCTCCTGGAGCCGAACCGGGTCCTCGGCCGTCTCTGCGGGCGGCGCAGCCGGAGGGGCGGCGGGCGCGGTGCGAGCGCGCTTCCGGGCGGGGGGGCTGCTCCTCTTTCCGCTCTTCCTGGTGGCCATCTGTCTCCCTCAACAAGCGGCCCACGTTACCAACCGTTCGCACACCCTCGGGAAGTATTGAACCTGCCCTTCCAATTGCCAGGAAGCGAGAGTGACGGGAAAGTGACTGCCCCGCTCGCGGTCCAGGCGGCCCGCCGTCCCTCCCTCTTTGGAGCTCACATGCCGTCCTGGTCCACCGTGTCCCGAGCGCTGGTTGCCGTGGCGCTCGTCCCCACCCTGGCGCTAGCCACTCCCAAGCGGGGGCCAACGCCGCCCGCGAAGGCCCAGGCCGCCCGTGCCACCCCGCGCCCGTCGAAGCAGTACACCATCGACCAGTTCGTCGGGACGACGGACGTGTTTGGCGCGTCCTTCTCCCCGGACGAGAAGCGGGTGCTCTTCTCCTCGAATGAGACGGGCATCTTCAACGTCTTCACCGTGCCAGTGACGGGCGGCAAGCCCACCCAGCTCACCCGCTCCACCACGGACGGAACCTACGCCGTGGGCTACTTCCCGAAGGACGAGCGCATCCTCTTCACGCGGGACCAGGCCGGCAACGAGCTGTCCCACCTCTACGTCCGCACGCCGGACGGCAAGGAGCAGGACCTCACCCCGGGCGACAAGCTGCGCGCCAGCTTCCTGGGCTGGAGCCAGGACGCGTCCGCCTTCTACGTGCTCGGCAACGAGCGCGACGAGCGCTTCATGGACGTGTACCGGTACGACGCGAAGACCTACGCGCGCACCCTGCTCTTCCAGAACGACGGCGGCTACGACGTGGGCAAGGTGTCCCCGGACGAGAAGTGGCTCTCCCTGGAGAAGTCCCGCACCACGTCCGACAGCGACGTCCACCTGTACAACGTCGCCACGAAGGAGCTGAAGCACCTCACCCCGCACCAGGGCACCGCCCTCTGGCGGACGGCCACCTTCGACCCGGCCTCCTCCGCGCTGTACCTGCTCACCAACGAGGGCACGGAGTTCACCCGCGTGGTGCGCTACGTGCTGGCCAGCGGAAAGGTGGAGGAGGTGGAGAAGGCGGACTGGGACGTGATGTACACGTACTTCTCCAGGAGCGGCGCCTGGCGTGTCACCGGCATCAACGAGCACGGCCGCACCGTCATCCGCCTCCACGATGTGAAGGCCGGCAAGCCGCTCGCCCTGCCCCAACTCCCCGAGGGGGACATCAGCGGCGTGGAGCTGGCCCGGAGCGAGAAGCGCATGGCCTTCTACCTGAATGGGGACCGCTCCCCGAGCAACCTCTACGTCCATGACTTCGGCACGAAGAAGACCACCCGGCTGACGGACACGCTCAACCCCGAGATCGACGCGAAGGACCTGGTGGACACCGAGGTGGTGCGCTTCAAGTCCTTCGACGGGATGGAGATCCCCAACATCCTCTATCGGCCGCACCAGGCCACGGCGGAGAACAAGGTGCCCGCGATCGTCTGGGCCCACGGCGGCCCGGGAGACCAGACGTACAGGGGCTACGTGGGGTTCATCCAATACCTCGTCAACCAGGGCTACGTGGTGCTCGGCGTCAACAACCGCGGCAGCTCCGGGTACGGCAAGACGTTCTTCACCGCGGATGACCAGAAGCACGGCCGCGAGCCACTCCAGGACTGCGTGGAGGCGAGGAAGTACCTCGCCAGCCTCCCGTACGTGGATGGCTCGCGCATCGGCATCCTCGGCGCGAGCTACGGCGGCTACATGGTGCTGTCCGCTCTGGCCTTCCACCCGGACGCCTTCGACGTGGGCGTGGACGCCTTCGGTATCTCCAACTGGCTGCGCACCCTGAAGGACATCCCGCCCCACTGGGAGTCCTTCCGCCAGGCGCTCTACCAGGAGGTCGGCAACCCGGAGACGCAGGAGGAGATGCTGCGTGCCATCTCGCCCGTCTTCCACGCGGAGAAGATCCGCAAGCCGCTGCTCGTCATCCAGGGAGCCAATGACCCGCGCGTGCCCAAGGAGGAGTCGGACGAGATCGTCCAGGCCGTGCGGAAGAACAAGGTTCCCGTCGAGTACCTCGTCCTCCCCGACGAGGGCCACGGCTTCAGCAAGAAGAAGAACGAGGCCGAGACCTCCGCGCGCATTCGCGCCTTCCTGGACCAGCACCTCAAGAGGGAGAAAGCCACGGCGAACTGATCAGGAACCTGGCTCGGTCGTCTCGAGCGAATCTCGTTATCATCGCCGCTCCGCAGCTCGAACGAACCGGAAGGGAAGCGATGCCGAAGCGACCTGAGCGTGACATCGAGAAGGGCTATCCGCGTAAGGAGTTCGCCGCCAAGTTGAGGAGACTGGCGGATGCCATCGAGGCCGGTCAGGCCTTCAGCATCCAGGTCGCGGGCGAGCGCCTGCACATCCCCGCGGATGCGCTCTTCAACATCGAGCACGAGCGCGAGGGAGACGTGGACGAGATCGAGTTCCAATTGCGCTGGAAGCGCGAGAGCAACGAGGTCATCCTCGAGCCCATGGCGACCCGAGCGAAGACAGCGAAGAAGGCACCGGCCAAGAAGGCTCCCGCGCGAATCCTCCTGCCCAGTGGGGCCACGGAGGACGAGGGCCCGAAGCCCAAGTCGGCCAAGAAGGCTCCCGCGCGAATCCTCCTGCCCAGTGGGGCCACAGGGGACGAAGGCACGAAGCCCAAGCCGAGGAAGGGCCGAGGCTAGACCCTCCGAGGTCAGTCCGAGCAGGAGGCCGACGTGAAGCAACCCCCTCCCTCCATCAGAGGGAGAGGGTTTTGGCTCGAATTCAGCTCAGCGCTTCCTGGCACTTCTCGCAGACGGGGGCGCCACCGGCCACCTTCTCCGAGTAGGTCCAGCAGCGCGGGCACTTCTCGCCCTTCGCGGAGAGCACCTCCGCCTTCACGTCCTCGCCCAGCGCCTGCGCCACGTTCAGCGCCTGCGCCTTCTCCCCGGCTCCGTCCGCCAGCTCCACCTGGCTCACGATGAGCAGACCCGGCAGGTCCGCCACATTCGCCTGGAGGAACTCCTTCGCCTTGCCGCTCGCGCTCAGCACCACCCGCGCCTCCAGCGACGAGCCAATCATCTTGTCCCGACGCGCCGCCTCCAGCAGGCCCTGCACCGCGCCGCGCACCGCGAAGAGCTTCTCGTACTTCTCCGACAGCGCCGCGTCCGGCTTCACCGCCGGCTCCGGGAAGTCCGTCAGGAAGACGCTCTCCGCCTTCTTCCCCGGCAGGAACTGCCACGCCTCGTCCGCCGTGAAGCTCATCACCGGCGCCAGCAGCTGCAGCAGCACCGTGGCCACCTCGTGCAGCACCGTCTGCGCGCTGCGCCGCGAGTGGCCCGTCGCCTTCGTCGTGTACAGGCGGTCCTTCAGGATGTCGAAGTACACCGCCGACAGGTCCGCCGCGCAGAAGTCCACCACCGTCGCGTACACGAGGTGGAACTCGTAGGCCTCGTAGGCCTTCTTCACCCGCGCCACCACCTCGGCCAGCCGGCCCCGCGCCCACGTGTCCAGCGGCAGCAACTCGCCCGCCGGCACCGCGTCCTTCGCCGGCTCGAAGTCGTACAGGTTGCTCAGCGCGTACCGGATGGTGTTGCGGATCTTCCGGTAGCCCTCGCTCAGGCCCTTGAGGATCTGATCCGACAGGCGCACGTCGTTGCGGTAGTCGCTGGAGGCCACCCACAGGCGCAGCACCTCGGCGCCGTACTGCTGGATGATCTTCTCCGGCGCCACCACGTTGCCGCGGCTCTTCGACATCTTCTCGCCCGCGCCGTCCACCACGAAGCCGTGCGTCAGGCACGCCTTGTAGGGCGACATGTCGCGCGTGCCCACCGCCACCAGGATAGACGAGTGGAACCAGCCCCGGTGCTGGTCGCTCCCCTCCAGGAAGAGGTCCACCGGCATCCGCTGCCGCCGTCCCGACACCGCGCTGAACGCGCACGCCGAGTCGAACCACACATCCAGGATGTCCGTCTCGCGGCGGAACTCCGTCTTGCCGCACTTCTGGCACGCGTAGCCCGCGGGGAGGAACTCCTTCACCGGCGTGCGGTACCACACGCCCGCGCCCTCCTTCTCCACCGCGTCCGCCACCTTCTCCATCAACTCCGGAGAGATGACCGCCTCCTCGCAGCCCTCGCAGTACGCGATGGCGATGGGCACGCCCCACGTGCGCTGGCGGCTGATGCACCAGTCCGGACGCGTCTCCAGCATGCCCCGGATGCGGCTGTGCCCCCACGAGGGCACCCACTGCACCCGGTCCACCTCGTCCAGCACCTGCTGGCGGAACGTCTTCCCGCCCCCGAGCTGCTTCTCCAGCGGGATGAACCACTGGTACGTCGCGCTGAGGATGACCGGGTTGTGGCAGCGCCAGCAGTGCGGGTAGCTGTGCTTGACCTTGTCCGACTTGTCGTTGAGCAGCACGCCCTTCTCGACCAGCACGTCGATGATGGTCGGGTTGGCGTCGAAGACCCGCTTGCCCGCCAGCCACTCGCCCACGCTCTCGTCGTAGCGGCCGTCCTGGCGCACCGGGTTGTAGATGTCGAGCCCGTACTTCAGGCCGACCTCGTAGTCCTCCTGGCCGTGTCCCGGCGCCGTGTGCACCAGGCCCGTACCGGCCTCCAGCGTCACGTGCTCGCCGAGGAGGATCTTCCCCTGCCGCCCGTAGAAGACGTGCTGGTAGGTGCAGCCCTCCAGCTCGTCGCCGCGCGCGTAGGCGAGGATGCGCTCGGGCTCCACCAGCGAGGCGGCCTCCACCTCACCGCCCGCCACCTTCACGTTCTTCACCGCCAGCTCGTCCGCCTTCACCTCGGCCAGCACCTTGGGCAGCAGGTCCTTGGCCACGCAGATGACACGCTCGCCGAGCGCGTAGAAGACGTACTCGTACTCGCCGTTCATCGCGATGGCGAGGTTGGCCGGCAGCGTCCACGGGGTCGTGGTCCAGATGACGAAGGAGACGTTCCTGCCCTGGAGCTTCGGCACCCGCTCGGCCACCTCGGGACCCGCTTGGAAGGCCACGTACACCGAGGGGCTGGTGTGGTCCTCGTACTCCACCTCGGCCTCGGCGAGCGCCGTCTGGTCGTAGAGGCAGAAGTACACCGGCTTCTTGCGCCGGTAGAGCATGCCCCGGCGCGCGAAGGTGGCCAGCTCGCGCAGCTCCTGCGCCTCGTAGGAGAAGTCGAGCGTGCGGTACGGGTTCTCCCAGTCACCGAGCACGCCCAGGCGCTTGAACTCGGTGCGCTGGATGTCGATGAACTCCAGCGCGTACTCGCGGCACTTCGCCAGGAAGTCCTCGCGCTCCAGGGTGCGCTTGTCGATCTTCTTGTCCTTGAGCCGCTTCTCCACCGCCTGTTCAATCGGCAGACCGTGGGTGTCCCAGCCGGGGATGTAGTCGCACCGGCGGCCGGCCAGGTTGCGGTACTTCACCACGATGTCCTTGAGGACCTTGTTGAGGGCGTGGCCCGCGTGGATGTGGCCGTTGGCGTACGGCGGCCCATCCGTCAGCACGAAGGGCTCGGCGCCGTCCCGCCGCTCGAGAATCTTCCCCCAGATCCCCCGCTCCGCCCACCAGCCGAGCATCTTGGGCTCGAGCTGGGCCAGGTTCCCCTTCATGGGGAAGTCCGTCTTCGGGAGGTTGACCGTGTCCTTGTAGTCCTTGGGAGGTGCGCCGGTGTCGCTCATGGCACCGGGCCGTAACACGGGCCCGAAGGCGCTTCAATCCGCAATCCGACCGGACGTTCGAGCCCCCCTCCCCCGGGCCGTGGGTCCCGGCCCCGTCAGTCGCAGTCCAGGGGCACCGGGGCGGACGCCGGCAGGCCGAAGGAGGCCGGCTCCACCACCCCCCCGGCGTCATGGCACGAGAGCGTCGCGTCGCCGGAGATGGCCCGGTACAGCACGCACGAGGCGCGCTCGACGAAGGGGGCCTGCCGCCGCCAGTAGTCCTTGCCCCGGCGGGCCAGCAGCGCCACGGCGTAGCGGTCTCCCCCGGGCACCTGCACCACCCCCACCTCGGTGAGGGTGTTGTACACGGCGTCGTCCGAGCAGCAGCCGGGCGGCAGCCACCCCGCCTTGTGCATCAGCGTCGCGCGAGCCGCCTCGGGCAGCAGCGCCCCCATCCACCCGCCGCAGCCGGTGCGCGGGGTGAGCGTCATCCACTGGCGCAGCGCCTGCGTCTCCGCCGTGCCGAGCAGTTCGCCCTTGTCCAGCCGCGAGAGGACGTCCACCACGTCCCGGGCGGTGAAGTAGTTGTTGTCGCCCAGCTCCCGGGGCGAGTTGGTGGCCGTGCGCGGCGTGCCGTACCGCCACCGGGTGAGCGCGGTGTGCTTCAGCCCCAGCTCGCGGTACCAGTCGTTGACGGCGTTCGCGCCGATCAGGTCGATGACCTCGCCCGAGGCGACGTTGTCCGAGGCGCGGAAGATGGGCTCGGCGTGGGGGGCCACCTTCTCGGAGCCCACGCGCGCGAGCGCCGCCGCCACCCAGAGCACCTTCGCCGCGCTGGCCGAGACGTGGGGCACCTCGTCTCCCACGCCCGCGTACTCGCCGGTGCGCAGGTTGCGCACGGCGATGGCCACGTCCGAGCCGGGCGTCAGCAGGGCCGCCTCGGTGGACAGCCGCGTCACCACCTCCGCCAGCGCGGGCGCCGGAGCCGCCACGGGCTCGGGACGGACCTCGCGCGTCACACACCCCGGCGTGGCCAGCAGCCCCACCCCCGTCCAGCAGCCCACCACGACACGGCACCACCCGGCACGACTCAAGCCAGCTCCTCCTCGCGAATGACTCTCGATGGGAGACCCCGAGGGGGCCTCAGCGCTTGCCCGTCTCGGGCTTGGGGGGCAGCACCTCTTCGGTGGTGGTGCGGCGCAGGATGATGACCACCACGCGGCCGGCGGGGCCCGGGCGTATCGCCACCCGCAGCTCCTCCCCAGTGCGGTGCCAGGTGCCCGGCGACGTCTCGGTGAAGCCCGCCGCGCGCAGCTCCTTCAGGTAGAAGTCCCGCACCTTCCCCTGCTCCGCCGTCACCGAGTACGTCAGCGTGCGCGCCCCCTCCATGTCGCTCTGCATCACGTCCGTCCCGCCCGGGAAGACGGGGGCGAAGGCGCTCTGCTCCTTGCGCGCCATGCCCAGGTTGGCCTCGCCCAGCACCACCGTGGTGGTGCCGTCCGGGTTGGGCTGCAGGATGAAGGTGTAGGAGATGAGCCGATCCGTATCGAGCGCGGTGAGCTGCGGCTCCGCCAGCCGCTGGGTGCGGTGGCCATCCGGGGGGATGAAGAAGCCGGCCGCCTCGAAGCGCTTCACCAGGTGCTGGACGATGACCTCGGGCTTCTCGGCGCTCTTCACCGAGCGCAGCTTCACGGGAATCCCATCCGCCCGCATCACGTCCGGCACGTCCACCGACTCCACCACCCGGGGCACGTCCCAGGTGAAGGTCGGCCGCTGCGCGGACGCGACGCCCGCGCCCAGCAGCGCGAGGGCCAGCACCCACGCCCGGGCACTCAGTTGCACGAGGCCCCCAGGAAGCAGTCGCCACGACCGTTGTAGGAGGAGTCGTACTCCTCGGTGGGGCTGTTGGCGCCCGGCGTCGTCACCCAATCGTTCGGGTCATTGTCGCCGCCTGGCTCCTTGTCCTTGAAGTCGCCCATGCCCTGGAAGCTCATCCAGAACCGCGCCGGGTTGATGGGCGCCTTGCCCACAACCTCCTGCGCCAGATTCACCGAGGAGCCATCCACCCCGTTGTGCGCGTCGTACACGATCTTCGCGGAATCGTAGTAGGCCGTGTTCGCGCACCCCGGCGTGTCCAGCAGGACGCACTCCTGGGACTCGGCGTGGCCGGCCAGGCCCCAGTCGTCCAGGAGGATGCCGTAGGCCCCTTCACACTTGCCCTTCTTCGCGCGGCCCATGCCGCACACGGGGATGGGCTTGAGCGCGGCGTGGGCCACGTCGAAGATGGCGCCCGAGCCCTGGTCCACGAAGTTGCGGGGGATGCGGATGGGGGACATCTCCGCGCTGGAGGAGCAGCGCATGCCGCCCACGTTCGCGTAGATGCTGTTGGTGGAGTTGCTGGCCTTGAAGGAGATGGCCCCCTCCTCCGCACAGGTGACCTCCAGCTTGTCGGCCGAGGTGAAGACCTGGACCATCTGCTGGCGTCCCTGCCGGGAGGTGCGCCCGTCGAAGTCCTTGTAGCGCTCGGTGGCGTGGCCGCCCGCGGCGCCGATGGCGTTGTGCAGGCCCGAGAAGTTGCCCGGCAGCGAGTGCATGCGCGCGCTGGTGGTGTCCCACAGGGCGCTGGTGGCCGCCTCCTGCACCTTGAGCGAGAGGTAGCCCACCTCGGCGAAGTGGATGCCGAAGATGAACACGGTGACGAAGAGGAGCAGCCCGAGCGCCATCTCCACGGTGCCCTGGCCTCGCCGCTGCCCGCCGCGCTGTCGCGTCACCATGCCGAGTATCCTTTCTCCTGGAGGGCCTTGTAGACCTCCTCGGAGAAGGGCGCGGAGTCGCCGAGCACCTTCCCGATGTCCTGCACGCCCTGCAGGTCCACCTGGGCCGACACCAGCGTGGCGCGCCAGAAGGGGTTGAGGAAGTTGGGCGGCTCCCTCCACCGAGGGCCCGCGCGCTTGTAGTAGGTGATGCCCGCCGAGAGCGCCGTGGCCTTGGAGATGTCCGTGCCCCCCACGTCCGGGGACAGCTTGATGCCGCGGTTGTCGAAGAGGGTGCCCTGGCCCGAGTTCGAGACGCGGAAGCGGAAGAAGAGGTTCCACGGGTCCCCCTTCCCATCCGGGCGCTTCGAGTAGTCGCGCTGGATGACGGCGTAGCTCTTGGGCTGGCCCCAGTTGTTGCCGGAGTCCGCCACCGACTTGTAGTTGTAGTCGAAGTGCGGCGGCCAGATGCCGGGGCACAGCGTGCACGTGCCCATGGTGTGCGGCTGCGCGTCGTTGTCATTGCCGCCGGTCCAGGTGTGCTCGTCCGACGAGTCCCCCAGGTGGTTGCTGCGCACGTGGGCCTTGGGCGAGGACGTGCCCGGCAGGCTCGTCGGGCATGGGGCCTGACCCCGGCCGAAGAGGAGGGCGAGGTTGCCGTGGTCGTCCGCCCACGCCTCGGTGGCGTCGATGGTCTGCGCCGAGTGCGTCATGCTGCCCTCGGCCGGGAAGTAGCCACTGCCCTCGTTGGTGAGGGCCGTGATGGTGTCCCCCTGCGGCAGCAGTTCCTGGAGCTTCGAGCGGAGGAAGGCCCCCTCTCCGCGCCCGGTGACGAAGGAGAAGCCGCGGCTGCCCATGGCGGCGTAGACGAAGTGCAGCTTCTTGCCCGCGTTGCGGCGCGTGCAGGCGGCACCATTGCCCGCGCAGCTCTCCCCGCCGGCGATCTCCTGGGTGACGACGGCCGTCAGCGCGTCGTTGGACAGCGCCTCGAGCTCCTCGCCGAACGCGGCCCCCTTGTTGGCCTCCTTGACGATGCTGCCGGCCAGCTTCGCGTCGCGCAGGTCGCCCTCGAGCTGGTCGTAGATGGCCCGCTGCTCGTCGGCGATGGAGGTGACCTGGAGCGCGCGGGCCTCCAGGCCGGCCGCCCTGTCCAGTGCGTCCCACTTGGCCTGGATCTTCTGGTCCTCCTGCGCCAGCTTGTCCTTGGCGTCGTTGATGTCCGACATCGCCTTGGCCGAGCACTCGCACAGCTTCGCGCAGGCCGGGTTGGTGAGGGCGCAAGGACAGTTGAGGACCGAGATGCCCAGGTACACATCGAAGGGGATGTCGTAGGCCTCTCGCGCGCCGTGGAGGGTGGCGCGGTAGTAGCTGCTCCAGGAGATGAGGCTCTCCACGCCGGACATGGCCACCATGTGGCCCATCAGCGCCCGGTTCATCAGCGAGATGGCGTTGAAGGTGCGCGCGGTGGCAACCGCGTTGGAGTAGGCGGCGGCGTCCGCCACCGTCTGCAGCTCCATCTTCTCGCGTGCCTTCATGCCAATGGAGAGCGTCATCGTCACCATCAGCACCAGCAGGAGCATGGTGAGGGAGAACAGCACCAGCGTCTGGCCTCGGCGGCTCATCACATGCCCTCCGGCGTGGGGTCGCAGTTCTGCTGATCGAAGAACTCCCTGCGGGCCGGCGTCATCATCCGCATGCCGTAGGTGGCCTGGATGGGGTAGACGTACTTGCCGGACAGCACCTTCGACTGCAGCTCGTTCTTCACCAGCACGTCCAGGTTGACGACGGGCTGGGCGCTCTTCTTCCACCCCGCCTGCTTGTCCGTCACCATCAGCGGGTTGACGTAGTTGTAGTCCTGCAGCCCCAGGTGGGCGAGCAGCATCCGGCTGATGACCCAGTCCGCGAAGGGGATGCGCAGCCGGTACCAATAGATGAGGCGCACCTCGAGCCGCCTCGCGCCCGAGCCATCCCCCGCGGGCAGGTCGAAGTTGATGTCCTCCACATCGGTGACGGAGCCGGCGCGCGGGTACTCGCGCACCAGCCAGAAGACGGGCCCGTCGTGGCCCATGTCCCGGCCCGGCTGGTACTGCGGCGAGGGCCGGTTGCGGGGATCCGGCCCCAGGCGCGAGCCCCAGGCCTCGGCCAGCTTGCGCGCCGCCGAGCCTCCTCCCGGTCTCAGGAAGGGCTCCACCGTGGGCAGCAGCCCGGCCAGCGCCGCGTGGATCATCGGCTTGCAGTTGCCGTGGTGGCGGCTGCCGGCCCGCACCGCCTGGAAGGCGGCGTACTCGGCCATGATGCGCCCCTGCAGCATCATGAAGAGCTGCAACGTGCCCAGCAGGAGGAAGACGAGCAGCGGCAACGTCAGCGCCGCCTCGACCGCCGCCTGTCCGGATTCACGCCCCTGGACCTGGGACCTCTTGGAACGCATACATGTGGTTTTTCCACTCCTTCCGGGGCTTTCCCATCGGTCAAGTGGACGGGCGTGCCCTCCAGGACGCTGGGGAGGGCCCCTCGCCCCCCCCCTCAGCGGGGCTTCATGCCCTTGGCGTCGAGCTGGTACTTCTTCACCAGGCGCTCGATTGACTTGCGGTGCAGGCCACTTTCACGGGCAGCGCGGGAGAGGTTGCCCTCGCAGCGGGTGAGGACGCTGGTGACGTACTCCCGCTCGAAGTTCTCCAGGAGCTGCTCCTTGGCGTCCTTGAAGGTGAGGTGCTCGTTGAAGGGCAGTGGCCCCTCGCGCTCCTGGCCCCGGACGCGGGGAGGCAGGTGCTCGGGCAGCACCTCCTCGCCCTCGCTGAAGGCCAGCACGTGGGAGAGCACGTTCATCAGCTCGCGCACGTTGCCCGGCCACGCGTAGGCCATCAGCAGGGAGAGGGCCTCGGGGGAGATGCGCTTCTTGCCATGCCGGGCCACCGTCTCCGGCTCGGCCAGCGCCCGCTTGAGGATGAGGGGGATGTCCTCCCGGCGCTGGCGCAGCGGCGGCAGCTGGAGGTTGATGACGGACAGGCGGAAGAAGAGGTCCTCGCGGAAGTTGCCCGCGGCGATCTCCTTGGGCAGATCGCGGTTGGTGGCGGCGATCACCCGGCAGTCCACCTCCAGGGTGTCGTTGCCGCCCACGCGCCGCACCTCGCGGTTCTCCAGCACGCGCAGCAGCTTGGGCTGCAGGTCGAACCGCAGCTCGCCCAGCTCGTCCAGGAAGATGGTGCCCCCGTGCGCCCGCTCGAAGGCGCCCGGCCGCGCCGCCATCGCCCCGGTGAAGGACCCCTTCTCGTGGCCGAACAGCTCGCTCTCGATGAGGTTGGGCGGAATGGCGCCGCAGTCCAGCACCACCATGGGCCCCTTCTTGCGGCCGCTCAGCTCGTGGATGGCCCGCGCCACCAGCTCCTTGCCCGTCCCCGTCTCGCCTCCAATGATGACGGACACGTCCATGGGGGCGATCTTCTTGATGAGGGCGAACACCTGCCGCATCTGGACGCTCTGTCCCACCAGCCCACACAGCTCGCCCTCCCGGTCCGGCTCGACCGTCACCTCCTCGTCGATGGGGGCGAAGGTGAGGGTGGAGGAGCCCGCGCGAATCTGCGCCCCGGCCGACAGGTAGGCCCGCTCAATCCGCCGGCCATCCAGGAAGGTGCCATTGGTGGAGTTGAGGTCCACCAGCAGCCAGCCCCGCTCGGTGTTGATGATCTCGAAGTGGTGCCGGCTGGCGGTGCGGTCCTCGGCGAGCACCAGGTCATTGGTGGGATGGGCGCCACAGCGCAGCCGCTCCTTGTCGGACACCAGGGACTTGCCCTCGTCCGGCCCGGCCGACACCTGGATGCGGCACTTGCGCAGCTTGAGCGTGGTGCGCTGCTGCAGCACCAGCACCTCGGTCCCGGCGCCGGCCCCACCCTCCTTGGGGGCGACGATGGAGTCGAGACCGTTCTCTCCCGGGTTGGTGAGAATGTCGTCCGGGTGCGGTTCGTTAGTGCTCATCATTTTCAGATGATAGCAAACACCGCTGACGCGGCCCGCCCCCGCCCGTGGTAGTCTCGTCCCCCCTCCATGCCCACCAAGAAGGTCTCGTCCAAGAAGGCGTCCGCCAAGGCACGCCCGAAGGCCGCCGCGCGCCCCGTCGAGCCGCCGCCGCCCGCCTCCTCGTCCGCCCCCCGCCGGGCCCGAGCGAAGAAGACGGTGGTCATCCTCTCGCGCAAGCGCTCCCTGTACTCGACCCGGCGGCTGGTGGAGGCCATCAAGCAGCGCGGGCACCGGCCCCTGGTGCTGGACACGCTGCGCTGCACCATGGTGCTCGCCCCGGGCAACCCGCACATGAGCTACCGCGGGGTTGAAATCAAGGGCGTGGACGTGGTGATTCCGCGCATCGGCGCCTCCATCACCGGCTACGGGCTGGCGGTGGTGAACCACTTCGAGATGATGGGGGTGCCGGTGCTCAACGGCGCCGCGGCCATCTCCCAGAGCCGGGACAAGCTGCGCGCGCTCCAGGTGCTGTGCCGGGGCGGGCTGGACATCCCCCGGACGGTGATGGCGCACGACCGCAGCAACGTGCGCAAGCTCGTGGAGGAGGTGGGCGGGCTGCCCATCATCATCAAGCTG
>NZ_DASVSO010000933.1:0-18954 GCF_036388035.1 Archangium sp.
CTGGAGCCGGTTCATCACGAAGCGGTGCTGCACCTCGTCGGAGAGGTCCAGCGGCATCTGCTGGTTGGCCCCCGTCTTCAGCGACTGGGCGTGGAGGGACTGCCGCCACTGCGCATAGCGCAGGGCCATGGCGCGCGAGTCCTCCGCCAGGAGCTTTCGGTCCACCTGCTCGGCGGGCGGAGGCTGCCGCTGCTGGCTACACCCCACGCCGAGCGCGGCCAGCAACATCAGCGTCAGGAGGGACAACAGTGACCGGGGGCCTGTCTTGGCGGGACATCTCATGGCTCATTCCATCCGAAGCAAGGGGCAGAGGACGCACCTCCCCGAATCCAGGGAGAGGAGGCGGAGCCCTGGTGGCGCGTTCACTCGTGGGGTTGCGAAGTGGTGGGTCGGAATGCACACGCCCCGGCTCACCTCCAACGTGTGTCCGCCCGGGGCCGCGTGCAGTGGGAACGCAACTGCGTGTGAAGGGCCCGACACCCGAGCCGGAGCCGCGTCAGCCGCTCGACGTTCCAGGGTGTCATCGGATGGACGCGGCCCCCCGGATGTGAGCGGGGGCCGCAATGCCTCTCGAGCCTTCAGAGGCTGAGTGGGAAAACTTTTTCCTACTTCTTCTTCACCGACTCGAGCAGCTTGCGGAAGCCCTTCTCGGCGCTGGCGACGGTGCGCTCGGGGCCGGTGAGCTTGAAGAAGATGGCGCCCTCGGGGCCCTCGACGATGGCGCCCAGCAGGCGGTAGCCGGGCTTGGGGGCGGAGGGGCCCATCATGGGGCCGCCGCCGGTGTAGGTGCCCTTGACGTCCACGGTGGTGAGGGGCAGCCCGCTGACGGTCTCCTTCTTGGTGCGCGCGTCCTTGTCTGTCACCGGGGCGCCGTCCGCCTTCTGGAACTGGCCCAGCCAGCGCTTCACGTTGGCGTCCACCGCGCCGCCCTGGCCCTCGCCGAAGTAGAAGATGGCCAGCTCGGCCGGGTCCGCGTCGCCCTTGGCGGCGGCGATGCGATAGGTGGCCACGCGCATGGGCCGGGCGCCCTGCGCCTCCCAGCCCGAGGGGGCCGTCCAGGTGAGGCCGCCCGCCTCCGCGGAGGCCTGCGCGGCGGGTTGCGGCTGCGCATGCGGGGCCTGCTGCGCCTGCGGAGCCTGGGCGTGGGCCGTGCCCACCGCCGCCACCATCGTCATCGCACTGAGCAGTTTTTTCATGGGGCCGAACCTAACCCGGGAACGCTCCCGCGGCACCGGCCCTTTCCCACCCGACGCGGCGGGTCGGCCCCACGCTCGGCGCCCTGCCACCTCCCGGCGGCCGACCGTGGAATGAATCCCATCGCCTTTCGGATGACTCGACGCGTCACGTCATGTGCGCCTTTTTCCGTATGTCAACGGACGTGCTACGCCCGCCCCGCCATCCTCCCAGTGAAGGGGTCTCATCCATGAGGAAGTCGTGGGTCGTCGCCGGGGCGCTCGCCCTGGGTGCTGTCGCGTGTGAGCCACCGGGGAATGAGCCGCCCGTGGGGTTCGTGGTCGCCTCGTTCGACCCGGCCGCGGTGCCGCCAGTCGTGCCGACGCCCAATGACCTGGCCATCAATCCGAGGACGGGGCTGGTGGAGGCGCCCGTGGACCCGAGCGCCCCCGCGGCGCAGCAGGAGTTCACCCGGGACTACCTCAACACGCTCGACGGCTTCCCGACGTCGGCGGTGGCCAGCACGGCCATCCCGGACCTGGACCCGGCCACGCTGAGCGCCAGCAGCGTGCTGTTCCTCGACCTCGCGCCCGAGGCGGGGCTGCCCGCCATCACCCCGGAGCTCGGCTACGACGCGCAGAAGGGCCTGCTCACCGTGACGCCGCCGCGCTCTGGCTGGCCGAAGGGCGGCCGCTACGCGGTGGCTGTCATTGGCGGCGCCAACGGCGTGAAGGGCACCGAGGACAAGCCGGTGGTGGCCGCGCCCGCGTGGTACCTGCTGCGCTCGCCCCAGCCGCTCGTCACGTGCGAGGAAGGCGTGGCGCGGACGGCCGACACCTGCCGGGCCACCACGACGCTCATCCCCTCCACCTCGCACGACGAGGTCGAGGCCCGCCGGGAGAAGGCGGCCACCGCCCTGCGCCTGGAGACGCTGCGCCTCCAGTACGCCCCGGTGCTGGACACGCTGGAGCGCCGCGGCATCTCCCGCGACGACGTGGTCCTCCTGTGGACGTTCCGCGTGGTGAGCCTGCCCGAGGCGACGTTCGACCCGCAGAACAACGTCGTCCCCTTCCCCAATGACCTGCTGCGAGACCCGGACACCGGACGCGTGAGCCTGCCGGTGCCCTCGAACGCTCCGGCGGAGCAGAAGGCGCTGCTCCAGGGCCTGAATGGGCTGGACGGCTTCTCCACCACCATGCCCATCGTGTCGGAGAACAGCGACACACTGGGCGCCATCGACGTGGGCCGGCTGCAGGCCTCGCTGCTCCCCGCCGCCACGCGCTTCGTGAAGGTCACCGCCACCGGCGCCGTGCCGCAGCTCGACGTGGACGTGTGCCTCGACTGCGCGAGCAGCAAGAAGGCGGATGGGAGCACGCCTTCCAATCCCTCACAGCTCCAGTTCGTCCCGCGCCTGCCCCTGGCCGAGAAGACCACCTATGCCGTGGTGCTGACCACGGGCCTGAAGAACGAGAAGGGCCAGCGGGTGGTGCCCTCGGGCACCTTCGCGCTGCTGCGCTCGAGCGCGCCGCTGGTGGACGCCGCGGGCAAGAGCCAGGTGTCCGGCGTGCTGGACGCGCAGGCGCAGCAGTTGGAGAAGGGGCGCGTGGCCTTCAAGCCGCTCCTCGACGGGCTGGGCAAGGCGGGCCTCTCGCGCAAGGACCTGCTCCTCTCGTGGGCCTTCACCACGCAGAGCACGGTGAGCACGCTCCAGGAGCTGCACGACCAGCCCGCGCGGCTGGGCGAGGGTAACGCGCAGCTGCCCGCCGCGCCTACCTCGTTGATGAAGGTCACCGACACCGTGAAGGCGCAGATGCCGGCGAAGCTCCCCAAGGACAGCCTCGGCGACATCTTCCAGGGCTACCTGGCGGTGCCCTTCGGCCTGACGCGCCAGGACGGCACGCTCAACACCCAGCGGGGCCCGGACGGAAAGCTCGTCCTGCAGGCGCGCTACCAGCACGTCCCCTTCCTGGTGGTGCTGCCCGCCACCCCTCCCCGCGCGGAGCAGGTGAATGGCCACCCGGTGGCCCTCTTCGGCCACGGCCTGCGGGGCAACCACCAGAACATGCTGGCCATGGCCAACACGCTGGCCCGGGCCGGCTACGCCGTCGTCGCCATGGACACCGTGCGGCACGGGGATCGCAGCACCTGCGTGGGCTCGGCGAGCTTCCTCAAGCAGGCGCTCAACACCGCCGCCGCCACGGATGACTGGGCGTGCGCCGACAGGACCACCCAGCAGTGTGACCAGGAGCCGGCCAGCCCGAGCTACGGCCGGTGCATCGCGCGCCCGGGCACGCCCCGCGACAACCGCGCGGCCTGCGACTTCGAGACCACGGGGGACCTCGTCTGCGCCGCCGCGGGCCAGGGCCGCTGCCTCCAGGAGAACAAGTGCGAGGGCGGCTCCTTCGCCCTCACCTCGGGCGCGGCGCTCATCTCCGGCTGGAACATGCTGGACCTGCAGAACTTCTTCGCCACCCGCGACAACTTCCGCCAGCAGGTCATCGACCTCGCCCAGCTCGTCCGCGTCCTCCAGGGCACGGGCATCGACGCGCAGCTCGCGGAGCTGGGGGCTCCCGCGCTGGACGGCAGCCGCATCGACTACGTGGGGCAGAGCCTCGGCGGCATCCTCGGCACCCTGCACACCTCGGTGTCGCCGGACGTGCACCGTGCGGTGCTCAACGTCCCCGGCGGGCGCCTCACCCAGCTGCTCGACGAGGCCACCGACAAGAACTTCGTGGCCATGCGCACCGCGCTCTATACGACGCTCGCCTCCCAGCAGATGCCGCAAGGCAGCCCGGCCTTCGACACCTTCGTGCGCACCGCCCAGTGGATTCTCGACCCGGCCGACCCCGTCAACGCCTCCTGGTACGTGCGCAACGGAGCAACTGCTCCGGCGGGCCGCGCGGCGCTGGTGCAATACATCACCGGCGACAAGGTCGTCCCCAACACCAGCACCCAGGCCCTCATCGACGCGGCCAACGGGCGCGGTGTCTCCGACAAGATGTTGAGCACGACCCGGTTCGACCCATCGGCGACCGACCTGCCAGGGGATGCCCGCCACGGATTCCTGACTAACTTCCACAAAGAGCTGATCACCCAGCAAGCACAGGACGACGCGGTGCAATTCCTGACACGGTAGTGGACCTTCGCGAGAAAGGGCTCGCGCATGAAGAAGACACTCACGTTCGTGACACTGCTCGCCGCCAGCGCCAGCCAGGCGGCGGGCGTCGCGGTGGATACCCAGGCGTCCCGCGCCACTGGCATGGGCTCGGTGGGGGTGGCGAGCGCGAGGGACTCCTCGGCCATCTTCTACAACCCCGCGGGCATCCTCGGGGTGAACACGCTGGACGTGCAGCTCGGGGACTCGCTCATCCTCGTGGACCTGGGCTTCACCCCCGAGGGCAGTGGCACGGAGGAGAGCCAGTTCACGCCCTCTCCCCCGGCTCACGCCTACTTCGCCTACAAGCTGCACGACAAGGTGGCGGCAGGCGTGGGTGTCTTCACTCCCTACGGGGCCAACAGCGAGTGGCCGGAGGGTTTCTCCGGACGCTTCCTCGCCCAGCGGTCGAAGCTGCAGACCTTCAACCTCAACCCCACGGTGGCCTTCGCGCCCGTGGACTGGGTGCGCCTCGGGGCCGGCGTGCAGCTCCAGTACGGCATGTTCGGCCTCACGAGCTTCGTCAACCCGCTCATCCCCGGCGCCCTGGTGGAGCTGTCGGGTACCTCGTGGGGCTTCGGCTACAACGCGGGCCTCCAGGTGGACCTGCCGCGGGGCCTGGTCACCGTCGGAGCGCACTACCGCGGCCAGGTGACGCATGACTTCGAGGGGGACGCGGACTTCCGGGACGTGCCGCCCCCGGCCGTCGCGCTGGTGCCGCCGGACCAGGAGTTCGCGTTGACCTGGAGGATGCCCGCCACGCTCGGGCTGGGCGTGGCCATCCACCCGCTCCCGCGGCTGACGCTGGCCGCCGACGCCAACTGGTTCGACTGGGGCAGCACCCGGGAGCTCACCGTCGAGCTGCGGACGACGCCGCAGTTCAGCCAGACGCTGCACAAGAACTGGCACACCCGGTGGAACTTCCACCTCGGCGGCGAGTACGGGGTGTCGGACGCCCTGGCGGTGCGCGCGGGCTTCATCTACGACCCGACGCCCACCCCCGAGAACACCCTCTCGCCGGACCTGCCGGATGCCGACCGCCTGAACTTCGCCCTGGGCGCCGGCTACAGGCTCGGCGCCCTCCGGGCGGATCTGGCCTACCAGCTCGTCGTGCTGCGGGACCAGCGGAGCACCCTCGAGGCCCTGCCCGGTACCTACAACGGCATGGGCCACGTGATGGGTCTGACACTCGGCTACTCGCAGTAACACCCCCCGCCCTGTCAGGCAGGGTATGAAGGGCACGATGGGCTCGGCACTCCAGTGGAAGCCGGGCCTCGTTCTTTTCTTCGCAGAGGTGGAACGCCGTGAGCAGTCAGAAGCCCGGACGCAATGACCCCTGCCCCTGCGGCAGTGGCAAGAAGTACAAGGCCTGCCATGCCTCCGAGGATCGGGCGCGCGAGACCGTCGCTCCGCCCGCCGCCGCTCCCGCCCACCCGCTCGCGAGGGACTTGCAGGCGGCGATGGACATGCTCGGCGACTCGGACATGTCGCGCGTCTCCGAGACGCTGGGCCACCTGGGCGAGCTGCTCAAGCAGTGGGGACCCGGCCCGGGCCTGCGCTTCGACGCCGAGGCCTTCGAGAAGCACGTGTCGCGCGTGCTCGAGCGGCTGGACGAGGCCGTCGAGAGAGATCCCGCCCAGGCCCGGAACACGCTGCGCGTGGGGACCGTGCGCGAGCTGGGCACGCGCTCCTTCCTCGAGCGGCTGCGCGCCACGCTGCTGTCTCGGGCCACCACGGCCGGGCTGTCCTCCGAGGATCGACAGGCGCTGTGCCTGGGGGCGCTGCTGGCCTCCACGCCGAAGAGTGGCAAGTTCCAGCCCGAGGATCGGCCCGTGCTGGACGTGGTGTTCGACGTGCAGTTCCGCGAGTGGAGCTCCCGCCAGCGCCAGGAGCTGGCCTCGAAGCTGGAGGTGCTCGTCTCGGGCGCGGACGACATCTCCGACGAGGCCCGCGACGCGCTCCGCAAGGCGGGCCAGGGCGAGATGGAGCCGCTGGTGAAGTACGTGGAGGGGGACCCGAAGCTCGCCGCGCGCATCGCCCACGAGGCCCGGGAGCGCTCGACCCGGGTGGAGGCCGCCATGCGCGAGCCCTCCACGCCCTCCGTCTTCACCCCCGAGGAGCAGATCTGGCTCACCACCGTCCTCTGGGAGCCGCTGCGCGCGTTGAAGAATCCCGGGGAGGACGCGGAGGCCCGACGCACGGCGGTAACGGGCTTCCTCGGTGCGGCGAAGGCCGCGCTGCAGGATGACCGGGAGTTCATCGAGGGGATGCTGGAGCGGATGCGCGCCCAGTCCCAGGACCCGAAGCTCGACGAGACGACGCGCGCCTTCTTCTCCGACGCCGCCGTGGCCTTCGAGGCGGAGCCGGTGCGCATGGTGCTGGCGGCCATCCTCACCTCACGCAACGAGGCGCAGGCGCGCTCGGCCGAGGAGCAGGTGGTGCGCGCGGACCTGGAGGCCCTGACGCGGTGGACGCCCGGGGACCTCGAGCCCTACCGCAAGCTGCTCACGGACATGAAACTGCCCGCCGCCGCCGAGCGCATCCACCGCGCCCAGCTCTGGCTCGCCAGCCACCCCGTCGCGTTGTGATTCGCCCCGAAAGGACTCGGGTTAGACCCTCTCCCCCGATTCCGGACGTGCTGCTGGCCCTGTTGGGGGCTTACAGCAAGGATGCAGCAAACGGCGCCGCGCCTTGCGGTCCCAGCGCCACAAGCCCCTGCGGGCCGGGTGTCCTGCCCGCCTGCCAGGTCAGCGGGTAGTCCGAAGGAGAGCCGATCCACTTCCACCCGCAGGTAGCTGGGGTCAGGTGGCCATAGGTCTCCGTCGTGATGCGCGGATCGGTGTGCCTCATGA
This sequence comes from Archangium sp., assembly GCF_036388035.1. Lineage (GTDB taxonomy): Bacteria > Myxococcota > Myxococcia > Myxococcales > Myxococcaceae > Archangium. Next base: position 7,180 of record NZ_DASVSO010000933.1, read on the forward strand.
TGCGCTGAACGGCTGCCGGGTTGGCCCCGCTCATAGAGCACCAACGGGGCGGACTTCTCCTGTCGCACCGCGAGCCGTTGCACGAGTGCTGCGGCCTGTTGATCCCCCCGCAGCGCGTGCGGGTCGGGCAAGTCGGCCTCAATGGCATACAGCTGCCCCATGAGAGACAGCACCTCGGCGCACGCGGGGGCCACCTTCTGGGCCTCCACGAATTTGCGTCGCACGTGAGCCCAGCAAAACACCAGGGAGCAGGAGACCGGTCCATCCGCACCGGACTTCGTCGCCGTCTGGTAGGCGGCATAGCCATCCACCATGGCTATGCCCTTGTGTCACCCAGCACCTGTCTGGCAGTAGCTCCGGAGCGGCCAGGCACAACCTACCTAATGGGTTCTCGGCAACTCACCAGACCCGACGGCTTGACCTAGCCGTCAGCCGTTCTCTGTAATCGGCGGGTTTGGCTTCCAACTCGGGCGGCTCGCCCGGAGAGGTGCGGCAATGTCCAGGCATTCTGTCGATTCTCCCCACGTGGGCACACGGCGGCCCTTGCGCGTGGGTGCGATGGCCCGCGTGGGTGCGCTGGCCCTGGCGGTGTTGATGCTGGTTACAGCGTGCGCCACGGGGGCCCCCATGGCTGGAGGGTTGACGGCTTCCCGATACCGTCCGCCCGTGCCGCACGACTCACCCGTAACGTGGGCGCTGGAGTCGGAAGCCGAAGACGGAGGCCAGGGAGAGGCTATTTTTTCCAAGCTGCCAACGGACTTCGCGCCGGTGCAGGTGAGTGACGCGGAGTTTTCGGCGGCTATGGCAACGCTTTGGCTCAACACGCCGCTGCGGGTGGCAGCCGCCCGCGCTCCAATGTATGTCGGCCGTAGGCTGGCGCTGGCTTCCGCGCCCGTGAGTGGCGAAGCCTGGCACTCAGACCTGGCCCGCTCGTATGGACGCCACTGCGAGCGGTGCGGCACCCCGGGAGACTGTCTGACGCTGTTTGAAGACGGGCCCGGCTTCCAAGATGACGACAAGCGCAGCCTCGCGCTTGCCCTGGCGGTAGGCCCTGCCCTGGAGGGCGTAAACGCGGAAGTGCGTGCCATGCTCGACCCTACGCGAATGCTCGCGATGATCAGCATCAGCGTCACGGTTTATATGGCCCTGCTATTGACACCCGTGCCCGAGCCAATAACGAAGGGCGCGGCCTTGGTGTTTAGCGCGGCGCTGTGGGGTTATCTCGGTTATGAGTTCTTCGATTTGCTGCGGGCCTATGCGCGGCTTTACGAGGATGCGCCCCGAGCCTCTACCTTTGCGGAACTGCGCGAGCTTGGCGAGCGTTTCGGGCGTGTCATCGGTCCCAACAGCGTGCGGATTCTCGTGATAGTTGCGACGGTGACCATTGGTGAGACGGCGGCCCTTGCTTCCAGGGTCCCAAAGCTCCCCGGATTCGCGCAAGCGTCGGAGAGAGTCGCGGCTAGCGCCGGCTTGGGCCTGCTGGATGCGGCAACCGGGGCCGAGCGGCTTATTTTCTCTGTGTCAGAGGGGACCATCCGTATGGTGGTGGCGCCTCATGTCGTGGCCATGGCTGCCCGGGGTGTTGGCGCTGGGAGTCCTGCCCCGGCTCGGGGTAAACTACTCCCCAACGGACACAGGGCGTGGGGGTCGTTCAGTGGCTTCAAGTCGGCCATGGGGCCAGCGGGCCAAGGCAAGGAGTGGCACCACCTGGTTGAGCAGACCAAGGGGAACGTCAAGCGATTTGGAGGCGAGGCTATCCACAACACCGAGAATGTTGTTGGTCTAGATAAGCCGCTGCACGACGAGGTAAGCGCCTTCTACTCGTCGATTCAGTGGACCGCCACCAGATCCTCACGTCTGACGGTGAGGCAATGGCTCAGCACTCAATCCTATGAGGCTCAGCGGGAGTTCGCATTGCTTGCAATTGAGAATATCAAGAATGGGGTATGGTGATGGAACTGGGGAGCATCGTGGAGGACTTCGCCCAAAACGTAGCGGCGCAGACTGACGCGATCATGCGGGGTGACCGGAAGGGCGGGAACAAGTATGCGAAGCGATACATAGCCGCTTACAAGAAGCTACGCGATCACGGCGAGGCCGGGCGGGATGCGCTCACGGGACTGTTAACGCATCCGCGCATGGATGTTCGAGTCAACGCGGCGGCGTGTTTGCTCAGTGACAGACCGGAGCAGGCAAAGCCCGTCCTTGAGGAAGCAGCCAAGGGGAAGGGCATGGTCCCCTTCTTGGCGTCTCGGGTGTTGAAGTACTGGGACGACGGCACTTGGCGCCTTGATGTTGATTGAGAGTCGGGCGTACCCGTCCGAAGATCGGCGTCTCGAGAGAGTGAGCCAGGAAGGTCACCCCTGGATCCCTGCCGCTGCACCGGCTGGCCAGAGCCCTGGAGAGGCAGGGGGTGCCCATGGCGCGCAGCACGCTCACCGACCTCTTCCATCTGGCGACCCGGGAGTTGGCGCCGCTGGCCGACAGGCTCTTGGAAAGGATTGCCGCCCAGCCGGTGGCGCAGGCGGATGAAACACCTCTCGCCTTCTCCCTCGCTGGCATTGGCACCACGCCCATCGTTCAAGTCAAGGTGGCCATGGAACGCGCCGGAATCACGGGCACGCGGTTCAAGAACGTGACGTGACCCGGCTCCACGCGCTCAGCCGCGCTGGAACACCAGGAAGTACTGGTCCGGCAGGAAGTCGTGCGTCCGCGTCAGGCGGTAGCCCGCCGCTTCCAGCTCCTCGCGCACCTGCTCGGGTGACAGCTTGTGCTCCGGCGGTGGGCCCTTCGGCGACTCCTTCCGGAAGTCGATGACCACCACCCGCGCACCGGGGTTCAGCTTCTCCCCCAGCCGCCGCAGCCACGTCACCCGCTCACCAATGTGGTGGTACGTGTTTACGATGAGCGCCACGTCCACCGGCTCCGGCAGCTTCGGATCCGCCGGCTCGCCCAGCACCGCCTCCAGGTTGCTCAGGCCCTCGCGCCGCGCGCGCTCGCCCAGGTAGCGCGCCATGTCCGGCTCGACGTCCACGCCGTACACGTGCCCCTTCGGCACCGCCCGCGCCAGCCTCACCGCGAAGTAGCCCGTCGCCGAGCCGATGTCCGCCACCTTCGCGTCCGGCGTCAGCGCCAGCGCCGCCACCACCTCGTCCGGCTTCTGCCACGCGTCCCGCCCCGGCTCCTCGAAGCGCTTCGCCCACTCCTCCGCGTCCTCGAAGCGGTGCGGCATCGCCCCGTGGTGCGCTCCGTGCTCCCGCCGCGCGTGGGGCGGCGGCTCGTGTCCGGCCTCCGCTCCCGTGGAGCCCCGGTGCGTGCACGCCCCGGTCGACAGGAGCACGGCGGCGCAGAGGAAGAGCGAAAGTCGCTGCGGGGGGAAGACACTCGGGATCATGACTGCCTCCGTCAAAGAGGCGCCGAGCGTATTCCCCTGGGCTCCCGTGTCCACGGTTCGAAGGGCTTCAGGGCTCCGGGAAGAGGAGCAGGCCTCGCGAGGTGTCGATGACATACACGTACCCGTCTCCCGGCACACGCATGCCAATCGCTCCCTCGTAGAAGCTCTTGCCCCGCTCCGGATCCGTCTCGCGGAAGGTGTTGTAGTAGGCCACCTCCCTCGGGCTCTCCGGCGTGGACACGTCCAGCACCCTCACCCCGTGATGGTAGTACGCGATGTAGAGCCGCTGGTCCTTGAGCACCATGTTGTGGATGGAGGCGCGCTCCTCCAGCTTGTACTCGCCGATCCGCATCGGGTTCGCCGGATCCGTCACGTCCACCACCCGCAGGTGCGCGCCCCAGCTCTCCCCTCCCTCGAAGGCGATGAGCCTGTCCCCGAACCGCGCCACCGCGTTCGCGTGGCTCGTCGAGTACGGGTAGGTGTACGCCCCCAGCTTCCGCGTCTGGGTCGGGTCGCTCACGTCCACGATGAGGTACCCGCTCGACCAGTGGTTGATGTACAGCCGCCCGTCGTAGGCCAGCGCATCATGCGGGAAGCCCACCCGCGGGTCGCTGCCCGCTCCCGGCTCCGCGTACTCCCCGAGCAGCACCGGCGTCAGGGGCTCGTGGATGTCGAAGATGAGCGTCTTCGGGCTCGGGGACGTGGACATGGCGTACAGCCGCTCCCCCTCCACGAAGACGGTGTGCACGTCGATCTGCCCCGCTCCCGACGGGTAGCTGCGCAGCAACTGTGGATCCGCCGGGTTCGAGATGTCGAAGACGATGACGCCCGTGCTCGCGCTCGCCACGTAGAGCGCGCTGCCCTTCGCCCACACCCCGTTCCAGTAGTTGTCCGCCGGCAGGCTGATCGTCTTCCTCAGCACCGGCGCGCTCTTGTCGCTCACGTCGAAGACCGAGAGCCCTCCCCCCTCGGTGCCGTCGCGAACGGACACCACGTAGGCATGGCCCTGGGTGACGTAGATGTCCACGGGCAGGCCCGGCGCCACGAACGACTCGGAGACGAGCCGCAGCCCCGAGGCCTCGGCCTCGCCCGCGCGCGGCTCCCACTTCTCCGCCAGGAAGGTGCCCGCGCCGATCACCCGGCCGTTGCGGCAGTTGACGTAGCACCCATACAGCCGGGGGCCCTCGGCCCGGCACCCCACGAGGGAGGTGCGCTGGGAGACCGTCTCGGACGTCCGCCGCGTGCTCGACAGGAAGAAGTCGTCCGCGTCCACCTGACGCTGCGTCGGCGCTCCCCCCCGGAAGAAGTCGCGGCTGCCGTCCCCCGAGATGCGGAAGGAGCCCGCGCCGATGGCGGGCGGCGCGCTGTCGCCGCGGTACACCATGGTGAAGATGCCGTCCCGCGCCAGTCCGCCCAGCGAGGCCTTGTCACACCCGGCGAGCTGGAAGGTCGCCGGGTCCCCACACACCTCGCCCTGGGTGGGGGAGAGCGCCTCGCACGCGGCGTAGCGGCCGGTGTCCGCCCAGTCCCCCTCCGCATCGGTGGTGGTGGGGGGGGGAGGGGTTGGCGTTTCCTCGGGGCGGCAGCCCAGCAGCGACAGCCCTCCGACCAGCAGCACGGCATGGGCACGACGTGTCCAACTCATGTGAGCAGTCCCCTTTCAGACACGGAGCGGGCACGATAGCGCCACCGCGTCCCCTCCCGGAGAGCGGCCTCCGCGCACGCCCAGGGAACGAGCAGGCAATGGCCGTATATCGGCCCCGCCCCTCGCTCGCGCCGGTATACCGGGTGGCCCGCGGCGTTTATCGTGCGGGCTCCGCCCACGGAGTACCTCCCCATGAAACTCCTGCCTCCAGTCCGCGCCTGGGTGCTGCTGACACCGCTCGTGTGGCCCGCCGCTCCCGCACTCGCGCACGCGGGCTTTCCCGACACCACCAGCGTCACCGTGCGCCGGGACCACCCCGAGGACATGCTGCTCGGCGCCACCTTCGGCGCGGTGCTGACCCGTGACAACGGGAAGACCTGGCGCTTGCTGTGCCGCGAGGGCCTCGGCACCGGCGGCTGGCTCCCCGAGTCCTACCTGTGGCAGCCCGACGGCACCCTGCTCGCGGCCACCGGCGCCCACCTCATCCGCTCGAAGGACAACGGCTGCACCTGGACGCCGCACGCGTACTTCACCTCCCAGGGCCTCTGGCCCATGAGCGTCGCGTCGCCCGCCTCCCAGCCCTCGCGCCTGTGGGTGACGACGGCCCGCTCCGGCGTCTCCAATGGCGTCTTCCGCAGCGACGATGGCGGAGAGACCTTCACCGCCACGCTGCAGCGCACCGATGCCGTCTTCACCGCCGTGAAGGTGGCCCCCTCGGACACGCGGCGCCTCTACGTCTCCGGCGCCACGCCCGACGGGCTGCGCCTCTTCCGCAGCGACAACGAGGGCGCCACCTGGGAGGAGATTCCCCAGCCCTTCCCCGAGTACTCCACCAAGGCGCGGCCCTATGACCTCTTCGTCCTGAAGGTGTCCGACACGGACCCGAATCGCCTCTGGGCCCGCGTCACCTCCCAGCTCCGCACGTACATCCTGGAGAGCCAGGACGGCGGGCGCACCTTCACCTCCGTCCTCTACCCCGCCAACCAGACGGAAGACGGGCTCAATGATGTCTTCATCGGCCTGGAGACCTCCGCCGATGGGAACACCCTCTGGGTGGCCACCCAGGTGAGCCTCTACCGCTCGCGCAACCGGGAGCGCGCCGTCCTCCTGTCACTGCCCGAGGGCAATGCCTGCGTGCAGCGTCAGGGCGAGGCCCTCCTCGTCTGCGGCGCCAGCCGGCTCCATGACTGGGCCCTGGCGCGCACCACCGACGAGGGCGACTCGTACACGCCCCTGCTCAACCTGCCCCAGCTCCTGCCCACCGCCTGCCCCAAGGACACCCCCGTGCATGACACCTGCCGGCGGTACTGGCCGCAGTTCGCGGAGACCATCGGCGCCGACCCGACCCTGCCTCCAGAGGAGTCGGACGCGGATGCCGGCACGGGGGAGCTGGACGCGGGCACCGTGGACCCCGGCCCCGGCACGCCCGATGCCGGCACGCCGCCCGGTGACCCCAAGCCTCCGTCCAAGCCGGACGGGTGCTCGACCACGGGGGGACTGGTGCCCGCCGCCGGCTTCCTCGCCCTGACCCTCCTCCGCCGCTTCCGGCGGCGCAACCCGGAGAACTGACGCCATGAACCCGAGACACCTCCGCACCGCCTGCGTGGCCGCCCTCGCCCTCTCCCTGTCCGCCTGCGACGCGAGCGACTCCGAGTGCGGTGAGCCCCTCTACGCGGGCAAGGCGACGGACGAGGCCTGGCGCGCCATGGTGGACGCGCGCACCAAGGCCCCGGACGCCTCCCGCGCCGTCACCCTCCTCTCCCCCTCCGAGGGCGAGGCCTACACGGCCAACGCCACCCCGCCCCGCTGGGAGTGGACCTCGCCCCTGCACTCCTCGCTCCAGCGCTCCGCCCCGGGCGCGCTCGCGCTCGCGGCGCCCCGCGCCCCCCGCTCCTTCACCGCGTGGCTGGGCGAGCTGCTCGTCCCCACCGCCCACGCGCACCTGCCCCCGTACACGGGCGAGCTCTACTGGGTGGAGGTGTCCACGCCCGGCGCCAAGTGCCCCGTGGCCCAGGTGCTGACCTCGGAGCTGTTCTGGCAGCTCGACGCCACCTCGTGGGCCGAGCTGGGCAAGAACGCCGGGGACCTCCGCGTGCAGGTGACGAGCGCCTACCTCAAGGACAACCGCGTCACCGAGGGCCCCTTCCAGCTCGCCACGCCGCGCACCTTCCGCCGGGGGGCACCGTGAAGCGCCACCTGCTCGCGCTGCTCGCCCCGCTCGCGCTCGGGGCGTGCACCTCCACCGAGGACACGGTGCCGGAGCTCGACTACGCCATCGACTCGCCGTGGCCCGCCGGCAGGGAGCTGCCTCCGCTGGGCGGCGGACGCATCGTCGTCACCAACAGCCTCGACGACACCCTGAGCCTGCTGGACCTGGACTCGCTGGGCTCGCCGGACTGGGGCGAGCTGGCGCGCGTGCCGGTGGGGCTCAACCCCGTGGAGCTGGAGGGGCCGCACCATGCCGCCTTCTCCCCTCGCGGCGATTACTACTACGTGGGCCTGTCCTACTTCGTGCCCGGCGGCGGCTCGGGCCCGCATGGCTCGCACGGCACCGGCACCGCCGACGGCTACTGCCTCAAGCTGGATGCGCGGGACAACCGGCTGGTGGGCTCGGTGCGCGTGGACCGTAACCCGGGGGACCTCGTCCTCAGCGCGGACGGGCGCACGCTGTACCAGACGCACTTCGACATGGTGAAGATTACCGAGGTCGCGAAGCGCGGTGGCACCCAGCAGGAGATGAACGCGCGCCTGGCCATCCTCGACGCGGAGACGATGACGCGCAGGGCGATGGTGTCGGTGTGCCCGGCGCCGCACGCGGTGCGCCTCTCCCCGGACGAGAAGCGGGCCTATGTCGCGTGCATCTCGGACGAGGTGGCCGTGGTGCGGCTGGACACCGAGGGCTACCCCGTCACCCCCATCAAGGTGGCGGACAACGCGGGCAGCGCGCTGGCCCCCCGGCACGAGCCCTATGCGCTCACCGTGTCGCCCACGGACGGCGCGCTGTGGGTGAGCTCGCTCAAGAGCGGCGCCGTGCAGTTCTTGGATCCCGAGTCGCTCACCTTCCGGCCCGAGCGCGGCATCTACCGGAGCGGAAAGCCCATGTTCGGCGTCGTCAGTACCGATGGCCGGACGCTCTACATGCCCTACCAGATGCGTGACGAGGTGGCTGTCTTCGACACGACCACGACGCCGCCCCGGGAAGTGGGGACGATTGCGCTCGCGTCCGCCGGCTGCATCAACGTGCACCAGGTGGAGCTCACGCCGGACGGCAAGCACGGGCTCGCGGTGTGCGAGGGCGACCACCAGGGCCCGGGCACGGTGCACGTGCTGGACCTGAAGGCGAACACGGTGGTGAAGACGGTGAAGGTGGGAATCTTCCCGGACTCGGTGGGCATCCTGCGGAGGAAGCCATGAGAGGGCTGTGGTTGGGAGCGGTGCTGCTCGCGGTGGGCTGCGGCCCGACGCCCGCGGTGGAGTACGGCGAGGAGTTGTTCCGCGACCCGAAGCTGTCGGAGAGCCAGTACAACACCTTCTCGTGCGCCACGTGCCACGCGACGACGGCCACGCCCGAGCCGGGCAAGGTGTACGCGGGCCACTCGCTCTACAACGCGGCCTCGCGTCCGAGCTGGTGGGGCGGCTACGAGACGCGCCTGCTGGACGCGGTGAACTTCTGCTACACGGCCTTCATGCGCGGCGTCACCCCGCTCGCACCGGAGGACCCGAAGAGCCGCGCCCTCTACGAGTACCTGGCGAGCATCAGCCCGGACACGGACGTACCGGCACAGCCCTTCACCATCGTCAAGGACATCACCGACGTGCCGCGCGGCACCGCCGAGTGGGGCGCGGCCGTGTACACGTCCGCGTGCCTGGACTGTCATGGCGAGGCTCACACCGGCAAGGGTCGCAAGACGGAGCTGGCGCCCGTGCTGCCCGAGGTCGCCAACGCGTACGGCGAGCTCTTCCCGGGCACCTCCCCGGGGCTGGTGTTCATCGAGAAGGTGCGCCACGGCCGTTTCTTCGGCGTGGGTGGAAATATGCCGCCCTACAGCCGCGAAGCTTTGTCCGACAAGGACCTCGGCGCGCTCCTGGCCTATCTCGGCCTGTAAGGCACCGACAGGCCAATCCCTGTCATGCTAAGAAAGTGAGAGCACCGCCCCGTCATCACTCGGGGTGGAAGACGTGTCTCCCCCGGTGGAGGAATGAATGAACAGCACTCCGTCAGCGCAGCCGTCCCAGCCGTCCGCGGCCCACAAGGAGTTGGAACAGCGCCTGGCCGTGCTCACGCCCAAGGACACCACGCGCGGCTTCCTCTTCACCGCCGCGCTGGACGTGGTGAAGAGCCAGGTGGGTGAGGACGCCGCGAAGCGCTGCATCGAGGCGGCCGGGGGCGGGAGCTTCACCGCCTTCTTCTCCTACCCCGTCTCCACCCTGCTCAAGGTCGTCTACACCGCCGCGAAGGAGCTGAGCGGCAAGTACGGGGGCTTCGATGGGGCGCTCCATCAGCTCGGGTACCGGGTCGCGCCGCGCTTCCTCGAGTCCACCACGGGCAAGATGCTGCTCTCGCTGGTGAGCAACAAGGATCCCAAGCGCCTCGTCGACAGCCTGCCCACGGCCTACCGGACGGCCTGGGACCACGGCGCCTGCTCGATGAAGTGGCTCGGCCCCAAGAGCGGCCGGCTCTCCTATACCAACGCCATGCCCGTCGCCTACTTCGCCGGCTCGGTGCAGCAGATGCTCGCGGCCGCCAATCTCCAGGGCATCCAGGTCACCGGACGCCAGGTGGGGCTGACGGCGTGCGAGGTGGACTTCTCCTGGGAGTGAGCGCTCCGGGGACGCGGGCCGCCGGGTGAAGCCACCCCGGCGGATCCCTCGCGGCCCGTGGCCGGGTGCTCAGGCCACGCGCATGTGCCGGACGGGAGCGGCCTGGACCTCGGGCTCGGCCTCCTGGTAGCGGCCCGTCATGATGGACCAGTCCACGTTGGCGCGAATCCAGCGGCGCATGCCCGTGACGTAGCTGGCCACCTGCGCGTCGTGCTCGCCGAACGAGGGCAGGTTCTTCTCCAGTTCCAGGAAGTGCCGCACGGCCTCGTCGTGCATCTCCACCGCCTGGTTGATGGCGTCCTGCAGCTCCAGCCCGTGCTGCTTTTGCAGCGAGAACACCAGGTTGGGGTGGAACTCGTCCTTCATGTCCTGCGCCAGCGAGAAGAGGTCGTTCGCCCAGGCGATGACGTCCGTGGCCACCACGGTGAGCTGGGTGAGGGCGGGGTGGGACAGCACCTCCTCCGGCAGGAGGAAGCCCTCGATGGCCTCGATCTGCGTGAACACCATGTAGGTGCCCACCGACAGGCGGCGCAGCTCGATATAGGTGTCCACGTCGAGGCACTCGCGCTGGCCGCGTATCTCCGCCTCCCAGATGGTGCCCGTGAAGTAGGCGTGGCAGGCCTTGATGAAGCGCTCCATCCACTCGGGTTCCATCAGCTCCACCATCCGCTCGCGGATGCTCGCCAACAGCCAGAGCAGCGGCGGCGCGTCGTGGTAGGGGATGGCTCCCTGCAGCACCGCCAGCGCCATCTCGCTCTGCTGGCGCACCCAGTCGGCGGGCACATGGCCCACGTCCACCTGGTCATCCCAGGAGAAGTTCCAGATGAGGAAGTCGAGCGCCGCGCGGATCCGCTCCTTGGGCGCCGTGGGGTGGCAGCGGCCCAGCAGCACCGGGAAGTGGCTGCGCTGCAGCTTGCGGAACACGCTGTGCCTCGAGTGCAGCCCCAGCAGCTTCGCCCAGCGCTCCAGCGCCTCGCCCTCGATGTCCTTCATCTGAGGGTGGAGCTCCGGGGTGAAGGGGCAATACAGCTTGGGAAGATGAAAGTCGCTCATGGTGAACTTCCCCTCCGGTCTGCGTGTCCAACCCGGGAGGAGTCCTGTGCAAAGGGGAGACCGGGAGCTCCTCCGCCTGCCCGCGCGCCATACGCCCGCGCGCCCCTCGGGGAGAGGGCCCGTAGAATTCCACCCTGGCTTTCACCGCATTCCGGTTTTTTCTCCCGTTCCGGGTAGGTGATTGAGACCCGGTAGGTCATTCGTGCCCCGCCCCCGCCGAAACCGGAGCCGGCGGAAGTTTTCAGACGCGCGGGGGCAATCCCTCCCTTTTTCGTGGAGTGTTCGCGTTGGCCTGGAAGGCGCCCGCCGGGTTTCCCCCCGGAACGGAATGCGGCATCTCCAACGATGGGGGTGGCAGGTCCGCGAGGACCCGGGACCCCCGGGCAGGTGAGGGACCGGCGACGCTCTTGTCCCAGGAGCCATTCCACAACCTGAGGACGCTCCCTACCTTTGGAGCAGCCGACGTGTAAGCAGGCAGGGAGACATGCATGGGTAGAACCTACAGTTTCGAACCCTTCCGTTCGCAGCAGCCCGCCCAGGTCTTCAAAGGCTCGGGCCCCCGGCTGGGCAACGATGAGAGCAAGACCACTCTGGCCAAGGATGAGGAGCAAGCCACCACACCCACGCCCCTTCCTACCCCCCACTACGGGCAGGCCCACGCCGAGACCGTGAAGCGCTACCGCAAGAAGGCGCAGGCCCGGAAGGTGGCGGCGAAGGCTCCAGCCAAGTCCGCGGCGAAGAAGGTGGCCAAGCCCGAGACGACCAGCCGGACTCCGGCTCGGAAGCAGGCGGCTTCCGCCGAGGTCGCCAAGCCCACCACCCGTCAGACGGCGAGCGCGAAGTCGACGGCGAGCGCGAAGCC
>NZ_DASVSO010000934.1:0-16028 GCF_036388035.1 Archangium sp.
CGCGACGCATGACTCGGAGCGGTTCCGCCAGGAGCTGAGCGCGTCCGTGCAGGCGCCGGGCACCGTGGTCCGCAACGTCGGGGATGTCGACGGCGCCCTCGCCAAGGCGACGCGTGTCCTCGAGGCCGAGTACCACGTCCCCCACCTCCCGCACGTGCCCATGGAGCCACCGGTCGCGGTCGCACGCTTCGAGGGGGACACCTGTGAGGTGTGGGCCCCCACCCAGAATCCCCAGGCGGCGCGCACGGAGGCGGCTCGCGCGCTCGCGCTTCCCGAGGAGAAGGTCCAGGTCCACGTGACGTTCCTGGGCGGCGGCTTCGGGCGCAAGTCCAAGGCGGACTTCGTCTCCGAGGCCGTCCTGCTCGCGAAGGAGGCGGGCGTGCCGGTGCGCGTGCAGTGGACGCGCGAGGACGACATCCAGCACGACTACTACAACACCGTCAGCACGCAGCGCCTGAGCGCGGGCCTGGATGAGCACGGCAAGGTCATCGCCTGGAGACACCGCACCGCGTTTCCGCCCATCGGGACGCTCTTCGGTGGAGGAAACACCCCCGGGGAAGATGATCTCCAGCAGGGAGTGCTGGACCTCGCGCTCGCGGTCCCCAACGTCCGCGCGGAGGCGTGCGAGGCCGCTCCCCACGTCCGGATCGGCTGGCTGCGCTCCGTCTACAACATCTTCCACGCCTTCTCGGTCAACTCCTTCATCGACGAGATCGCCCAGGCCCGTGGCGAGGACACCCGCGACGTGATGCTGGAGGTGTTCGGGCCGCCGCGGGTGATGAGCCTGGAGGCGCTCGGCGTGAAGAAGCTCAGGAACTATGGGATGCCCCTGGAGGAGCATCCCGTTGACGCCGGCCGCCTGCGAAACGTCATCGAGCGTGTGACGCAGCTCTCCCGGTGGAGTGACCGCCACAAGGAAGGCAGGGCGCTGGGCCTCGCCGCGCACCGGAGCTTTCTCTCCTACACGGCGGTGGTCGCGTCGGTCGTGCGCAACCCGAACGGCAAGCTCTCGGTCGATGAAGCGTGGATCGTGGTCGATGCCGGCACGGTCATCAATCCGGACCGTGTTCGAGCCCAGATGGAGGGCTCGGTCATCTTCGGGATGAGCCTGGCCTTCCACGGCGCCATCACGCTGAAGGACGGCGCGGTCCAGCAGTCGAACTTTCGTGACCTCCGGCTCGTGCGCATTGGAGAGGCACCGCGCAGGATTCACGTCGACATCGTGCCCAGCGACGGACGTCCGGGAGGCATCGGCGAGCCCGGGGTGCCCCCCGTCGCGCCCGCCATCGCCAACGCCCTCTTCGCGCTCACGGGTAAGCGCGTGCGCGAGCTCCCGCTCTCACGAGCGCTCGATGTTTGAAGGCCTGCGTGGCCAAGGGCCGGTGCGGACCTGACTGCGGACCGGCACCCGGCCCTCCGGCAGGTGAGGTGCTCCTACGACGTAGGAGCCCGGGCCGTGCGATCCCACGCCGCCCGCTGCGTGTTGCGCAGGAAGCGCCAGAAGCCCACCACGATCGCCAGGTTCATCGTCACGAAGTAGTAGGCCACCGACGCCACCCGCTTCGCCGAGCCCCTCAGCGCCCCCTTCTTCCCCAGGTACGCCAGCGTGTAGAACAGTGCCTGTCCCATCAGCGTCAGCCGGTAGAAAGTACTGTTCAGCAGGAAGAGGTTCGCCAACAACGCCAGGGCCATCAGCGCCGGCGCGCACCAGCGCAGCAGCTTGTGCGACCAGAAGGCGAACGCCGGGAAGCCCGACAGCGGCGAGAGCAGCCCCGGCACCATCCTCAGGCTCTGGAAGTTGCCCGCGGCGATGCGCGCCCTGCGACCGAACTCCTTGCCGTAGTCCTCCGTCGTCTCCTCGTGCGCCACCGCCTCGGGCTCATAGACGACCTTGTAGCCCTTCTCGAGAATCCGCAGCGGAATCACGAAGTCGTCGACAATCGTCGAGGGCGGCAGCGCGTTGAACAGCGAGCGGCGGATGGCGTACAGCCCCCCGTTCGCCCCCACCACCGCCCCGCGCTTGCCCTCGTAGAACTTGATGAGCGATTCGTACGTCCAGTACGTGCTCTCCTCGTACTCGGCCTTCGTTGGGTTGAAGAGCCGCAGCTGCCCGCACACCGCCCCCACCTCGGGGTTCTCGAAGTGCCGCACCAGCCGCTTCACCGCCTCCGGCTCGATGATCGTGTTCGCGTCCGACAGCAACACGATGTCGCCCTTCGCCAGCGGGATGCACCGGTTGAGCACCGACGTCTTCCCCGCGCGCGGCGCCGCCGACAGCCGCACCCGCTCGTCCGTGCACCGCTGCACCAGCTCGTCCGTCCCGTCCGACGAGCCGTCCGAGCCGATCACCACCTCGAAGCGCTCCGCCGGATAGTCCAGCGCCAGACTGTTGCGCAGCTTCTCCTCGATGCAGCTCGCCTCGTTGTAGGCCGCCACCACCAGGCTCACCCGAGGCAGCTCGCTCGGCTGCTCTCCGCGGCGCCGGCTCGTCCCCGAGCGCATGTAGCGCAGGTTGTGCAGCACCTGCGCCGCTCCATCCAGGGCGAACAGCACCACCGGGTACAGAAAGTACGTGTGCACCAGCAACACCGCGGCACACCAGAACACCAGTTCCGCCATCACCCCTGCCTCCCCGACCCTCGAATCGTGTCCACGCGTACCACTCGCGAGCGAGGGGCAAGCAAGGCACGTACCGCCGCCCAAGAGGGAGCCGATCCGCCGGACCCCGAGGGCAAGTGACTGTCAGGTGCCAGGAGTGGGAACTTTTTTTCCTCCCCGGAGCACGGGGAGAGGACAGCCCGGGTCAGGGCGAGGAAGAGGACTCGGGCGCGGCCTCCTGGCTCGCCATCTCCTTGGCGTGGGCCTGGAGTTGCTGGGCCAGCTCGTGCTTGGGGTTGAGGGTGAGCACGGTGTCCAGCAGCGCATGCGCGGCGGCCGGATCCTTGCGCCGCAGGGCGATGCGCGCTCCCAGCACATAGGTGCGCAGGAAGGAGCTGTTCGCCTCACGCAGGCTCTCCAGCGCGGCGGCGGTCTCGGCGAGCTGGTTGTCCGCGTCGGAGGCGTTGAGGACGTACTCGGCCATCGTCAGCGTGCTCCAGTCCTGCTGCCCGCCCTGGGCGAGCTGCACGGCCAGGCCGGGAGTCTCGGCCGAGCCCAGCACGGCGCTCAGCAGGGCCCGGGCCCGCTGGCGGGACTGCGTGAGCGCCTTCGGCTCCTCGGGGGGAGCCGTCGCCAGCCGCTTCACCAGCTCCAGGGCCTGCTTCGAGAGCGTCGTGTTCCGCTCTTGAAGCGGGATGAGCTGGCGGTCGATGGCCGTCACCTCCTCGCGCATCGCGTTGACGCGGCTCTGCCAGTCGGCCGGCGTCTGGGCCTGCGAGAGGGTGCTGATCTGCTCCCGCAGCCGCTTGACTCTCGCCTCGAGCGTGGTGGCCAGGACGCGGGTGTCATCCAGGTTCATGGCGAGTGCGATCGCCATCTCCGTCTGGAGCTCGACGCTCGTGGGGTTCGTGCCCGACAGGGTCCTCAAGCGGGACAGGGCGTCCGTCTGCGAGGTCGTGTCGTCCCTGCGCAGCATCACCACCGCCTCATCCTTGGCGACCAGCACCTCGGGCGGTACCGCGTTGGACTTCCCACGCCAGGCCGGGGAGGTGAAGAACGCCGTCAGGGCGATCACGAGCACGCTGCCCGCGATGAGCAGGACACGACCCCGGCCCTTCGAGGGACGGGCGTCACGGCCCTCGTTGGCGTTCCCACGCGGCGCGTCGAGCAGCTCCGGCGGCAGTTCCAGGGGCTTGGACAGGCCCGGCGCCGATGGCCCCGAGCCCGGCCCCGGCACGGGCGCGGGCCCCAGCGCCTCCGAGGACATCTTGTCCGCGGAAGACGAGCCCTCCGCCATCAGCTCCGAGAGCGGGCGGTTCAACTGCTCGAGGATCTCCTCGGGCAGCTCGATGGGCGTGGTCGCCGCGACCGCCACCACCGGCTCGGAGGCGGGCTTGGACGGGATGGCGGCGGGCGCCTGGGGCGCGATCCGGGGCATCAGTCCCGGAGGCTTCGCCGCGGGCGGGCTCACCGCCGTGGGAGGAGCGGGCCGCGCTCCAACACCCTCCATGTCCACGTCCACGTCCGGCTCGAAGTCCGAGAGGTCTCCGAACAGCTCCGTCATGGTCACGGAGGACGAGGCCACGGCCGGAGCCTGGCTCTTGGGTGGAACGGGAGCTGGCTGAGGCACCGCACCGAATACCTGCGTCGCCGACACGGCGGGCGCCGCGGCAGAAGGCTGCGGCACCGCGCCGAACGCCTGCGTCGCCATGGGAGCGGGAGCCGCACCCGCCGGGGGTTTGGCGGGCGGGGGCTTGGGGGCCGCGGGCGGCGCGGGAGACGGCTGCGGCACCGCTCCAAACACCTGCGTCGCCCTGGAGGGCGGCGGCGTCACCGCGGGAGCCGCCTGGGGCTTGGGGGGCACCGCGCCGAACGCCTGCGTCGCTCCAGGGGCCGGCGCCGGGCCCTTGCCCGTGCCGTAGACCAGCGTGGAGTTCAACTTGGGGGCCGCGGGCTTCGCGGCCGGAGCCCGCGCGGGAGCGACGGAGGGCAGCGGAGCAATGGCCGGCACCGGAGCGATGGACGGCACCGGGCTGGCGAAGAGCTGCGTGCTCTGGGTGGTCGCCTTGGCCGGCGGGGCCGCGGTGAAGACATGGCCACAGCGGGTGCACTGCACGGGCACGCCCCCAGGCGGAAGCAGCTTGGGGTCGAGCGCGTACTGCATGGAGCACTTTGGGCAGGCGATCTGCACAGACGGTGTTTATCACACGCGTCGGGGGAGGGGGCCCCTACCGGAGTTCCGTTGTCGCCTGAAGGGTCTCCAACCGGGCGGCACCCACCCCGGGCACGTCCGCCACCTGCTCCCACGACCTGAACCGGCCCCCTGCCTCGCGCTCCCGTACCAGCCGCCGGGCAAGCGAGGACCCTACCCCCGGCACTCGCGCCAGGTCGCTCTCGGACACGGTGTTGAGGTCCAGCTTCTGTCCCAGCAGGAGGCGCTGGGGGGCGGACGGGAGGGCGCCATCCCCACACACCGCCACCCCCTCCACCACACGCACCGCGCCGGGCTCACAGTCCAGCGCGGGCGCGGAGCCCGGCCAGCGCCCGCGTGCCAACACGCCCAGGCCCAAGAGCCCGAGCGCGGCCACCGCGAGCGCGCCAGTGCGGTTCATCCCTCAGCCCGCCGCGGGAGCCTTGTCCAGGCCGAACGCCGTATGCAGCGCCCGGACGGCCAGCTCCGTGTACTTCGACTGGATGAGGCAGGAGACCTTGATCTCCGAGGTGGAGATGAGCTGGATGTTGATGCCCTCGCTGGCGAGCACCTGGAACATCTTCGCCGCCACGCCCGAGTGGTTGCGCATGCCCACGCCCACGATGGAGACCTTGGCCACGTCGCCGTCCGTCTCCACGCCCCCGGCGTGGATGTCCTTCGTCACCCGCTCGACGACCTCCTTGGCCTTGACCAGGTCCGTCTTGCCCACCGTGAAGGACAGGTCCGTGCGGCCATCCCGGGAGGCGGTCTGGACGATCAGGTCCACCACGATGTTCTGCGCGTCGAGCGCGCCGAAGATCTTCGCGGCCACGCCCGGCACGTCCGGCACGCCGCTGATGGCGAGCTTCGCCTCGTTCTTGTCGTAGGCGATGCCGCTGACAATCACGTTCTCCATCGACTTGTCCTCCTCACACACGAGGGTGCCGGGGTCGTCCGAGAAAGAGGACTTCACCCAGAGCGGCACCTTGTACTTCATCGCGAATTCAACCGAACGGATCTGCAGGACCTTCGCGCCCACGCTGGCCAGGTCGAGCATCTCCTCGTAGGAGATGCGATCCAGCTTGCGCGCCGCGGGGCACACGTTGGGGTCGGTCGTGTAGACGCCGTCCACGTCCGTGTAGATCTCACAGGCATCCGCCTTGAGCGCCGCGGCCAGCGCCACCGCCGTGGTGTCCGAGCCTCCCCGGCCCAGCGTGGTGACGTTGCCCTGCTCGTCCTGGCCCTGGAAGCCGGCCACCACCACGATGTGCTTCTGCTTGAGCGCCTCGACGATCTTCTCGGCGTCGATGCGTTTGATCCGCGCCTTGGAGAAGACGTTGTCGGTGACGATCTGCACCTGGTAGCCGAGGAAGCTGGTGGCCTGGCCTCCCTGCGCCTGGATGGCCATGGCGACCAGGCCGATGGACACCTGCTCGCCGGTGGCCACCACCACGTCCTGCTCCCGCTCGCTCGGCCGGTCGGTGATCTGGGAGACGAGCTTCAACAACCGGTTCGTCTCTCCGGACATGGCGGAGACGACGACCACCACGTCGTGTCCGGCGGCCTGGGCCGCGATGCAGCGGCGCGCCACGTTCTTGATGCGGTCGGTGTCGCCGACTGACGTGCCGCCGTACTTCTGGACGATCAATGCCACGTTGGCTGGTTCCTCCTGGAACAGCGCGTCAAGCTAGTGAGGTGGCTTCCGGCTGTCAAAACCTCCGGGAAGCTCTCGGAGCGGACGGGCTGCACGCGGCGGACTGTTGGGGTATAGGGATCGCGCCTCATCCGTACCGCTGCTCCTGGAGCCCGCACATGTACCGCCCCCGCCTTCTAATCGATGGTGACACCCTCCGCCTGGAGGAGATCCTGCAGGTCGCTCGCAACGAGATGACCGTGGAGCTCTCCCCCGAGGCCAAGGCCTGCGTCCAGGAGTCACGCGAGCTGGTGGACCGCGTCGCCGCCGGGGATACGCCCTCCTACGGCATCAACACCGGCTTCGGCACCCTGGCCGAGGTGCGCATCGACAAGAAGGACCTGCGCGAGCTGCAGCGCAACCTCATCCTCTCGCACGCGGCCGGCGTGGGCACCCCCCTGCCCATCCCCGAGGCCCGCGCCCTGCTGCTGCTGCGCTGCAACGTGCTCGCCAAGGGCTACTCCGGCATCCGCCTGGAGACGCTCCAGCTGGCCCTGGACATGCTGAACAAGGACGTGGTGCCGGTGGTGCCCGAGCGCGGCAGCGTGGGCGCCTCGGGAGACCTGGCGCCGCTGGCGCACCTGGCGCTCGTCTTCATCGGCGAGGGCGAGGCCTTCTTCGAGGGCAAGCGGATGCCGGCCCGGAGTGCGCTGGAGCGCGCCGGGCTGACGCCCGTGGTGCTGGAGGCCAAGGAGGGCCTGGCGCTCGTCAACGGCACCCAGGCCATGGCCGCCGTGGGCAGCCTGCTGCAGCTGCGCGCCGAGATGCTCTCCAACGTGGCGGACATCGCCGGCTCCATGACGCTGGAGGGCCTGCTGGGCAGCCACAAGCCCTTCATCCCGGAGATCCAGGACGTGCGCCCCCACGAGGGCCAGAAGGCCTGCGCCGCCCACCTGCGCCGGCTGCTCGCGGGCAGTGATCTGGTGGAGACGCACATCAACTGCCGCAAGGTGCAGGACCCCTACTCGCTGCGCTGCATGCCCCAGGTGCACGGCGCGGCGCGCGAGGGCATCTCCTTCGCCCGGCGCATCCTCGAGGTCGAGGTCAACAGCGCCACGGACAACCCGCTCGTCTTCGTGGACAGCGGCCGCATCGTCTCGGGCGGCAACTTCCACGGCCAGCCCCTCTCGCTGGCCTTCGACGTGGTGGCGATGGCGCTCACCCAGCTGTCCTCCATCAGCGAGCGCCGGGTGGAGCAGCTCGTCAACCCGTCGCTGTCCAACCTGCCCCCGTTCCTCGCGAAGAACTCGGGCCTCAACTCGGGCTTCATGATCGCCCAGGTGACCAGCGCGGCCCTCGTGGCCGAGTCCCGCGTGCTGTGCCACCCCGCCTCGGTGGACTCCATCCCCTCCTCCGCCGGCCGCGAGGACCACGTCTCCATGGGCATGACCGCGGCCCTCAAGAGCCGGCAGGTCGCGGACTTCACCCGCACGTGCCTCGCCATCGAGGTTCTGGTGGCCAGCCAGGCGCTGGACTACCGGCTGCCGGTGAAGGCCGGCCGCGGGCCTCGCGCCGCGCACGAGCTGGTGCGCAGCCGCGTGCCCACCATGGAGAAGGACCGGGAGATCCACCGCGACATCGAGGCGGTCTGCCAGCTCATCGACTCCGGCGAGCTCATCCGCGTCGTGCGCAACGCCACGGCCTGAGCCACGGGGGAGTGGCGATGAGGTGGCCCGTCACGCGACACTCCCCCCATGGCACTCGAGCAGCACGGGAGCTCCTCTACACCCGAGCTCCCCACCCGGCCGCCCTCCCTCGCTCCCACGAATGAGCCGGGCGGCACACCTCCCCGGAGCGGGTGGGCCTCGCTGCGTGCCGGGCTGCCGCGCAACGGCGCCACCGTGCTCGTCTTCGTGGCGCTGGCGCTGCTGATCGCGCGGACCAACGAGCTCATCCTCGGCAGGGACTGGCGGTTGCGGCCTGCCTCGAGTCAGGTCATCAGCGGGGATGAGCCCCACTACCTCCTGGTGATCCACAGTCTGCTGTTCGACCGGGATCTGCAGCTGAAGGACGACTACGTCCGGATCGCCCGAGGCGGCCTGGCGGCCGGCAGGCACTTCCGAGGGTTCCCCCTCGATCATCACACCCTGGTGTTCGACCCCGCGACGGGACAGACCCGGTTCTGGCACGAGGTGTTCGACTGGGGAGCGGCCCTGCGCGTCGGCGGGCGCCAGGTGGGCTACCTCCCGCGCGATCCGCGCTCCCCTCCGAGCCCGAACTACGAGGAGACCCCCTCGCATCCGGTGGCCTATCCAGCCCTGGTGGCCCTGCTGCTCGCGCCTTTCTCCCCCTCGCCGGTGGACCTCGAGCTGGCCGTCAACCGCGTGCAGCAACTCTTCTGCTGGCTCGGCGCGCTGGCGGTCTATCTCACCGGGCGCCGCGCGGGCTTCTCGCGCCTACAGGCCGAGAGCGCGGCCGTGCTGCTGGTGCTCGCCAGTCCCTGGTTGGCCTACTCGCGCTCCTTCTTCTCGGAGCCAGCCATCGCGCTGATGCTGACGCTGGGACTGTGGGCACTCCAGAGTGGGCGTCCGGTGGCGGCCTCGCTGGCGGTCTCGCTCGCCATGGCGATCAAACCGCCCTTCGTCCTCTTCGGGGCCGCGTGGATCCTGCTCCGGTTGATCGCTCGCCGCTGGGGTGAGGCCCTGCGGCTGGCGGTGGGCATGGGCACTTGCGGTCTGCTGCTGCTGGCCTTCAACCGGTGGCAGTTCCACGTCTGGCTGGTGAGCGGTTCCTCCCACTGGGCGTGGGCCAGCGGCCTGTCGGGGCTGTGGTCCACGCTGCTGCACCCCGCCTATGGCCTGCTCGTCTTCGTACCCTGGACCCTCCTCGCGTTGGGTGGACTGCTGGGGCGCCGTGCGCCGGACGGCGGACACTCGTCGCTGACCCGTGACATGGGCCTGCCCCTGGCGCTGTACCTCGGGGTGCTCTCCGCCATGGCCTACAACGGAAGCGCCTGCTACGGCCCTCGCTACTGGGTGGCGGTGATGCCGTGGCTGGCCCTGGCCGCGATCGAATGCGCTCGCCGCTGGGGACGGCCCGTGCGGTGGGCGTTGGGGCTCACCGCGTTGGCCGCGGTCCTGATCTGCGCCCCCGGCGCGCTGCGCTACGGCCTGCTGTGGGACACACCGGCCTCACAAGGCTGGCCGCGAGGGTAGCGAGGCCCCCCTACTTGTTGAGGATCGCCTCGAGGCAGGCGAGATCCATCCCCTTGTGCTCCTGGGCGCAGCGAACCACCTCCTCGTTGAAGCGATCCTGCTCGTAGTTCTCGCAGGTGCCCTTGCTGAACGCGCACTCGACGTAGCTCGCCACCAGCTCCGCCTGCTCCTCGGTGCACTTCTCGGCCTGCTTCTGCTCGCACGCCGCGACATCGAACGCCCGGGTGCCCACGACATCTGGCCTGCACGTCTGGACGCGCTCGACGAGGGCGTCCTGGCTGTCGGAGACCCGCTCGCACGGGCTCCGTGCGCAGCCACTGGAGATGGACGCGGTGATGAGGGCGAAGAGCAGGGTCGTGGTCCGGCGCATGGAGAGAAGTCCTTGGGTGTGGAGAGGCTACGACGAACGTCCCGAGGCTATCACCCAGCCTCGCCCCGGCGAGCAGCATCCGGTCAATCCTCTTCGTCGTTGAGCGATTGCCAGCGCGGGCGCACCTCTCGGCTCAGGGTGCCCCCGGCGGGGATGTCCAACTCCTCGCGGTGGAACCGTGGCTCCGCCTCCTCCGACACGAGGAGGAGCGTGGCTGGGCCTGGAGGAATGTGGTGGAGCACCCACTGCTCGTCCGAGTCCCCTTCCATGCTGGCGTGCGGACTGCCTCTGAGCGCCCGCTCCAGGTCGGAAGAGTTCGCGATGGGAAGCGCGCCGCCGGGCCGGAGCCACACGCCGCGGACCTGCTCGTCCTTCACCCTCAGCCTCACGGTGGCACCGCCTGGCTCTCCCTCGAAGGTGAAGGACACCCGGCCGCTGGCGGGCACCTGCACGCGCCGTGGGCGGAAGAACACGGGCTGGATGTCGTCCAGGAGCGGAGACAACCTCACCGTGTAGTGTCCCGGCTCCAAGCCACTCAGGACGTCCGTGCCGTCCGGGGCGTAAGCGCCCCCACCACCGCCCTCGTCCCGTTCGAAGTCGAGCTGGGCTCCCACGGGACGACCCTGGGCGTCGCGCACGTGCACCTCGATCCGAGCCCCCGCCTCCAGCCGCACGGTCACCTCCTCCGTCCGGTCATCCAGGGACAGACGCCGCGACAGGTACTTTTCGTGCTCCACCTGGAGCACGAGGGACCGGGCCTCCAGGTTCGGCAGCTCGAAGGAGCCATCCTCCTCGGCGACGACGAAGCCCCAGATACGCGAGGTGGGGCTCGTGGACTCCAGGGTCGCGTCGGTGAATCGGATGAACGCACTCACGGGCGCGGACGTCTCGGCGTCCAGGACCCGGCCCCTCACCCTCCGGCCCGGGCCCATCCGCAGCTCACCCAGCTCCACGTCGATGCCTTCGCGAACCTGCACGGGGCGCAGCACCGGCGCCATTCCCGGAGCGCTGATGGCGAGCTTCTCCAGACCGGAAGTGGAGAAGGGCACGGCGAAGGCCCCGCCTGAATCCCTCCGGGGCTCGC
Organism: Archangium sp.; assembly: GCF_036388035.1. Lineage (GTDB taxonomy): Bacteria > Myxococcota > Myxococcia > Myxococcales > Myxococcaceae > Archangium. The sequence continues at coordinate 11,092 of NZ_DASVSO010000934.1, forward strand.
CGTTCACCTCGAACCGGGTGATGGGGGCGCCCTCCGTGTCGACGAGCCTCCCACGGATGTGCCCCAGGCGCTCCAGGACGAGGCGGACCTCCGTCGTGCTCGCGCTCACGCGGAGGGCGTCATCCGGCGACCGATAGCCCTCCTTCTTCACGGACAGGTCGTACGCGTCGGCCGCGAGGTGGTGCAGGGTGAAGCGTCCATCGGGACCCGAGCGCACGTCCAGCGGGACGTCCTTCACCACCACCACGTCCTTCAGCTCCTCGCGGCGCCAGGGGGGCGGCGAGGACGGGCTCGGATGGATGAAGGCTCCGGCCACGGGTTGGCCCGCGCCATCCACGACCACACCGGACAGGGTCCGCCCCTTCACGAGCCTCGGGGACACCTCCACCTGCTCACTGCCCTTCACCTCGACGGGGAGCGCGGCCGAGCGATCCACGCTGGCCGCCAGGAGCGTCGCCTCCAGCATGTAGTGGCCCGGAGCCACCCCCCGGAGCAGGAAGCGCCCCTCCTGGTCCACGTGCCCCTTCCGCACGGCGCCGCCCGTCCCGCCCAGGTCCCACAGCTCCACCCAGCCCTGGGTGAGCGGGAGGCCCTGCTCGTCCGTGAAGGTTCCCGACACCGAGCCCCCCCGGCGCAGCACCACCCGGACGCCCTCGGCGGGAGCCTGGACCTGGAGCTGCTCGGGCAGGACGGACGCGTCCTGGATGTCGAGGAGGTAGGAGCCCGGCTCGGTGGCATCCAGCACGAAGCGGCCTGCCTCATCGGAGAGGGCATACGCCGCCGTGTTGCCATGCCTCGGGTTCGCACGCCCGGGACGCAGCAGGGACAGCTCGACCTGCGCAAGGGGCCGCCCGGCGGTGTCGACCACCGTCCCCTCAACGGAGGCGGCTCGTTTCAGCGTGAAGTCCACCGGCCCCGAGCCCGCCGCCAGCGCGTGCTCCAGGCCGTACACCGACAGGTGCCGCTCCGCGGAGAGCTGGAACACATGGAGGCCGGGCTCCACGGGGCCGAGCCGGTAGCGCCCATCCGGACCGGTGCGAGCCCGCTGGGGCCAGATATGCGTCCCCGAGAGGATCGCGCTCACGTAGGCGCCGGGCACGGGACGCCTCGCGTCATCGAGAACCGTGCCCTCCACGAAGAACGTTTCGCCCAGGTGGAGCACGACCTCCGGCCAGGGCGAGCCCTCCAGCTCGAGCCGCGCGAGGGCGGAGCGCCCGGCCACCTCGGCGGTGAGTCTGTAATGGCCGGGGGGCAGGGGCTCGAAGAGGAAGCGGCCCTCGGCGTCCGTCTTCACCCCTTGGGTAGCGCCCCCCGACTCGGACCAGGACTCCAGGCGCACCTCGACGCCCGGCGCGGGCGAGCCCCCGGACAGCACGCGGCCAGTGAGCCCGCGTGGGCGGAAGAGCTCCAGCCGTGACTCCAGCCCGTCCAGCGTGTCGGAGGCGAAGAGTCCAGGGAGCCAGCCCTCCGCGTGGATGGCGAGCAGGTAACGCGACGCCGGAAGCGAGCCGATGCGGAAGTGGCCGTCCTCGCCGGTGCGCACGTCGAAGAACCGCGTCTGTCCCGCGTGAATCACCGTCACCCGCGCATCGGGCACGGGGGCCTGCCCGCCGAAGACGGAGCCCTCCAGTGTGAGGCCCTCCCCGAGCCGCAGCTCCACGCCCTCCACCCCCGCGGGCACGCCGGAGCGCGACACCGCGCCGTGCTCCCCCAGGGCCCAGAGCGTGAAGGAGCCTCGCGGCAGCCCGTCGAGGACGAAGGTCCCATCTCCCGCCGTGACGGCCTCCGCGTAGACGGGCGCCTCGCCCTCGCGCGCGCCCACGAGCTCCAGGATCAGCGGGGTGGCTCGCTCCAGACACACGGGGAGGAGCCGGGGCTCGGCTTCCGCCGGGACTTCCTCCTCGTCTGGCGGACACGGCAGCTCCGAGAGGGTCTGTCCCGCTTCGGGCCGCGACGCGGAGACCCGCACGCCGGCCACCGGGCCGCGGTCATCGAGCACCACGCCGCGGATGCGCAGCTCGCCGCTCGGCGGGGCCACGGGCGCGGCGCGGAGGCGTCCCGGGCGCGAGCCGGACACGACGAAACCTGCTGGGGACTCGGAGCGGTTGCTCCCGGCAGGCGGGGGCCTGTGAAGAACGAGCCCCACCGAGAGCAGGAGCCCCGTGACGGCCGCGACCCCCAGCATCCATCCGCGCATCCGCGTTCTCTCCCAACGACCGGCCGCCGGTGAAGGCTGGCCAGAGGGTCCCTCCCCGCACACGAGTGGGTGCGCGGGGAGGGGGCAGGAAGCCCTACCCTACCCTCTTCCCGGGGAGCCGGGGATCAGTGCGAGGCGGGCGGGCTCACGAGCGCGCCGGCCAGACACGACTGGTTGGCGAGCGAATCCAGCACCTGGATGCGGCGCTGGGGCTCGTTGAACGTGCGGTTCATCGTCGTGAACACCGGATCCGTGACGGTGATCGGCCCGGAGAGGAAGGGCGAGCGGTTGCTGTTCTGGTCGATGTGCCAGAAGCGGGAGTACGTCTCACGCGTGTGGCAGCCGTTGCAGGTGTTGAACGACAGGCCGAAGCGCGCCTGGGGGCTGCACAGGGTGGGCGCGGTCCAGAAGGTGTTGGTGCTGGGCATGCGCGGGAAGGCACCCAGGAAGTCGTTGGTCGCCGTGGGGAAGTTGAGCGGAACGGTGTGGGTGCTGGCGGCGAGCGGGGCGCAAGACGAGGTGATGTAGTTGGACAGCAGCGGCGTGTTGTTGTGCGCGTCGGCCGGGGCCTGGGCGGTGGTGTGCTCCGTGAGGTGGCCGACCATGGCGCCGACTCGGAAGTTCTCCGCCTTGAGGTTGTTGGAGAAGAGGCGGAACTCACGCAGCTCCCAGGGCCAGGCCAGCCACTCCTCGTTGGTGCGCACCTGGTTGATGGCGCTGCCGTTGGGCTTGCGCGGCGCCGCGTTGCGCTTCACCACCGAGTCCGTGAGGCTCTGGAGCCGCGAGTTGTAGAGGGAGCCAGCGCCCGGGGTGTAGAGCGAGAGCTGCTGCCACGCACGGTTCCAGTTCTTCACCGCCTGGCAACCGGACACCGGCACCCCGTACTCGAGGATGACCAGGAAGGGCGTGGTGTAGCAGGAGGTGGAGGTGCGCTCCACCGCGGCGAAGACGAAGCGCAGCTCGCCCGCCTCTCCTCCGCCATACGCGCCGCCACGGGGGTTGGCCAGGTCCGGGCGGTTGACGATGGCCACCAGCTTGAAGGGCGACTGGGCCATGTCCAGCGCGGTACCCACCTTGGGCCAGGGGTTGAGCAGCTTGGTGGTGATGGCGGGGCGCGCCGGCACGCTCGAGCCGTTGACGGAGGGGTTGAACGTCCAGTGCTTCAGCCACTGGTCGGTGAAGGCGGCGGGGCTGATACCGGTGAGCGCCGGGTTGGCCATCTCCGTCATCAGGAAGTTGAACGTCCACGCGCCATTCGGGGTGCCCACGCGGGTGCAGGGATTCCAGGTGCGGGCGGAGTCATTGAGGACGCCCGGATCCGTGATGACGAGCGAGCGCGCGTAGTTCGTGCCGCTGGCGGTCGCGGTGGCCCCGGCGGCGACGGCCACCGCGTCGGAGATGGAGCCATTGACGAGGCCCACGAGGCGGATGGGGATGGGCTGGCCCTGGACGAAGGCCGAGTCCGGCAACGGCTCCAACGTCTCCTCGCCCACGACCGCGCGGTCGTCGAACTTCAGCATCGTCGGCGGCACGCCCGACTGCTTGACCTCCGCGATGCGCTGCTGGGTCTGCCGGTGCGCATCGAAGTCCACGATGCCCGTGCCGGAGAAGACGCCGTCGCCGGCCAGCGCGTCTCCCAAGGTGCCATCGTCGCGCAGGGCGATCTGGGCATTGTCATCACCCGACAGGAGCACCTCGGTGGCCGACTCACCCTTGGCGAGCCGGGCCCGCACCAGACTCCGGGTGGCCCTGCTCAACGGCTCGAGCGCCACGGCCTCCAGCGAGTCCACGCGTGGCGGTGCCTGTCCGGGCTCCTCCAGCGACTGCTCCTGCTGGGAGACGGCCTCCCGCTCTGGCGACTCCCCGCCACAGCCGGCCATCAGCGCGCACACCAGCAACCCCCCAGAGAACCTCTTGCTCCGTGTCAGCCGCATACAAGCACCCCGCGTGTGAGATGAGTCGGCATGGTAACACGGTTTGTCCTGATTTCCTTGACGAACAGTGTAAACCCCGACTCCGGGGTGCTTCCCACCGCGCGCGGCCGTCAGCGCCGCCGCACCTCATGACGCTTCCGTGCCTCGTGGGTATCGGGCAAAAGGTCCTCCCATGTCCGTGATGACCCTGCTGCTGCTGGCGGTGGGACTGGCCATGGATGCAACGGCCGTCTCCATCGCCAGCGCCCTCGCGACCCCGCGTGTCCGGGTGCGAGACGCCCTGCTGCTCGCCTTCCTGTTCGGACTCTTTCAGGCCCTCATGCCCGTCATCGGCTGGGTCCTGGGCAACCAGTTCGCGGACGCCATCTCCGCCTGGGACCACTGGCTCACCTTCGTGCTCCTCGGGGGCATCGGCGCCAAGATGATCCACGAGGCCATCACCCACCACCACCCGGGCGGCCCCGACCCGCGCAAGGACGACGGCGGGAAGTCCCCGGCGCGCAACCCCTTCCACCTGGGAACGCTCACCCTCATGGCGCTCGCCACCAGCATCGACGCGCTCGCCGCGGGGGTAACCCTGCCCCTGCTGGAGCTGCACCTGGTGACGGCGGCGGCCCTCATCGGCGGCGTCACCTTCGTCCTGTGCCTCCTGGGTGTGAGCGTGGGGCGCCGCTTCGGGGAGCCACTCGAGGGCAAGCTCGACATCGTCGGCGGCCTCGTCCTCATCGGCATCGGCGTCAAGACGCTCATCGAGCACCTCTCCGCCGCCTGAGGACTCACCCCCACCCGACGGCCGTCACGAACGG
>NZ_DASVSO010000935.1:0-8458 GCF_036388035.1 Archangium sp.
CGAAGGGGCCATCCAGGACCCAGCGGCCCGGGTGGAGCATGTTGTCCATCATGTCGAAATATCGAGCCATCATCCGCTCCGTGGAATTCGCTGCTAGGGCTTTTCCGTGAGGAGCCTGTGAAGTGGTGAGCCAGGAGTGCAGACGTCGCCTGCGATTCTGTCCAGTTCCTCCACCAGCATGCCCCGACACTCGGCCTGGGTCCTGCAACCATCCGTTGCACCCTGGAGCCTCCGGAAGATTTGCTGATGATACGCCTCGGGGTGAGGGCCCTGGTGGCCCTGGAGGTAGACGAGGTTTTCCTCCGCTTCCAGGCGCATCCCCGCCCTGTCGAAAACCTTCTTGAACACAGGAGTCCAGGGTCCACCGTTGGCACCGGAGACGTCGTTCTTGTTGGTGGCCAGGTGGTGCCAGTGGCTCCCATCCTTCTTCGAGCCATCCCCACACGCTCCCGTGGCCCGAGCCGCCGTGGCCCCCGTTCCCACCGCCGCTCCCATCAGCACCACCGTCCCGTCCGCCACCACCTGCGCCGTCGTCGACACGCTCAGCGTCAGCCCCCCGGGCAGTGACTGGCGCGCGGGCGCCACGCTCTCCCACAGCCCTCCCTTCGGAACCTTCGGCAGCCCCTTGGCCACCCCGGCGCTCGCTGCCATCACCAAGGCCCTCAGCGCCGTTCCTACCACCGCCTTGCCGAAGTGCTCGGCCGCCTTCTCCAACTCCTCCGGCGTCCGCGCAGCCTCCGCTTCCCGGTACAACCTCAGGCACACCACGCCCAGTTGGTGCAGTTCCGCCACCCCGAAGGCCGCCACCAGTCCCACCGTCACCACCACCGCCACCGTCTTGCTGAAGAGCGGCTCCGGCACCGCCCACGCCAGGAAGTAGGCCACCACCGACGTAGACACCCCCGCCAGGAAGAGCGGGTCTCCGAACAGCTCGACCGCCGCCTCTCTCACCCCCTCCTTCATGTACCGGGGAGACAGTCGCAACGCCGCCGCCAGCCTGTCGCTCGCCAGCAACGGCAGCGCCACCTCCGACACCCCGTACCGCGCGACGTATGCCGCTCGCAGCCGCTTCTCCCACTCCTCGCCAGAGCCGCACGTGACGGCACCGCACGCGACAGCCGCGAGCGCGAAGACCCGCGCCTCGGGCGAGGGCGCCGCCCTCACCGGGCCGAAGTCCTCGTGGAAGGTGGCAAGTACCCTGCGTGCCTGCTCCACCGTCAGCGACTCCAACCCCGGCGCCCTCCCCTGCGGCTCGAAGAGCAGCCGCCATCCCCCTGACACCTCGCGCACCTGCACCGTCCTGCTCGACGGTGGGTAGGCCGCTCCCGCGGACGTCGCCATCAGGGCCGTGCCTGTTATCGCCAGCAGGAGGAGTTGAAACAGCCAGGGGGCTCGCGGAGGCATGGAGTTCTCTATACGCCTCCGCGATCGCTGAACGTCAGCCACCGTCGGTATGAGTCCGCCCCGCGCCTCCAAGCGTTTTTGACGAATGGGGGCCCACGGTTGGCGGACGGGTGCAGAGCACGCAGAGCGCCCGCAGGCCTCTCCGAGGCGACGCGTTGGATGGGGACTGCCTACTACTCCGCCTGGAGGACCGGGGGCGTGCAGGACTCCATGAAGGAGAGGGACTCGTAGGTGATGTAATCGAGAGGGTCCGGAGTCAGGACGACGCGGGTAATCCCCTGGCCGCTGACGCTCTTGCGGGAGCGCGTCGTGACACCCGGCGTGTTGTCTCCCGTGAAGTAGACACGCGCCAATTCCTGGCTCGAGGAGTCGTAGGCAGCCATGTGGTTGTTTGCATAGTCCGGATCAACCGCGGTGAGTTCGACCCATGAGACCGCCTTCGAGAAAGTGACGGTGATGGCGGATTGAACGCCGTTCCCCGGAATGCTCTGGAAGCCTCCCACGGGTCCTCCCGTGACATAGGGCGTGATGGAGACGTCGACGCCACAGAACGTGCCCGGGGACGGAGCGGCACAGGGCGTAGGTGTGGGAACAAACGACAGGGAATCCCAGCTCGTGTAGTCGTTGGGGGCCGTGATCAACCGTACGCTCCGAATGCCCGGAGTGGTGAGCGTTCGGATCGAGCGGGTCCATGAGCCGGGGGTATTGTCCCCATCGAACGCGATACGGCCGAGCTCCCGATTCAGGGAGTCGTAGGCGATCATGACGTTACCGACATAGTCCGGATCCAGGGCGGCAACCGTTACGCTCTCCACGTCCCGGGAGAAGGTGACGGTGATGGGGTACTGGGTTTCATTGCCTGGAGTGCTCTGGAAGCCGCCCGCGGGTCCGCCCGTGACGTAGGGCGAGATGGAGACGTCGACGCCCGCATACGTCCCTGGGACAGGCACGGAGCACGACCCGGTGGCCACTGCCCTCGAAGAGGCCAGACCCTCCGCCGGCTCGAGCGGCCGTGGTTCCAGCTCGGGCTGACACGCGGTCAAGGCCGTCATCAGGACCATCTTCCAGGCGCACCAACCCACTCCGAGGAAATTTCGACTGAACATGACAGGAGGCCCCTCACTGCATAGGACGAGGCGACACAGTGCCCGAGCGGATGGCCAAGGTCCGTACCACTCAAGTGGTATTGCCGATCCGACAGCAAGGCCTATTGCCTACTTGGGTGTGCGTTGGAGGGGGCGGGGGTAGGGCTCCAGAATCATCGTCCCTCCGAGCGTCGGAGTCGGGGTACCCTCGCGCCACGCATGAGACGCTCACTGCCCTGGCTCCTCCTCCTCCCCTTGCTGGCCAGCTGCGAATGGGTGGCCGACCCGCTGTCCTTCACCCGAGAAGAAGTGCCTCGGTTCAAGGCCCGGGCGGAGCACCCCGCGCCAGCAGCGAACCCCACCTCGCTCAAGGTGATGGCCTGGAACGTGAAATACGGCGCCTGCCGCATCGACTTCTGGTTCGACTTCTGGGGTGACCGCGTCCAGATGTCCACCTCCGAGGTGACGGACTGCCTCACCCGCGTGGCCGCGCTCATCCGCGAGTACGACCCGGACATCCTCATGGCGGAGGAGATCGAGGTCGGCTCGAAGCGCAGCGCCTACATCGACCAGGTGCGCTTCCTGCTGGAGAACACCCAGCTGCGCTACGCGGCCTATATGTCCACCTGGGACTCGCGCTACGTGCCATCCGAGGGCGTGGGCCGTATCAACCTGGGCAACGCCATCTTCTCGCGCTACCCCATCACCAAGGCCGAGCGCATCCGGCAGGAGGATCGCACGGATCAGGATCCGGTGACGGGGACGTTCTACATCAAGCGCGCCATCGGTCGGGTCGAGGTGGACCTGGGCAACCGCACCATCGCCGCGTACGTGGTGCATACCGAGGCGTATGACCAGGACGGCACCAAGCAGAGGCAGATCCGGCAGATCCACGACGTCGTCCAGGCGGAGACGCTGCCCTGGGTGCTCGGAGGAGACCTCAACGAGCTGCCCCCCGTGTGCGATGAGAAAGCGGCCCCGGGCACGTCCGAGTCCTGCCAGGGCAAGCTGCGGCTGGCGGGCTTCCTGGACGAGCGCGAGAGCAGCAAGGGCACCGAATTCGAACAGCCGCCCTACACACCCAGCGTCATGAAGCCTTTCTACGACGACTTCGAGCCCTTCCTGTCCCTGGCCCGCTACGGCGTGGGCGAGGAGAACCAACGGGCCTACTTCACGCACACGGTGCTCGGCCCGGACAGCGTGAACGATCAGGGCGTGCCTGGCACCTGGAGCCGCACGCTGGACTACCTCTTCATCCGGAAGGGAGAGGTGTGGACGGAGACCGACGTCATCCAGGGCCCCGGACGTCTCGGGGTGCGGAGCGATGCCAGCCGTCTGTCCGACCATGCCCCCGTCGCCGGTACCTGGAGGCTGCCATGAGGGCCGTCCTGCTGCTCGTCCTGTTGGGAAGCACCCTCGCCTTCTCGCAACCCCGCCCCGCTCGGGACACCGCGGACGTGGGCCCTCGGGGCTCCTGGAGCGTGGGCGTGTTCAACCCGCTGCGCATCGCGGTCCACGACCGGGTCGAGTTCCAGACCCACCCGCTCCTCTTCCTCGTGGCCCCCCAGGTGGATGCCCGCTTCGCGCTGGTGCGCTCGCCGCTGCGACTGACGGCGGAGGCCGGGCTGTCGGTGCCCACGTTCGCCCTGCGTCTGACGAAGGGCTACCTCTTCCCCAGCTGGGCCACCAGCCAGAATGACATCGGCTGGATGCTGATTCCGAGGGCGGGGCTGTCGCTCTCGGGGGACGTGCTCGCGCACGATGTGTGGACGCTCAAGGCGGACGCGGCCTTCCGCGTAGCACTCGGACCCAACAGCGCCACCCCCCTCAACTCCTTCCTCACCCCGTTGGATCTCGCGCTCGCGGCGCCGCTCACGGGTTTCCGCTCGCGGGTGGGGGGCGCGTATGACCATGCCTTCAACGACCGCCTGCGCCTGCGCGGAGAGCTCAACCTCTATGTCACCGGGTCCCAGGGCAACCTCATCGTCTCGGGCCAGGACGTGGGGCCCATCGCCACCGTGTCCCCGCTCGTGCTCACGGCCCACCTGGGAGTCGACATCGCCGTCTTCCAGCACAGCCGCATCACCGCCGGGGTCTTGTGGGCCAACGCGGACCAGGGGGCCACGCGCGTGATCGAAGGCAGTGACGGCTTCAGTGAGCGCGTCCGCGTCCGGAGCAACGACTTCCTGCCAACACTGGACTTCATCTGGGCGGGCTTCTGAGCAGCGCCATCAGGCCGATGACGAAGGTAGGAGCCGGAGATTCGCTCCCGAGACTCTCGGGAGCGAAGGTCGGCGCCACTGATTACTGAGACAGCCCGCTCCCCTCGGAGGTCTTCGGCACGAAGTCGGCGGGCGTGGCCTCGGCGGCCTCACGCAGCGGCCGCAGTCCCAGGCCCGTGGGCAGCCACGTCTCCTGGAAGGAGGACGTCCCGAGCACCGAGGCGCGGATGACGAGCGCGGTGGACACCTCCGCCATGACGTGCTCCTCCACCTTCATCAGCTCGGCCCGGGCGCGGAGCGCCGGCTGCTCACCGAGCACCTCCTGGGCCTTCGCGTCATCCAGCACGTAGACGAAGGTGCGGAAGGGGCTGGGGCGCGCGCTCACCCCGGGGCCCACCATCGCACCCTTGCCCTCCAGCCGCCCCGAGGGCATGGCCGCGCCCGGGCACCCGCGCTGGATGCGCACCGGCGCCTGGCCGAAGCCGGCCTTCTCCCAGAGCGGGTGGCTCTCCTCGAGCGCCGCCACGTCCGACTTCAACGCCTCCAACAGCTCCTGGCTCCGGCCCTCCAGGGACGGCTCCAGCTCCACGCACAGCTGCAGGCCCTTGCGCTCGGCCACCAGCAACGCGTTGTCGAGCATCAGGTGGGAGTCGTGGGACTCCGTGTCCTCGGGCTCTCCGGCGCAGCGAACTCCCAGCACCAGCACGCTCACCATCGCGGCCACGTGGACCCATTCCCGTCGTGCGAACTTCTTCATGGTTTCAATCCCTTGCAACAGGGGCGTCCCCTTCGGGACGCGAAAGATTTTCAAGACAGACAGCGTCGGACTCGCGGCGGACTCACCACGTATTCGTGCGGTCGGCGATCCGCGTGACCGAGGACTTGTCGCTGGCGGTCGGGTACCAGACTGGGTCGGTGCACCCCATGCTCGAATACAGGTCGTTGTGCATGACGCTGTTCATGCAGTGCCCGTTGTAGTCGGGGTCCTTCAAGCCGAGGATGTGTCCGGTCTCGTGGTTGATGAACTTGCGCGCGCGGGTGTCGTAGCCCGAGACGTGCTCCGTCTGGAGATACGAATACCCCCACTTGTAATGGGTGTGGTAGCCGTCATACACGCCGTTATCGAACACCACGCAGCTGTAATAGCCCCCACAGAGCGAGACCTCATACCAGTCATCCTTGATGTGGTACTCGTACTCGATGGTGGCGCGCGTGGCCGAATCGTAGTCGGCGCAGAACTTCGACGTGCGCCACAGGTCCACGCGCCAGCTGGCCGTGCCGTCCCAGATGGTGCTCAGCTTGGCGAGCGTCTCCTCGATGAAGTTCGCCATCCGCGTGCCGTCGATGCTCGCGGTGCGCGACTGGACGCAGTACTGCTCGTCCTGATCTCCCGGGCTGGTGCTCGTCCCGTTGTTGCCGTGAATCGTGGCGATGTGGAGCTGGTTCGAGCCCGTGTGCGTATGGTTCGCCTGGGCCTGGGGGATGTGGTGCCAGGCAACCACCGTCAGCACCGCCACCCAGCCCAGGACAATCCAACGGGGCGTGCGGTGGGGCGGCGCTTCTTCTCGGGAGTGGGGGGACATGATGCGGCTCCTGGTACGACGAGGCAGGGCCGTATCTTCCCACAAAACCGGTTTAACCGGTTAATGAATGATTCCTGGTCTCTGTCGATCAGCGCACAGCCTCATGGCTACGGTGCACCCTGCCGCGTCTGGAGTTGCTCGAGGGCGGCCTCGAGCTGCTCGGTGTAATCCCTGCCCAGCTCCTCGTCGACGAAGCGGCGGCCCGGCCCCTGGAAATAGCCGGAGCGGGTGTAGGCCGCCTGGATCAACCGGACCTGCTGCTCGGGGTCCAGCTCGTGCCAGCCGCGGCCCTCCTCCAGCGCCGTGCGCCAGTCGTCGCCGTCCCCGAACCAGCGCGCCCACAGCGTCTCGCACACGTAGTCGGTGCCGCCATTCTGGTAATGCCAGACACGGACCATGTCACGAATCAGCAGATGAAAGGGGTACTGCAGCGCGACGGAGGCCGTCGGGGAGAGGTTGCGTGGGGCGTAGAGGGTGTTGCCGAGCACGAAGGAGCGGCCGGGGAGCGAGAGCAGGCCGAGCCTTCCCACCTTGAGCCGCACCCGCTCGTAGTCGAGGCTGTCACCAAACACCTTGTGCAGCTCGCTGCGTTGCTTCGCCCCGAGCCGGTAGCCCTCGGGCTCCGTGCCGAGCCCCGTCTGGAGGGCGCTCAACACGCGCCCTCCCAGGCTCAGCAGCACGTCCAGGGGAAGCTGGACGAGCTTCATCACCCCTCGGGCCAGGTGACGGCCACCCCTCGTGAGTCTTCCCGTGAGGAGTCCACCCAGCCCGAGGGCGAGGCCTCTCACGAGCGCCCCGAGGTTCCTCATCGCGCCGATCCCCGCGCTCACGAGCCCGGAGAGCAGGAAGGTGCTCCACCCTTCCGCTGGCCCGGCAGGCGACTCCTGCTCCGTGCGCGCCACCGTGGCGACCCGGGTCACGACGGTCTTGTCGGCGGAGGCGCCCGGAGGCCGGCGTGGACTGGAAGGTGGGTGAGACGAGGAATGGGTGTTCATGGCACCTCCAGAAAGCGGGCAACCCAGGCTCTGGACGATTGGTCGCTCCCTTCCGCGAGGACACCTGCCTTCGAGGGCCAGGGCGTGCTCGCTGGAGGACATCCAGGGAACGTTCAGTGGTGAACACCTCCGGCCTTTCCATTGATTGCGGTTCTGACCGACCTTCATCCTCCCCTCTCCGCGGCACACCGCCGCCACTCAAGGGGGAAGTACTGGATGCGTACCCGGATGCTCGCTGCCTGCCTCGCGCTCACCCTCACGGCCTGTGAGACGGAGCCGTTGGACCCTTCCGCCGATCTCGGCTCCACCGGGGATGTCCAGGCAGCCCTCGCGGCCCTTCCCTCGGCCGAGGTGCTCGGGGCCCATGCGGACGGCGTCCCGTACATGATTCGCGGCCGGCTCGGCTCGGTGGGCACCTCTCCGCGCGGCCTCTCGGCCTCCGAGGCCCACACGCGCCTCGGCTCGGCCCTGGCCAGCATCACCCCCGTCTTCCGGCTGAATGCCTCGGATCTCGTCGTGCGCCGGCTGTCCGTGGACGAGCAGGGCCACACGCACCTCCGTTATGACCAGACGAAGAACGGGCTCCCGGTGGTGGGCCACGAGCTCATCGTCCACGTGGATCCGAATGGCCTCGTCTACGCGGCCAACGGCTCGGCCCGGGATGGCGAGTCCCTCCCCTTCCGGGCGCGGATCGCTCCCGAGTCCGCTCGCGCCGCGGCGCTGGAGGCCACCCCCGGCGAGGTCCGTGCCGAGCAGGAGCCTCGCCTCGTCTATGTCCGCTCCAGCGCGGACGGGCGACTGAAGCTGGTCTTCGAGGTCCTCGTGGCGGGCGAGCACGCGGGCACTCCCGTCCAGGACCACGTCTTCGTCGATGCCCTCGCGGGCTCCGTCGTGGAGCGCTCCTCCGACATCCACCACGCGCTCAACCGCTCGGTGTACTCGGCCAACAATGGCACCACGCTGCCTGGCACCCTGCGGATCAGCGAGGGCGGCTCGGGCACCGGGGACGTCGTCATCGACAAGACCTACGTCAACCTCGGCATCTTCTATAACTGCTTCAAGACCAACTTCGGCCGCGACTCGTACAACAACGCCGGGGCGGCGCTGAGGGCCGTCGTCCACTACAGCAACAACTACGTCAGCGCCTTCTGGAATGGCTCCTCCCTGGT
>NZ_DASVSO010000936.1:0-3413 GCF_036388035.1 Archangium sp.
CGGGTGATGTTCCTGGTGGCTGGAGCAGGCCTGGGCAAGGCACTTCCCAAGATACCCGAGGGAGGTTTGTGGACACTGCTGACACCGCCCCGCTATGCGGCGGAGGGTGGGCTGCTGGTGAGTGGCGCGACAACCACCGCCACTGTCATGGCGGATGGCACGCTCATCGTCACTGGCGTGGCGACGGGCACTGCAATCACTTCAGCCTCGAGTTCTTTCGGCGGCGCCTGCGCCGATGGCTCTCAGAAGAAGGAGGGCTACGAATGGCACCACCTGGCCACCAACAAGAATGACACCTCGTCGGCTCGAGGGGGACCTTGGACTCCCCTCTTCGGGCAGCTCTTCGCCAAGGCGGGAATGACCCTGGATGACCCGGCGAACCGCGTCTACCTCAAAGGTCACAGAGGCCCCCATCCCGAGGAGTATCATGCCGCGGTTCATGATCGGCTCCAGGTGGCATTGAGAGACTGCACGACTGTCGCACTTTGCGGCAACAAGCTGCGCGAGGCTCTCGCCGAGCTCACGGACAAGCTCTGCACTCCCAACTCCTACCTCAATCGGCTCCTGACGAAGCCCTAGGCTTTCCATGTCCAGATACTTCAGGCTCCGTGACGACATGACCATTCCAGGGCGCTGGGTCCTGGGTGCCCCTCTCGATGAGCAAGGCCGGGAGCTCAACCCCTGGCAGTTCGAGAAAAGCCGCGCCCTGAATTTGGAGCTCCTCCCGAGGTTTCCCCTCTTGGTGCGGGGACAGCCTCTTGAGTTCAGTGGAGCGGCCTTTGGCATCTTCGTGGTTCATGGTCGCTTCGCACGACTCTGCGAGCGCATGGGCTTGCAGCACGAGGTGCAGCTCATCCCAGCCCGGGTGGAAGACCAATCAGAGCCCTACTTCATCCTCAACACCCTGCGCATCGCTCGGTGCATCGACGAAGCCCGGTGTGGAGAGGTCGAGCACTGGAGGCCCGAGCATGGTGAGCCAGAACGAGTCGGAGAGTACCGAGCCATCCACGGACTCAAGGTGGACCCGGCGAGGACAGAGGGCGCTCACATCTTCCGCCCCTGGGGCTGGACGGTCGCCCTCATCGTCTCCGAAGAACTCAAGCAAGCCTTGGACCGAGAAGCCATCACCGGCACGAAGTTCATCGAAGTCTGAAGGTCCATCGCGCTCCGTAGCTCACGACGTGTGCCTTCCCCTCGCAGGTGCGCGCTACCCCTTGCCCTTGCCACGTCCCTTCACCGCGGACGGCGTGCCCAGGTCCGCGGTGAAGGCCAGCGCCTGCATCTGGTGGTCCACCGCCTCCTGCGCCTCGCGCTTCTCGCGCGTCACCCGCTCCAGCTCCCGGGCGATCGCCTCCAGCCGGTCCTCCTGCTCGTTCAGCTTCGTCACGAAGCGCTCGGCCAGCTCCCGCTGCGAGGCCCCGCTCTTCAAGGACTCGATGTTGGCCCGGATGCGCTCCTGGTCCTTGAAGAGCTGCGCCCGCTCTTCGTTCAGCCGCCGCTCCTCCTGCTGGAGCCGCGCCACCTTGTCGCGGATGGAGATGATCTCCCGCACGCCCTGGGCCACCCGCTCGTCGATGTAGCCCGAGCGCAGGAAGAAGCTCACCTCGTCGGGCCCGGTGAGGGAGAAGTTCCACGAGCGCTGTCCCGCCGTGCGCTCGGTGACCGTGAGCTCCTGCTCGGCAGCCGCCGCCAGCTCCAACTTGAAGCGGTAGAAGTTGTCGGTGGTCTCGGCCGGCTCCGGCGTGTCCTTCAGCTCCCAGCCCGTGCGCGGGTGCTCCAGGTAGAGCGTCTGCGCCCGCTTCGCCTTGTTGCGCACCGTGTAGACCATCCGCCGCAGGTGGTAGAACTCCACCATCAGCACCCCGCGGTTCACCACCGCCCGGAACACCGGCCCCTCCTCCGTCCGGTCCTCCAGCGACACCACGCACCCCAGCTCCACCGCGTACGGGACGAAGCGCTTGTCGTCCGGCTTCATCGTGTCGAGCATCGCCTCGCCCACGTACGTGTCCCCCTCCGTCACCGTCACCGGCCCGCCCTCCAGCGTCAGCCCCGTGGTGTTCTTCAGCTCGATGCACGCCATCGGGTTCTTCTCGCGCGTGGTGCGGTTGTAGAGCAGCACCCGCCTGCCCTCGAAGGGACGGTGCAGGATGGGCACCAGCGCGCTCTGGTTGCGGTGCACCGTCACCGGGTGGTCCACCCGGTACTCGAAGAGGTCCCCCACCTCCTTCGTCAGCGTCTTCACCGCCGCGCTGCGCTCCATGGCCTCGCGCCGCTGCGGCCCACCACCCGGCCCCCCCATGGGCGCCATCGCTCGCATGCTCTTCATGGGCGCGGCGGACGCGGCGGGCCCGGCCGCGATGGCCACATCCTCCAATATCGTGCCATCGAAGTCCTCGTCGTCCGCCGCCGCCTCACCGAAGCCCTCCTCGGGGATGACGGGGGCCGCGGCCGCCTCGGTACGCACCTCCACGATGGGCCGCTGCATGTAGCGCGGGTTGTAGAGGTCATGCACGAAGGACACCGGCAGCCCGGCGATGAGCGCCAGGTCCACGTCCACCCAGTCCTCGTCCCCCGTGTTGTCCACCACCGCCCAGCCCTGCAGCAGCGGCTTCTGCTCCTCCTCCAGCAGGATCCGGTAGCTCGTCTTCCACACCGGCGCTTCCAGCACGTACGAGACGAACAGCTCCCGCTCGCCCTCGCCCGCGGTGAGCACCGACAGCCGCTTGGTGTCCTTCTTGTACGAGGACAGTACCGTGGCCAGGTAGAACTCGAGGTCCTTGCGCACCGTGTCGTCCAGGAAGGTCAGCTCGGCCACCTCCAGCAGGTCGAAGCTGCGCAGCGACGCGCCCACCAGCAACGTGAGGAAGGGCCGGTGTACCGCCGTCTCGCCCTGGGCCACCGGCAGGCTCTCCAGCCCCACGATGACGCCCTCCACCTGCTCCTTGCCCACGCGCACCCGCACCCGCGCGCCCTTCACCTGGCCCAGCAGCGCGGTGAGGCTCCCCGAGTCGGGAATCCGGATGGTGGCCTCCTGCAGCAACTGCTCCAGGGGCTTGGTGGAGTCGTAGCTCACCGCCGACACCGAGCCGCCCGACAGGTCGAGCACCGTCATCGACTTCAGGACGTCATTCATGTCCCGTGCCTTGAAGTCGAAGTGGAGCGTCTCACTGCCGCTCACCTTGCCCCGGCGCTCGAAGTAGCCGACTCCGTGCTTGTAGAGGACGACGCGGCGGATGGACAGGGACGGGGGCATGCGCGCGGCTCCAGAGGCAAATCATGGGAATGAATACACTCCCGGTGTATCAAGTCTCACATGCAAATGCGCCACTCCACCCTCCCCGTGGCCGCGCTGCTCGGCGCGGCCTTGTCCCTTCTCCCTGGCTGCGAGAGCACGAAGTCGAGCGGCCCCTCTC
>NZ_DASVSO010000937.1:0-5928 GCF_036388035.1 Archangium sp.
CCGCAGCCACTCCTCCACCTGGTCGGAGAGCGCGTGGACGCGCTCGGGCGTGAGCGAGTTGGCGAAGGCGACCCCGTCGCGGCTGATGCGCGCCAGCTCCCGGTAGAGCTGGGGCACCATGGCGATGAAGAAGAGGTAGGCCAGCACGAAGAAGAGGGCGTAGATGGCCAGGATGGCCACCCAGCGGGGGATGTGCGTGCCGCGCACCTGGACCCGCGAGATGCGCGTCACCAGCGGGTGGATGAGGTAGGCGATGAGCGCGGCGCTCGCGAAGGGCAGCACCACCGAGCGGAAGGCGACCAGGACAATGGCGATGGTGGCCCACAGCCCCAGCAGGATGAGGAAGCGCTTGCGGCTTTCCGCCGGGGCATCATGGTCGTGAGGCTGCAGCATGGCGCGGCTTATCGCAGAGGGGCCGCCCGGTCTCAAGCGGAGGGCGTTTGAACCATCCGCAGGCGAGCCTCCAGGCGGTCGAGGCACTGCTGCATGAGCCGGCGATTGACGCGGCCTTCCGTGGCCTCTCCCAGGCCGAGCATCTGGTCGACGATCCACCGGTTGAGGAAGAGCAGGGTCAGCCGGTCCGTGGGGGCCAGCCCCCGCGCCAGGTAGCGCTTGTTGCGCATGTAGTCGTCGTAGGCATCGAGCTCCCGCGCCAGCTCCCAGCGCGAGAGCCGGAAGGCCTCCTCGTACACGGCCCGGGACGGTCGCGGCGGGGGCTCGGTGAAGAGGGGTGCGAACTGGCCGCCCACTTCCAGGTCTATCTCCTGGACGGGGGGCGGCCAGCGGTCGAGATCCTTCGCCAGCAGCTTCGCCACCTCCTCGATGAGGTGGTCGATGAGCGGCACCGGCTTGGTCTCGAAAAGGTAGTCCCAGCGGGAGGCCATGGTGTGTACCTACTCCAGCCCTGCTCTCAGGTGAACCGCTCCAGGAAGTTGCTCAGGATGCGCCGCCCGGCGGGCGAGGGAGCAATCCCGGCCAGCAGCCGGGGCACCCGCTCCCCGGGCGAGTAACCCCGCTGAGTTGCTTCGACCTCCAACTTTTCCTGGCGGGCGAGGATGAGGGCACGCATGGCCTCGGGCTGGACCTCGGGGTGGAACTGCACGCCGCGGATGAGGGGCCCGAAGGCGAGTGCCTGCACCGTGGTGTTCGCGTTGCCCGCGAGCACCGTCGCCCCCTCCGGGGCCTGCTCGACGATGTCCTCGTGGGTGGCCTGGACGGTGAAGCGCTCGGACACCCCGTCGAAGAGCGGGTCCTCGCGGCCCGCCTCGTTCAGGGTGACCTCCACGGTGCCAATCTCGCGCCCCCGCTGGTTGCGCACCACGCGGGCCCCGTGCGCATACGCGAGCAACTGGTGCCCGAAGCACACCCCGAGGACGGGCACGCCGTGGGCCGCCGCGTCCACCATGAACCCGGCGGCGCGCTCCATCCACGGCTCCGGCTGCGTCACCGACAGCGGGGAGCCCGTCATCATCACCGCGTCATACCCCTCGGCACTGTCCGGCAGCCTGGCGCCCCGGTGGACGTGGAGGATGTCGAACTGGCACCCACCCGGGGCGAGCGACTCGACGAACCAGCGCTCATAGTCACCGACGGTTAGACGTACGGAGGGGGCCGCATCACCGGCTTTCAACAGGAGAACGTTCTTCATCGCGCCTCTCGGTCGGTCGGGTTGCCGCATCGGATGTCGCTCCCTAGCTTCGGCTGCCACTTCCTGTTGACGCCCGTACGCTCCCTGACCAACTGCCGGCCCTCAAGCTGCACATCGAGGGCCAGTCCGTGGAGCCCATGGCGGGCGAGCGCGGGCAACAGCAGGGCGTGAAGACTGTGTGGACGAAGCTGCCTTCGGGGAGCTGAAGGGTCCGGAGGCGCTCATGGGTGTCGGGAGAAGGAGGAGGAAGAGGCCAATGGCGAACCGTTCCAAGGCGAAGGTCATCACGCTGCCGCAGCCAGCGGGCAGGCGTGCGCGCTCGAAGGACAAGGAGCGCGGCACGGTCAGAGCGCTGCGCGAGCCCTCGGGCACGGACCTGCTGCACAAGTGGTTCGAGGAGCAGGGCGTGCGGCAGGTGAAGCTTGGCGCGGTGGACGTGGATGGCGTCTGGCGTGGCAAGTACGTGTCGGTGGAGAAGTTCTTCTCCGCGTGCAAGAGCGGGATGGGCTTCTGCGACGTGGTGTTCGGCTGGGACATCACGGACGAGCTGCTGGACAACACGCGGGTGACGGGCTGGCACACCGGCTACCCGGACGGGCATGCCACGGTGGACATCACCACCGGGCGCATCATCCCGTGGGAGCCGGACACCGCGGCCTTCCTCCTGGACTTCGTGAACCCGGACGGCTCGCCCTTCGAGCCGAGCCCCCGGCAGTTCCTCCAGAAGATGGGGCAGCGCGCGCGCGACATGGGCTTCCTGCCGAGGTTCGGCGCCGAGTACGAGTTCTTCATCTTCAAGGAGACGCCCCAGTCGCTGAAGGACAAGGGCTTCGCCAACCTGACGCCGCTCACGCCGGGCATGTTCGGCTACTCGTGGCTGCGCACGTCGGCCAGCGCGCCGCTGGTGCACGCCGTCATCGACGGGTGCCGGGACTTCGGCCTGGAGCTGGAGGGCTTCCACACCGAGACGGGCCCGGGCGTCTTCGAGGCCGCCATCCGCTATGACGACCTGGAGAAGGCCGCGGACAAGGCGGCGCTCTTCAAGACGGTGGTGAAGGAGATCTGCTCGCGCCACGGGCTGACGGCCTGCTTCATGGCCAAGGTGAACGAGAAGCTGCCAGGGTGCTCGGGGCACATCCACCAGTCGCTGTGGACGCTCAAGAACGACGAGAACGCCTTCCATGACCCCGAGGCGGCCGATGGCATGAGCACGACGATGCGGCACTACATCGGCGGGCTGATGACGCTGATGCCGGAGCTCACCGCGCTCTACTGGCCCACGGTGAACAGCTACAAGCGCAGCGTGGAGAACACGTGGGCGCCGGTGACGGCCACGTGGGGCAAGGAGAACCGGACCACGGCGGTGCGCGTCATCGGGGACAGCCCCAAGTCGATGCGCATCGAGTACCGCCAGACGGGCGCGGACATGAACGCGTACATCGGCATGGGGGCGAGTCTGGCCGCCGGCCTGTGGGGCATCGAGAACGAGGTGGAGCCCCCCTCGCCGTGCGCGGGCAACGGCTACTCGGCCGAGGCGCCGATGCTGCCGCGCTCGCTCAAGGAGGCGGTGACGCTGCTGAAGGCGTCCAAGCGGGCGAAGCAGATTCTGGGCGAGGAGTTCGTGGACCACTTCGTGCGCACGCGCGAGTGGGAGGCCCGGCGCTACGAGCGCGCGGTCACGAACTGGGAGCTCGAGCGCTACATGGAGCTCATCTAGGAGACACCGAATGAAACCGTTCGACATGCCGATCGAGCCGCGCATCACCGAGATGTCCTGGCCCACGAAGGTCGTCTTCGGGGCCGGCGCGCTGCAGCGACTGCCCGCCCAGGTGACGAGGCTGAACATGAAGCGCCCGCTGGTGGTGACGGACGCGGGCGTGGTGAAGGCGGGGCTGGCGCAGCGCCTGTACGACGTCCTCAAGGGCGCCGGAGTGGCCTTCGCCATCTTCGACCAGGTGAAGCCCGACCCCACCGAGCGCGATGCCTTCGCGGGCCTGGAGGCCTACAAGGCGAACAAGTGCGACGGCATCATCGCCATCGGCGGTGGCAGCCCGCTCGACGCGGCGAAGCTGGTGCAGGTCCTCACCACGCACGAGCCGCCCCTGTCGCGCTACGACGACGCGACGGGTGGGGACCAGTACGTGCGCGACAACATGCCGCCGCTGATCGCCATCCCCACCACCGCGGGCACCGGCTCCGAGGTGAGCCGCTCGGGCGTGGCGACGCTCTCGGACACCGGGCGCAAGACGGTCATCTTCAGCCCGTTCCTCATGCCCAAGGCGGCCATCTGCGACCCCGAGCTGACGTTCGGCCTGCCTCCTGGGCCCACCGCGGCCACGGGCATGGACGCCTTCACGCACTGCCTGGAGGCCTACCTGTCCAACGGCTTCCACCCGCTGGCGGACGCGGTGGCCATCGACGGCATCGCTCGCGTGGCGCGCTCGCTCCCCAAGGCCGTGGAGGAGGGCCGCAACCTCATGGCCCGCACCGACATGATGGTGGCGGCCATGCAGGGCGCCATGGCCTTCCAGAAGGGGCTCGGGGCCTGCCACGCGCTGGCACATGCGCTCACGCCCATCTCCGGCGTCCACCACGGTCTGGCCAACGCCATCGTCCTGCCCGTGGTGATGGAGTTCAACCGCCCCGTCAGCACCGCGCGCCTGGCGCGCGTCGCGGTGGCCATGGGCGACACCTCCAACTCGCGCGAGGAGGTGCTCGCGGGCAACGCCGTCGACCGCGTGCGCAAGCTCAATGCCTCCATCGGCATCCCCTTGCGCCTGCGTGATGTGGGCGTGCAGGAGAAGGACCTGGTGCGCATCGCCGAGAAGTCCTTCGTGGATGCCTCGCACCGCGGCAACCCGCGCCCGTGCACCCAGGACGATCTGCTCGCGATGCTGCGCGAGTCGTTCTAGTCCTTCCAGGTGACTCGGCTCGCGGCGTGCTCCTTCCAGCGCGCCGCGAGCTTCACCAGCCGTTGAATCGGCGCAGCAGGAACCCTGCGAAGAGCGTTCCGAAGCCGCCCACCTCGACGACGATGAGAATCCACAGCCCGTGGCGGATCAGCGCCGTGGGCGGGTCGTACTGGTTCTCGGTCTCGTTGCGCCAGCCCAGCTCGGTGTAGCGCCAGATGGTGCTCGCGAAGAAGAGCAGCGGACCGCCCGCGGCGAGCAGATTCACCGTGTCGCTGAACGGGCTGTGCTCGGCGAACTGGGCCACCACCAGGGCCGCGAACGCGTAGAGGAGCGCCGCCCGGTGCGCGATGTCGACGTAGACCGGCGCGCGATGGGCCGGGCTCTTCACCATCGCCAGGTGCTTCCACACACCGAGGAACAGGGCGGCGAGGAAGAACACACCGCACGAAACGAGGGAGAGGGTCACCGCCGGAGACATCGTCATCCGGCGGCATGGTGCCGCACCCCGCTCCCCCGTGGCAATGCGCCCGGCGTTCCGCTCAGAACGACAGCCGGAAGTGGATCGACTTCGGCCGGGTGAGCTGGTCGAACCCGAGCGTGCTCAGGCTGTGCCCGCGCCCCGAGTTCTTCACGCCAATCCACGGCAGCGCCGGGTCCACCGAGTCGCAGCGGTTCATGTAGACGGTGCCGCACTCAAGCTGGGCGGCGAAGCGGGCGGCGCGCTCGCGATCCTTCGTCCAGACGCTCGCGGTCAGCCCCAGCTCCGAGTCGTTCATCTTCGCGAGCGCCTCCTCATCCGAGTCCACCGGGGAGATGGGGAGGAGGGGACCGAAGGACTCCTGCTTCATCAGCCGCATCGAGTGATCCAGATCGGCGATGAGGGTGGCCTCGAAGAAGCGGCCCTTGCCGTCCACCTGGGTCCGCTTGCCGCCGGCCACCACGCGGGCACCCCTGCGGCGGGCGTCCTCCACCAGTTGCTCCAGCTCGGCCGGGTGGTTTGGCTGGGCGATGGGGCCCAGGGACGTCTTGTCGTTCATCGGATCGCCGAGCACGTAGCCGCGCACCAGCGTCTCGCAGGCCTCGATGAAGCGCTTGTAGAGCGAGCGGTGCACGTAGACGCGCTCCACCGCGCAGCAGCTCTGGCCGGCGTTGTAGATGGCGCCGTCCACCACGTTCTCCACCGTCTTGTCGAAGTCGCAGTCCGGTGCCACGTAGGCCGGATCGTTTCCACCCAGCTCCAAGCCCATGTGGAGGAAGCGCTTGGAGCTCGCCTGGATGAGCCGCTGGCCGCCGTACACCGAGCCGGTGAACACCACATGGTCCACGCGCGGATCTCCCACCATGCGCTCGCTGGTGGGGTGATCGCAG
>NZ_DASVSO010000938.1:0-11814 GCF_036388035.1 Archangium sp.
TGCTGCCCACGGACTCGTCGGGGACGAAGCGCAGCGGCTGCTCGCCGGTGGGCGTGCGCACGTCGTACTCCTCCGGGCGGATGCCGCCCCCCGGCAGTCCGTCATTGCCAGGACCCGGCAAGCGGCTCGCCGACCAGTCCGGCTGCTTCGCGTCATGGAGGGGGGACCCCTCGGGGCTGCGGCTGGAGCGGATGACCCACACCGAGGAGCGCGCCGGGGCCTCCCGCTTGCCGATGACGGTGTAGCGGTGCCAGTAGCCGGCGACCTTCGAACCGGCGAACTCCTCGCGCCACTCCGTCTGCAACACGAAGCCGGGCGCGTCCTCCCGGTACCTGTACCCGCCCTCCTGGAACCAGGCCTGCACCGCGGGCCAGACCTCTTCCAGGGGGTGCTCGTAGACGGCCTCGTCCTGCCGCTCCACCCGGAGGGCGCCCTGTCGCGAGGCGCACCCCACCAGCCCCCCCAACAGGAGAACCGGAATGAAGATGGCCACTCGCATCCAAAACCTCCCTGGGCGTGACGCCCGCGGACGTCTTAACGACGCCGACACGCGGACATACTGCCTGGAAATGAGCAGATTTTCGCGGGAGTTGTCCTACCCGCCCCCACCCTGCCCCAGCTCCTCCAGCAACCGGCGGGCGTCGTAGACCTTCCGGAGGCCCTCCAGGATGCCCTGGCTGTGTACGGAGACGGTGCGGTTGACGGCCTCATCGAAGCCGTACTCGCCGCCCAGGGACTGGATGTTGCCATCGAAGACGATGCCGACGATCTCCGCTTCCTTGTTGAAGAGGGGAGAGCCCGAGTTGCCGCCGATGATGTCGTTGGAGCTCACGAAGTTGAATGGCGTCTGGAGCTCCAGGTGGGGCTTCGCCTTCAGCCAGCTTGGAGGCAGGCGGAAAGGGTCCTCCCCGGTGGCGCGCTCGTAGAGGCCGGAGATGAAGGTGAAGGGCTCGACCGTCTTCCCCTCCTCCGAATAGCCCTTCACCTGTCCGAAGGACAGCCGGAGCGTGAAGGTGGCATCCGGGTAGGTGCTGGTGCCGTAGGCCTCGAAGCGGGCACGGGCGATGAGCTCGCCGTTCTTGTCGACGACGGACTCCACCTCCTCCTCGTAGCGCTTGCGGACGGCCCGCGCCTCGTCCTCCAAGGAGCGGATGAGCTCCAGCATCGGGTCCTTCGCGCCGCGGATGGCGGCCGGGCCGCCCTGGTAGAGCTGCTGGCGGACCTGGGGGCTGGCCAGCTTCGAGCCCGCCACCAGCTTGCGCGCGAGCGCCTGCGGGGACTGCTTGCCCAGCACCTTCTTCACCACCGGATCATCCGGCCCGAGCTGCTCGCGCAGCTTCGTCAGGTAGAAGGTGAGCAGGGCCTGCTCCAGTGGGGGGTAGACGGGCGCCGGGCTGAAGAGCTGCTGCTCCAGCTCCGGCTTGCGCGCCTCGGCGTACTCCTCCAGCCGCTGCTCGTTGGGCTTGGGCAGCTCCTCGGCCGAGCGTGCGAGTAGACGCGCGTAGCCGAAGAGGTCCGAGCCCGTCCCGGCGCTCTGCTCCAGCAGCCGCAGCCGGATGCGCAGGTCCCGCAGGGTGTCCGTGGACTTCGCGATGTTGTCCCACGCCTGGCCGTAGCGCTTCTGGCGCTCGGGGTCCGCCTTCACCCAGTCGCGCAGCTTCTGCTCCTCGGCCACCTTCTTGGCGAAGAAGTCCCGGTCCACCAGCGCCTCGCGCTGGCCCACCAGCGCCTTGTAGGCGTTCTCCACGCCGAACTTGAGGTTGTTGGAGATGCGGGTGAGCTCGGGGCCGCGCTGCTGGAACTCGTCGAGCAACCCGCGGAGCTGCGCCAGGTAGAAGAGGCGCTCGGGCAGGGCGTAGTCGCGTTGATAGAGGAGCTGGGCCTGCGTCAGCAGGCGCGAGGTGCCACCCGGGTGCCCGGACACGAAGGTGAGTTCGCCGGCCTGCGCCCCCCTGGCCGACCAGCGGAGGTAGTCGTCCACCTTGGCCGGCTTGCCGTCCTGGTACACGCGCACGAAGGACACGTCGTAGGCGTAGCGGGGGAACTCGAAGTTGTCCGGGTCCCCGCCGAAGAAGGCGATGGCCTCCTCGGGAGCGAACACCAGCCGCACGTCCTGGAAGCGCTGGTACTTGTAGAGGTTGTACATGCCGCCCTGGTACAGCGACACCACGTCACAGCGGACGTCGGGCGCGGTAGCGCACCCCTTCTCCAACCGGGCGAGCTCCGCCCGCTGCGCCTCTCGGAAGGCCGCGCCCTCCTTGCCCTGCGTGGCCTTCGTCACCTGCTCGGTGACGTCGGAGATCTCCACCAGCCTGTTGATCTCCATCGCCGGGCACTGCCGCTCCTGCTGCGCGGTGGACGCGTAGAAGCCCTTCACGATGTGGTCGTTCTGTGAAGTGGAGAGCTGCTGCACGCACTCGCGCACGCAGTGGTGGTTGGTCATCACCAGCCCGGTGGGAGACACGAAGCTGGCCGAGCAGCCGCCAGCGATCCGGGCGGAGGAGAGCCGGACCTTCCGCAGCCATTCCGGGCTGGGCGCGAAGCCGTACCGGGCCTTCACCAGCTCGGAGGGGAAGTTATTGAAGGTCCACATCCCCTCGTCGGCCCGGGCGAGCCCGGCGGCGAGCAGGATGAGGACAGGGAGCAACCGTGTCATGCGGGGTCTCCTTGGCGCATATCTCGCGCCGGATTGGCGCCCACCGTGGCAGGCGGGTCAAAACCTTGTGTGGACGAGCAGGACACATCCGTCCGCCCGGACACGCTCGCCCCGGGAAGGGTGACAGCCACCGGACGGACGCCGCTGAGCTACGAATCCCGCTCGAGCTCTTCTACGGAGGGAAGTCTGGGCGCGGGAATCAAGAACCACGTTTCCTTGCGCTGACGCACCACCCAAAACGGGTTGCCCGCGACCTCCACAATGGTGCCGAAGCGGGGCTCCGACTGCGTGTGTAACCAATTGATGGCCTCGGACATGTTCTGAAAGGACTGCTCGGCGCGCAACGACCGTTCTGCGGCGCCTTCGACATCCCGGAGATAGTCCTGGAAGTCCTCCAGCTTGCCTTGGACATGAATGAAATGGATTGCCTCGGCCGCGGACCTGATGGCCTTGACGTCCTCGGGTGTACGCGCCTCTTCGTGCGCCAGTTTCTCGAGCACACCGAGAGTGCTCTCCATGTCGAATTTCTTGGACATGTCCGACGGATCGGTGCTCATGCGGCTACCCACTAAAATACGGCAATCGGGGCCAGGACCAACAAACCTCCGGCCACTGAAACCACAACAAAAGCAAAGCCCGCAGCGAATACGACGCTTCCGACAGCAATCTCTCTTCGATGGCGTTTCACCCACTCGACAGCGTTATGGATGCTAGGAAACGCCATTGCTTTCTGGCCGGTTGTTTCCAAGCATGTCATGTACTCCTTCAGGCATTTCTCCCTGCAATACTGATTGTGGTCGTATTTCTTGTAGCTACGGGGGTAGGGTGGTTTTCGCTTCCAGCAGCGCCTGAAACAATCGATCTGCTCTTGAGCACAGTCGCGCTGACTTTGTGAAGCGAACTCGACAGAGCCCACAAGCCCGGTGCCCACTTCCGAGTCGTCAGGCTCCGGCCAATCAAACTCTGTACTGCGTAGCCAGACATGCGCGGTATCAACCCCCTGGGGGCCTTTGATGACAAGGACGTAGTTGATGACATCTGGAGGTTGTTCCGCCTGGCCCGGGTGTGTCGCCACAGCTGGCGTGGCGCAGCCCACGGTGGAAACCCAAGCGCACAGCGCGACGATCCAACGGGCGCCCGTCTCATGCTTGAAAATGCCCACGCGGACTCCCCGGGTCGTCGAGTCAAAACCTGGAGGCGCAATCCGAACATGGGCCACGTGTGACGCTCCATGGAAACGTCACGCCCTCGAAGCGTTCTCTTCACTCAGGTTCAATGTCGAACGTAATGAGGTAGTCCGACTCGAATGCTTCTCCATCGAAGGTGGGGAGCTTGTAGCGGAAGGAGGAGACGGCTGAGAGGATCCGCTCCCGCCGGCTCGCGCCCATCACGGGCACCACCACCTGGCAGTTGCGCGGCACCCCGGGCTCCACCAGCCGGCAGTGGAGCTTGATGACCTCCTGCTTCTCGAAAGGCACGGGCTTCGTGGCGCCGGAGCGCGGGGGACGAGAACCGAGGCGCTCGGGCTTCTTCAACCGCAGGGACAGCGTCTCGCAGGCCTCCCTCACATGCCCGTTGCACGCCTTGGAGAGCAGCGACACCGCCTGGATGGGGTCCTTCTGGACGCCCCTGCCGGACGCGAAGGCCATGCCCCGCTCGTAGCACTGGCGGGCTGTCGCAACGGTACACACCTCGGTCTCGGGAGGAGGAACACGCTCCGTCTCTCCCGAGCCGAACGAGCCCAGCGCCGCGGGCCGTATCTTGTCGACGAGCGGTCGCTGGGGATCCTCCCTCCGGAGGAGCGCGCACCCGGACAGCACGACCACCCAGGCGCATCCCAGCCCCGCCACGGCCCACCGTCTCATGAGGAGTCCAGACATGGCCTCGATGCTACCAGCCCCAGAATGGCGGGAGCGTGCCACGCGCTCCGACACGTAGACGACAGGCACCGCGGGTGAGGGTCTGATGCACGCCTGACACGTCATCCCGCTGTGACGGCGCGCCGCTTGGATTCGACACGAGGGCTCGGCGATGATGGGCACCCCCGCCTCAGCCAAGAGCCTCCGTTGTCCACCCTCCCCGCTCCCGCACAGACGCCCCCCACGCCCGACCCGCTCGGGCTCCACCTCCCCGCATCCACCGAGACGCCCGAGACCCTGAGCGGGGCCCGACGGGCCCTGGTGCTCTTCGTCATCCAAGGCGTGCCGCTGCTCGGCTTCGGCGCCGGGGTGTGGCTCTTCCTGCGCGAGGGCGTCAGTGCGTTGAATGCCGGCCTGCTGGTGGGGATGTACCTACTCACCATGACGGGCGTGGAGGTGGGCCTGCACCGCTACTTCGCGCACCGCACCTTCGAGACGACGCGCCCCCTGCGTGCCCTCCTCCTCATCCTCGGCTCGATGGCGGGACAGGGCTCGGCCCTGCTGTGGAGCGCCGTCCACCGCGTGCACCACGCCCACACCGACCAGCCGGGGGACCTGCACTCGCCGGTGCTCGGCCGCAACGGCGCGTGGGACAAGTTCCGCGGGTGGTTCTGGGCCCAGTTCCTCTGGTACCTCGACGTGCCGGCCATCCCGCGCTTCGGCCGCCTCCTGGACCGACACCTCGAGTCGCCAGCGGACCTCCTGGCCTCCAAGGAGGAGGACCAGGTGCACCGCTTCGCGCGCACCCTCCCCGACCTCCTGCGCGATGGGCCGCTCGTGCGCCTCAACCAGCGCTATGGCACCTGGGTGCTGCTCGGCTTCGTGCTGCCCACCCTGGTCGGCGGCCTCGCCACGCTGTCGTGGGAGGGCGCGCTGCGCGGGCTCGTCTGGGGTGGCTTCGTCCGCTACTACCTCGTCCAGCAGATCTCCTTCGCCATCAACTCGGTGGGGCACACCGTCGGCGTGCGCCCCCTGGGCAGCCGGGATTACAGCCGCAACAACGTGGTGATGGCGGTGCTGACGCTCGGCGCGGGCTGGCACAACAACCACCATGCCTTCCCCGGCTCGGCCCGCGTCGACTTCCGCTGGTGGCAGGTGGACCTGGGCGGCCTCCTCATCCGCCTGTTGGCGCGGCTCGGGCTCGCCTGGGACATCCGCCAGCCCTCCCCGGAGGCCATCTCCGCGCGAGCCTCGACTCCCATGTCCTGACGGAGGAAACATGCCCAGCCGCTTCGTGCTTCTCGCAGGTGCCCTCTCGGTCCTCGTCGCATGCGGCCACCCCGAACCACAGCAGACCCCCCCGCAAGAGACGCCGAGCGAAGAGATGCCCACCGAGGAGACGCCCACCGAGCCCACCTGGGTGACGGTCCCTCCCACGGATTCGCGTCTGCAATACACCGGGCGCGTGGAGGTCTCGTCGGCGTCCGCCGTGTTCTCCCATCCCGGGGTCTCCATCAAACTCCGGTTCAAGGGGGATGCGATCGAGTTGCTGCTGAAGGACCACGGCACGGGGAACGAGCAGACGACCAACCACTACCAGCTCACCCTCGATGGCCAGTCGCCGGTGAAGCTCGCGGTCCGCGCGAGCCAGACCGTGTATGAGCTGGGTCGGAACCTCCCACCGGGCGAGCACACCGTCGAGCTCATCAAGCTGACGGAGAGCTATGTCGGCCGGAGCGAGCTGCAAGGCTTCCGGATCCACGGGCAGCTCCTGGCTCCGCCGGCCCGGCCGGCCCCGCGGCTGGAGTTCATTGGAGACTCCATCACCTGCGGTTACGGCAACGAGGTGTCCCTCCTGGAGTCCCAGAATCCGACGACGGGCTTCCACTCCGTCAACGAGAACATCACCCGGGCCTACGGCTCGCTCACCGCGCGCAACCTGGGCGCCGAGGCGATGACGGTCTGCTATTCGGGCCGAGGGATGTATCGCAACAACACCGGGAGCACGACGAACACGCTCCCGCAGATCTACGACCGCGTCCTGCCCGACCAGGCCGCGCCGCGCTGGGACTTCACGCGCTACACCCCCGACATCGTGGTGCTCAACCTGGGCACGAATGACTTCGCCCCGGGGACGCCGGACGCCACCCGGTTCCAGGCCGCCTATACGGACTTCGTCGCCCAGCTCCGGAGCTACTACCCGCGAGCGAGGATCATCTGCGCCGTGGGCCCCATGCTGAGCGACTCGTACCCCCCGGGGCAGAACCAATGGACCCTCCTCCAGAGCTGGGTGTCCTCGGTGGTGAAGGGCTTCAACGACCGGGGGGATGCCCGCGTGCACTACCTCGCCTTCGAGCGACAGCGCGAGCCCTACGGGGAGGACTGGCACCCCTCGGCCACGACCCACGCGGCCATGGCCACCCGCCTCACGGAGTTCCTCCGCGGCCTTCCGTGAGCGCGACACCCGCGCGCCCAGGCCTCGCCCGGTTGCTCTCTCAACGACCGGGCATCGGGCGCCTGTGTTGAGTACAAAATATTTTTCGCGGATGCTCCCATCCCGTCTGACAACGGCTGCCTCGCGTTGTCATTGAGCAGGAGTTCACGAGCCCCACCCACGTCTGGCCTCTCCGAGCGCCAGGGCGATGAGCCCTGATTGGCGCAACGGGAGGGCTGTACCCGAAAACCCCTCATCCTCCCCCGCCCCCGCGTCACGCGGAGTGGCCTGTCCCTGTCTGTCTTCCATTCATCTCGAGAGTCCCACGTGAAGAAAACCCTTCTGTTGGCTGAAGCGTTGCTCGTCCTCGTCGGTGCCGGCTGCGGCGCCCCCGATACCGAGACCACCGAAGGCCTACCCGAGACGTTCCAGACAGCGACCGACGGGCTGACCGTGCAGAACTGCTCCGCCCTCACCCCCTCCGTGGTGACGGCCTCGGGAAATGACGGCAACCTCCCGGCCAACACGATCGATGATCGGCTCGACACGCGCTGGAGCAACCTCGGCAAGGGCTCGTGGATCCGCTACGACCTGGGCTCGACCCAATCCGTCTCGGGCGCGGCCATCGCCTGGCACCAGGGCAATCAGCGCGCCAGCAACTTCGTCCTGGACGTCTCCTCGGATGGGACGACCTACACGACGGTCTACTCCGGCAGGAGCAGTGGCACGACGACGGAGGCGGAGACCTACTCCTTCGCGGCCCGCACCGCGCGCTACCTGCGCGTCACCGTCAATGGCAACAACCTGAATGACTGGGCCAGCATCGCCGAGACCCGCCCGTGCGCGGCGGCCGTGGCGGGCTCCAGCGTGGTGTGGCGCGGCGACTTCGAGACGGGGAACCACTCGCAGTGGACCCGCACGCAGATGGTGAGCGCGGACCGCCTGCAGGTGGTTCCCTCGCCGGTGCGCCAGGGCCGTTATGCCCTCAAGGCCACCGTCTATCAGGGCGATGACCCCATCAACTCCAGTGGCAACCGCAACGAGCTGGTGCGGATGACGCGGGAGGCGGTGGGCTCGGAGTACTACTACCGCTTCAACACGATGTTCGCCTCGGACTTCCCGAGCGCGAAGACGTGGCAGCTCTTCGCCCAGTGGCACCACGAGGGCGGCAGCGGCTCGCCGCCGGTGGAGTTCTACGTGTATGGCGAGGAGGTCCGCCTGAACATCGGCGGAGACCCGGGTGTCATCGTGTGGAAGGCCCCGCTGGTGCGCGGGCAGTGGCAGGACTTCATCTTCCACGTGAAGTGGTCGCCCGATGCGCGCGTCGGCTTCGTCGAGCTGTACCACAACGGCCAGCTCGTCCTGCCCAAGCGCTCCATCGCCACCATGTTCCCCGGGATGCTCAACTACCTGAAGGTGGGCCTCTACCGCAGCGACACCGTCGCGCAGCGGGGCGTCGTCTACCATGACGGCTGGGTCATGGCCCGCAGCCTCCAGGACGTGCTCTAGGAGACCTGGCGTCTCCCAATTGTCGACAAACGCGCAATGCGTACCGGGCCCTACGTCCGCCAGGGCCGTACCTTTACTCATGGGCTAACAAATTTGATATGGGTGAAGTCGAACAGCGCCCTTGAACCGCGCCTCTCATTCACCTGCCCGCACCGTGACTCGCCTGGTGCGTGCAGCGTTTGAAAGGAAACAAGAGACTCGGAAGGGCGCTCGTCGGTGGGGGGAAGACGCAAACCATGAGCTCCGTATACGTGCCCGCATCCGTGCCCGCGCCGCGTGTCCTGGTCATCGATGACACTCCTTCGCTTCACCAGGACTTCCGCCGGCTGCTCGCCGCCGAGGAGAGCGATGCGTCGCTCTCGGAGTTGAGGGCCTCGCTCTTCGGCACGTACCCGCCCCGGCCCAAGGGGTATTGCTTCGAGGTGGACTCCGCCTTCCAGGGAGAAGAGGGTCTCCAGCGCGTGGGCGCCGCGCGGAAGGAGGGGCGGCCGTACGCCCTGGCCTTCGTCGACGTCCGCATGCCGCCGGGGATGGACGGCGTGGAGACCACCGAGCGCCTCTGGCGAGAGGACCCGGACCTCCAGGTCGTCCTCTGCTCGGCGTACACGGACTATTCCTGGGAGGACGTGGTGCAGCGGCTGGGCATCAGCCAACGGTTGCTCATCCTCCACAAGCCCTTCAAGAGCATGGAGGTGCGCCAGATGGCCCACGCGCTCGCCGAGAAGTGGGAGCTGCTGCGGCGGGATCGCAGACGGCTGACGGAGCTGGAGCAGGCCAACGCCCGGCTGCGGCAGGAGACGGAGGAGCGCATGCGGCTGGAGCTCCAGCTCGCCCGGGCCCAGAAGCTGGAGGCGCTGGGGCGACTCGCCGTCGGCCTGGCGCATGAGGTCAACAACCCCCTGAGCTTCATCATGGCCAACCTCCACCATGTCCAGGGGGAGCTGAAGGCGCTGGCCGCCACACAGCCCGTGGGGGACGTGGAGGAGCTCCAGGAGTCCTGCCACGATGCGCTCCATGGCTGCGAGCGCATCCAGCGGCTGGTGCAGGACGTGCGGGCTTTCTCCCGCGGCAGGAGCTTCCCCGCCGCGCCGGTGGCTCTGGACACGGTGCTGGAGGATGCCCTCGCCATGGCGAACCTTGCCCAGGTGCCGGGGCTGCGGGTCGAGCGGGAGCTGTGCCCGGTGCCGCCCATCCTCGCCGACGAGCATGGGCTGGGACAGGTCTTCCTCAACCTGCTCATCAATGCCCTGCATGCGGTGGCGAACGGGCCCGCCGAGCCCCGCATCCGCGTGGCCACGGGCCTCCATGAGGATGGCCGGGTGTGGGTGGAGGTCCAGGACAATGGCCGAGGCATCGCCTCCGAGCACCTGGGCCGCATCTTCGAGCCCTTCTTCACCACCAAGCCGCCAGGCGTGGGCACCGGGCTGGGCCTGTTCATCTGCCACGGCCTCATCTCCGGGTTCGGCGGCGAGCTCTCCGTGGAGAGCCAGCCGGGCCAGGGCGCTACCTTCCGCCTCCTGCTGCCAGTGGCCCCCGCCGCCCATGCCGGAGCGTTTTCCAGCGCGGTAGCTTGAGCGTCCTGGCGGGCTGAACCCCCCCCTTGGCGTTTCGGGTGGGTCCGTGCATGGATCCACGCTCCAACCCGTTGGGCGTGCTCCATTTCATGTCGACCTCGACTCCTTCCCGCCCTCGGCGCTCCCTGGCCCGCGCGACGCTCCTCCAGATGGGGATACGCATCGCGGTGGTCATTGCCCTGGGCACTCTCTTCAGCTACCTGCACTTGTTCAAGACCCTGCGCGACCAGTCCCTCGTTCAGCTGCAGCGGTCGGTCGTCGAGCGCGGCCAACGCGAGGAGTCCATCTTCGTGTTGGCGGAGGACAACCATGCCCTGCTCAAGAAGGCCCTCCAGGAGCGCATCCAGGCCTTGAGCGAGGAAGAGGTGAGCGCGCGCTTCGAGCGCCTGTTCGTCCAGCTTTCCGATGGGACGATCCGCAACCGTCCCGAGGGCTTCGATGGCACGAAGATGCCGGGCGTCTTCGTGCTCCCCGGAGTGTCCCTCGAGGGGGATTTCCGCCGGCGGGTCGTGGCCTCGTACGACGTGCTCATCCAGAACGGGCCGCTCCTGCTGACCCGCTTCAAGGACACCTACGTCACTCTGCCGGAGGGAGTCATCGTGCTCTTCTGGCCGGAGCGCCCCACCTGGTGTCAGGACGCCAAGCCCACCCTTCCGCTCCTCTCAGACGACTACTTCACCATCAGCCTCCCCCAGAAAAACCCCCAGCGGCGGACGGCCTGGACCGGTGCCTTCGAGGAGTCGGTCTCGAAACTCTGGATGGTCACGGCCTCCACCCCGCTGGACATGGACGGCCGCCATGTCGCCACCCTCCACCATGACGTCCTCCTGGACGAGCTGATGGACCGCACCGCCAGCGGCCACCTGCCCGGCGCGTACAACGTCATCTTCCGCGACGATGGCGAGCTCATCACCCATCCCAAGCTGAAGCTGGAAGGCACCGTCGCCTACAACATCCGCGAGGCCAAGCTGTCCGGAGGCTCCACACAGCTCGGCTCGCCGGAGCTGCGGGCCCACCTGCGGGAGCTCTTCGAGCGGGTGATTGGACGCACGTCCGAACAGACCGTGATGGAGCTGGCGGAGCACGGCGAATACCTCGCCACGACGCGGCTGAAGGGCCCGGGCTGGAACTTCGTCACGGTGCTCCCCGACAGCGCCATCACCGCGCCCGCTCTCGATGCGGCACGCTACGTCCTGGTGTTTGGCCTGGCGTCGCTGATGCTGGAGCTGGCCATCATGTTATTCGTGCTGCGGCAGCAGATCTCCCGCCCGCTGCTGGCCTTCACCCACGCCACCGACCGGATCGCCGCTGGGGACTTCAAGGTCGAGCTGGACAACCGGCGTCAGGACGAGCTGGGACAGCTGGCCCAGGCCTTCCGCCTCATGGCCGACGAGGTCCAGCGGCGCGAGGAGGCCCTGCGACAGGCCAACGAGGGGCTGGAGCAGCGGGTGGACGAGCGCACCCAGGAGCTCAAGGACGTCCACCGGCAACTGGTGCAGGTGGCACGGCAGGCGGGCCGGGCCGAGGTCGCCACCAGCGTGCTGCACAACGTGGGCAACGTGCTCAACAGCGTCCACACCTCGGCCATGCTGGCCAAGGAGCGGCTGGTGAGCCTCCAGGTGGAGGACGTCAGCCACCTGGCCACCCTGCTCGAGGAGCGCCGCAACGACCTCGCCACCTTCCTCACCCAGGATGAGCGCGGCCGGCATGTGATGCCCTTTCTCAGCGGGCTGGGACAGCACCTGCGCAGGGAAACCCATGAGGCCGTGTCGCTGCTCGACG
>NZ_DASVSO010000939.1:0-7389 GCF_036388035.1 Archangium sp.
TCCCTTGAGCGCACCCGTCACGGTGCTGCTGCGCCTCACCATCGACGCGGGGGGCGAGGTGTCTCGCGTGGAGGTGCGGGAGTCGGCGGGTGTGCCGTTGGACCGGGCCGCCATGGCGGCGGCGCTCCGCTGGCGCTTCCAGCCGGCCCGGCGCGGCGAGGTGCCGCTCGAGGTTCAGGCCGATGTGCCCGTCACCTTCGTTCCTCCCGAGCCGGTTGCTCCCGAGCCGGTGGCCTCGGCGCCCACCGAGGACGCTCCTCCTCCCAGTCCCCTTCCCACGAAGGAGGCCCCGTCGTTCGCCACCACCGTGCGTGGCCAGGGGCATGCGCCTCCTCCCGCCGCCGTGGGGGACTTCCAGATTTCCGTGGGGCAGCTCGCCGATGTGCCTCGCAACTCCGCATCGGACCTGATGCTGCTCGCCCCGGGCGTCATGCTCGCCAACCACGGGGGGGAGGGCCACGCGGACACCATCTTCATCCGCGGCTTCGACGCGGGCGAGGGCAAGGACGTGGAGTTCCGCCTCAACGGTGTCCCCCTCAACGAGGTGTCGCACGCCCACGGCCATGGCTACGCGGACACCTACTTCATCATCCCGGAGTTGGTGGACTCGCTGCGCATCACCGAGGGGCCCTATGACCCGGCCCAGGGGGACTTCGGCGTGGCGGGCACGGTGGAGTACCAGCTGGGCCTGAAGCGCCGCGGCCTCACCGCGTCCACCAGCCATGGCAGCTTCGCCTCGCGCCGCCTGGCGCTGGTGTGGGGGCCGCCCGAGTCGAGCGAAGCCACCTTCGTGGGCCTGCTGCTGCGCCAGGGGCATGGCTTCGGCCCCAACCGCGCCTACGCCAACGCCGGCGCCATGGCCCAGGTGGAGTTCCGCGTGGGCGAGGAGACGCGGCTGCGCCTCTTCGGCGCCAGCTACGCGGCACGCTTCTCCTCGGCGGGCGTCATCCGGGAGACGGATCTGGTGGACGGCCGCATGCCCTGCGCCGCCGACGCGGACTCCCAGTTCTTCTGTCTCTACGACCCGAACCAGGGTGGGGCGGGACAGCGGCACCTCGTCTCCGCCGAGCTGCAGTCGCGGCTGCGCCGGGGCGGGCGCTTCGTGCAGCAGGGCTTCGTCGTGGTGCGGCAGATGCGCATCCGCGACAACTTCACCGGCTTCCTCAACGACGTGCCCCCCGTGGGCGAGGAGCCACGCGGCGACAACACCGAGCAGTACTACCGGGGCACCACCGTGGGCCTGCGCGGGCGCTACACGCCGGGCCTCACCTGGTGGGGCCAGCCGCAGCCGCTGGAGCTGGGGTACGTGGCCCGCTTCGATGACGTCCTCACCCGGGCCCGCCGCCTGCGCGACCACGGTGGCGCGCCCTACGCCACCCTCTTCGACAACCAGGTGCGCACCACCCACCTGGGCACCTACGCCGCCCTGCGGCTCGCCCCGCTCTCCTGGCTCACCCTTCGGGGCGGCCTCCGGCTGGACACCTTCCTCTTCGGCGTGGAGGACCAGAACCGGCCCGCCTCGGATCGGCAGGGCGAGCGCATCCCCGAGGAGTCCGTCGAGGCCTACGGCTTCTTCGCCAGCCCCCGCCTCAGCGCCGAGGTGCGGCTCTCCCCCCGGCTCACCTGGCTCACCAGCGCGGGCCTGGGCGCGCGCTCCAGTGACGCGGCGGCCCTGTCCGACGCGGAGCTCGCCCCCTACGCCCGCGTGACGGCGGCGGAGACGGGCCTGGGCTGGCGGCTCGGCGGGGAGGGGCGGGCCTACGAGCTGGAGGCCCGGGGCGCCCTCTTCGCCACCCGCGTCTCGCAGGACCTCGTCTTCGACGAGACGGCTGGCCGCAACCAGCCGGTGGGCCCCTCGCAGCGGCTGGGGGCCTTCGCCACCGCGCGCTTCACCTCGCACGAGCGGCTGGACGTGCAGGCCAGCGTCGCCTGGGCCCGCGCCACGCTGCCGCTGTCCGACGCCTCTCCTTATGAGGTGTGGGAGGGCTCCGTCATGCCCTACATCCCCCAGCTCCTCGGCCGGTTGGATGCCTCCGTGCGCGGCGACGTCACTCTGGCCGGGCTCCCGCTGGGGTGGAACCTCGCCCTGGGGCACAGCGCCATCGGGCCCAAGCCGCTGCCGCTCGATCGCTACAGCGAGCCCATCTTCCTCTTCGACGTGGCGGCGCGCGCCCGGTGGAAGTGGATGGAGCTCGGCCTGTCGGTGGAGAACCTGCTCGACGCGCGCTGGCGCGAGGCGGAGTTCAACTACGTGTCCAACTTCCGCGGCCCGGACGCGCCGGCCTCGCTGCTGGCCACGCGCCACTTCATCGCGGGCGCCCCGCGCACCTTCCGGGGCACCCTCACCGTCTACCTGGACCTCCAGGACGAGGAGCTGCCATGAGTCCCCCCCTGCGCACCACGCGCCGTGCCTTCACCCTGCTGCTCGGCGCCGCGCTGCTCGGCGGTGGCGCCGCCTGCGAGCTGTCCGGCACCGGCGGCCGCGGCATCGTCTTCCGCATGGGCCTGCGCACCGCGCTCGCTCCGGGGGAGACGCGGCCGGGTCAGTTCACCACCGACACAGGCTGGCGCGTGACGCTCTCTTCCGCGCGCATGGTGCTCGGCCCCATCTACCTCTTCGAGAACCCCTCGCCCCTCCAGCCGAGCCCCACGGGCCGCTGGTGGCGCCGCATGGGCGAGGTGCTCGCCCCCACCGCGCACGCGCACGACTCCTTCTTCTCCGGGGGGCGGGTGCTGGGGGAGTGGGATCGCGAGGTGGTGTTTGAGTTGCTGGCGGATGGCGGCGCGACGCGGGTGCTCGGCCGCTCGCCGGGAATCGCCGGGGTGGCCCGCTCCTTCTCGCTGCTGCTCCAGCCGCCGTCGCGGGCCCTGGGCGCGGAGGCGGCGTCGCTCGAGGGGCACTCGGTGCTGCTGGAGGGCTCGGCCTCGCGCGAGGGGCGCACGGTGCCCTTCCGGCTGGCCCTGGACTTCCCACCGCTCGTGGAGCTGCAGCGGGTGGAGTTCGTCCCCACCGAGGTGGAGCTGGACGACGACGGCCTCTTCGTCGTGGAGCTCCAGCCGCACCGCTGGTTCGAGGGCGCCCTCTTCGAGCGGCTGGAGGTGCCGGCCAGCGGCGCGGCGGTGGCGGTGCCCCCGGACAGCCAGGTGCACCGCGCGCTGCTCGTCAACGTGCGGCGGCACACCGCGTTCTCCGCCGCCTGGGAGCCGGGCCTCGGGCCGTGAGGGGCCCTCCGCCTAC
This sequence comes from Archangium sp., assembly GCF_036388035.1. Lineage (GTDB taxonomy): Bacteria > Myxococcota > Myxococcia > Myxococcales > Myxococcaceae > Archangium. Next base: position 3,239 of record NZ_DASVSO010000939.1, read on the forward strand.
TTCGTCTGCCGCTCGAGGATGAACTCGAACGTCGCGTGGTCCGTCGGCCCGTAGTGCAGCTGGTAGATCATGTCCCCCGCCGTGGCGCCGAAGCGGGCCCGGTGGGTGATGCCGGCACATGCCGGCTCCGTGGCGAGCAGCTCCACCGGGACATCCACGCCCTCGGTATCGTTGCGGACGGTCAGGGGAACCTCTCGGGAGAGGAAGAGGGTGACGGTCTCATCGGCGTCCGGTGCCGAGATGAACTCCGAGTAGCCCTGGTAGGAGCCCTCGCCGCCTGGGAGCGTCAGCCGGTAGCGCTTGTGGCCCTCGTCCGTCGTGGGCGGGAAGGCGAACGGCGTGGGGGCGGCGTTGAGCGCTTCCGCCGTGTTGACGAGCGCATGGGTGCAGGCGTGCTCGAGCAGGCTCTCCCGCGCCCCGGTGGTGAAGTCCAACTTGCCGTCGCCGAGCACGGGGGCTCCATCGAGCGGGTTGCCCGCCGCGTCCTTCAGCCGGGTGAGGTCCAGCGCGTACGTGGACGAGGCCTCCAGGGGAGGGCCGCCCTCCTCTGGGGCGGGGAGGGTGACGGTCAGCGTGCGATGGTCCGAGGACCACTGGCCCGTGAGGGAGCGGGGCTCGATGCTCGTGTCGGTCCGGTTGCTCAGCGTCACCTGGGCGAGCGAGGGCTCCATGGGGCCGGTGAACGTGACGGTGAGCGCCTTGCGCAGGTACACGCCCGGGCGGCTCGCCGTGCCGTCATAGTACAGCTCCACCGGGTACAGGCCCTGGGAGCCCTCCGCGGGCCGCGAGCTGGCGACGGACGTGCGGGGGGCCTGGGTGTCACCGGGCTCCGTGCCGGCATCCGTGCCGGCGGGCGGAGGGGGCGGAGGGGGCGAGGGAGGCGCGGAGTCACAGGCCGCCAAGGACAGGGTGCAGGTGGCGAGCAGGGCAATGACAGGAGGGAGGCGCATCGTTCGGGGTTCCTCGAGGAAAATGGCGACGGGGCGACCTCGAAAGAGAGGCCGCCCCTGCTCACGGGCGTGCGCCCGCGCGCGTGGTGGGTGCTAGTTGGTCAGCGAGCCGTTGCAGTTCTCGTCCACGCTGTTGCCGAGCGTCTCGGTGGCACCCGGGTGGATGCTGGCATTGGCGTCGTTGCAGTCGAACCGCTGGGTGATGTAGCCGGAGGGCGGCACGCACGCGGTGTACTTGGAGACGGAGCTGTTGCCCCAGGCGTCCCCGTCCGCGTCCTGGTAGTAGCGGACACGGTTGTCCTCGAGGCGCTCGAGCACCATGGCCACCTGGTCCCCCGTCGCGCTGCCCAGGTCCACCCGGTAGTCGGTGGTGGTGCTGGTGAGGTCGAACACGACGGCCTTCACCAGCGAGCAGCCCGTGGCGGACACCGCGTGGCCGAGCGCGGAGGCCACCGTGTTGCCCGAGGCGTCCTTCACCGTGACGGTGATGTTCTTCGTCAGATAGAGGGCCCACGAGCCCGCGAGGGACGGCCTGTACTTCACCGTGCCGGTGGCGCCAGCCGGCAGCGTCACGGAGTAGAACTTGTGGGCGGTGCTGATGTCGGGCGTGCTGCTGGTGAGCCCGCTCGTCGCCGTCACCGCGACGAGATCCGCGCTGTTGTTCGCGTGCGTGCAGGCGTGGCCGGTGATGGTGGAGCCGAGCTGCGTACAGCCAGCCTCCAGCTCCTGCTCCAGCTCCTGCACGCTCTCCTCGCCCTCGACGGCGGGGCCACAGGCCACCAGCGACAGCCCGAGCAGCGCGCCGCAGACGTTCCGCATCGTCATCTTCATGGTTTGTCCTTTTCGGTGAGCCGGGAACGACGCGGTGTCCCACGAGGGCTCCGCATGCTCCACGGTGCCCTCAGTGATGAACTATTCGCAACTGAGTTGCAATAGTCTCATGAGCATCCTGACGCCGCGCGGGTGTCATTCCAGGTGCTCGATGACGAGACCCAGCTCGGGCAGCGGGGTGGGGCCGAAGGTGAAGGTGTACTGGACCTGGTTGGTGAGCTCGTAGCCCACCATGTGCACCAGGCCGGTGCAGACGTCCGGGGGAATGGGAGCGGTGGCGAGCGGCTCCATGAGGCGCTCTCCCTCCCGGACCGAGAGGGGGACACGGGCGTCGCTCAGGTAGGCGACGAAATCGCCGGTGGCGAAGCCCTTGAAATTGAAGGTGCCCACGTACTGCCCGCCCTCGGGGCGCAGCCTCACGGTGTAGTACGTGTGGAAGCCATCCACGCGCGGCTGGCGCTCCAGGGACGCGGTCACCGTCCCGAAGGGACCGTGGGTGACGTGCCAGCACGCATGTTGGCCGTTGTCGCCGAAGTCGAAGCCCGTGCGGGGCACGTAGTTCGGGTCCTGCTGGCACGACAGGCCCTGCTCGGGGGCGAGGTAGCCGCGATCACAGTGGCACCAGTCCCCCGTGGGCTCGCGGTGGATGTGGCCATGGGGCGTGCAGGGGTCTGTCTGTTGCCGCGGCTGTTCGACGGGAGTCTCGGGCCCGGGTTCGGGAGGCTGCCCGCAGGCGAGCGCGGCGGCACCGGTGGCCAGCAGGAGGAAGCGGAGGGTGGGGCGCATGGGGGCGGTGGGAAATGGCGGGAGGGCCCGCGGGCGGGGCGGCCCGCGGACCTGGTTCAGGTGCGACGGCACGGGCCGGAGCTACTCGGCGTGCGCGTGGCCCGTCTCCTCGATGACGAGGGTGAACTGGGAGTTGCGCTCCGCGATGGCCTCGAACTCGAGGCGGTAGTCCACGCCCGCCTCGAGGTCCGCGAGGATGGCGGTGCGCAGGCTGGTGCAGACCTCCTCGGGGACGTTGTAGCGGCACTCGCGCGTCACCTCGACGTCGCCATTGAAGATGCGCAGGCCGCGCTTGCGGGACACCAGGAAGGCGTACTCGCCGCTCTCCTCCGGGGTGAACATCACCGAGCCGCCCCAGCCGAGGCCGGACGTCCTGGCCGGGAGGGTGACGACATAGGCGAGGTGCGGGGCGCTCACGTCCACGAAGGACACGGTGCCCAGCGGGCTGGCCGTCACGTTCTCGAAGGGACCGAGCTCCCCGTGGACGCAGGAGTGCTCGGCCGCCTCGGCCAGCTCCGTGGTGTCCGTGCAGGCCGCGAGCAGGTCGTACTGCTGGCTCTCCAGCGACGTCTGGGGGGACTCGTCCACGGTGCCGCCGCAGCCGGTGAGCAGCAGCGCCACGCCAGAGGCGAGCAGGGTCTTCTTGAACAGGTCCTTCATGGTCGGACTCCTCTTGGGGGTAGGGGACTGCTGGGAGGGACGACAGGTGGGCCCTGCGGCCAGGGCTGCCGCTCGTCGTCGAATCCAGGAGCAATCTGCCATCTCGGAACAAAAGCAATCAAGTTGCATTTGCAGGGCGGATGCTCTTTTCAGTCCAGGTCGGCCGACCCGCTGGCGGTGCGTGGAGGGTGTCGAGGGGGGAGGCCGGGGTGTGGCCTCGAGGGGCGAGGGGACGCGCTTTGTCGCCCGGGTGCGCCTACTTCGCCTGCGACCGGAGGGAGCAGGTCGCGCCGTCCTGGCACTCGGGGCCGTGGACGTGCAACCGCGAGAGCTGGAGGACGGGAGCACGGACGCCCCCCTCATGGGCACGGCCCGGGCCGTGGGGGGGCGCCTGGGGAAGGAAGACGAGCGAGGTGCGGGCGCCCGAGCCCGAGTGCGCGTGGTCGCAGCCGGGGCCGTGCTCGTGGTGCGCGTGGGCGTGCCCGTGGTCGTGGCCGCACGCGGGCCCATGCACGTGCAGCTCCGAGAGCTTGTCCCCGGTGGCCACCGCCCCCTCCCCATGCTCCGCGCCGGGCAGCAGCTGCGCGAGGAAGGCGCGCGGGCCCTGCCGCAGCAGCGAGGCGAGGAAGAGCGCGCCCAGCACCACCAGCCCGGCCCACTCCAGCAGCCCCTCGTGCTCGGCGTGGGGCTGGTGGGCGAGGCCCGTCTGCGCCGGCAGCAGCGCGTTGAGCGCGAGGCCCAGGATGATGGAGGTGAGGGCCACCACCCCGCCGAAGGCCAGGGTCACCTTGCGCCCATGCAGCTTCGCCATCACCGCGAAGGTGGTGACGCTGGTGGCCGGGCCGGTGATGAGGAAGGCCAGCGCGGCGCCCGGCGACAGCCCCTTGTGCAGCAATACAGCGACCAGCGGCGTGGCCCCCGAGG
>NZ_DASVSO010000940.1:0-4673 GCF_036388035.1 Archangium sp.
GGCGGTCTCCTTGCGCCAATCCAGTGCCTACCTGCGGAGTTCTTTTCGAGAAAGCGCTTTTCGAGGTAGTGTCGCCCGTGCATGGACGACCTAGAAAAGCTGAAGCGCACCATCGGGACCGCGCTCCTGGGGGCCCGGGAGCGAGCGGGGCTCACCCAGGCCGACGTGGCCTCCATGGTGGGCCTTGCTCCCGCCGTCTATGGCCGCATCGAGCGCGGACAGATGCTGCCCAGCGTTCCCACCCTGCACCATCTCTGCGTGTCGTTGAATATCTCCGCCAATCTCCTCCTGGGGCTCGGCTCGGACCCGATGCCGGTCAGTTCCATCGTGCCGGCGCCGATTGACCCTCCAGAGCTGCGCCGCCTCGCGAGCATCCTGCCTTCGCTCTCTCCCGGCGCGCTCCGCACCCTGGCGGCGCTCGCCTCCGCCATCGCCTTGAAGAAGCGCCTCGGGAAGAGCCTGCCGCCCCCTTGACGCCTCGAGCGCACGGCGGAGAAGGGGGCGACGGAGGCAGTCTCACTCCTCCCGGGTGGTGCGCTCCGGCGAGGCCAGCACCTCGATGACGCACTGGACTCCCTGCACCACCTTGGCCAGGCGCTCGTAGTCGAGCGTGTCCCAGGTGTCTCCCGGCGTGTGGTAGTGCGGATTGCGGAAGAGGGCCGTGTCGGTCACCATCACCGCCGGGTAGCCCTCGTCCCAGAAGCTCGCGTGATCGGAGAAGTCCACGCCCTCGATGGTGCGGGGCGCGGCGAGCGACTCGGAGGGCAGGTCGTTCGCCGCGCGCAGGGCCTGGTGCACGGTGCTCACCAGCGCTCCCTCGTCACTTCGCCCCACCACGGCGATGAAGTTGCCGGTGGTCGGGTAGCGCAGCTTCAGGCTGGACACCGGATAGCGCTGGCTGCCGGCTTCCTCCGAGAAGTAGCCCATGCTCTCCAGGGACAGCATGGCGCGTACCTTCACCCCCTGCGTGCGCAGCGCTCGCGCATGCACCTTGCTGCCCTGGGTGTCCCGGCGGAAGTGCGGGGGTTCCTCCAGGGTGAAGCCCACGAGGTCCACCCGCATGGGGGGTGGGTGCGCACCCAGCAGGGCCGCGAGCTCCAGCAGGCCGGCCACCCCACTGGCGTTGTCGTCCGCGCCGGGGGCTCCCCGTGCCGCGTCATAGTGCGCGCCGATGACGAGCCGCTCCTCGCTGTCCGGTCCGAAGGTGGCGATGACGTTGCGGTAGTCCCCGCCGCCCGTCGTGTAGGGCTCCGAGCGCACGCGCCCGCCCGCCTGGGAGAGCGCGTCGGAGACGTAGCTCGCGGTGCGCTCGAGGTTCTCCGGGTGCGTGTGGTCACGCGGATGGAACGTCTCGCTCAGGGCGCGCACGTGGGCCTTCAGCCGCTCGGGGTCCACCCGGCCGGGGGTACAGTGCACGGCGGGCTCCGGGGCGGAGCGCCCCCGCAGGGCCGCCCCCGCCGCGAGGAGCACGCCGAGCCCCGCCACCGCACCGAGCACGAGGTTGCGCCACTTGGAATCGCGTGTGGAGTCCACCGGGTGAAGAAGCCACGGGGGACGGGGGGCTGTCATGGACCGTATGGGCCTCGCGTCGACCACCCGGCACTCGCACGGACGGGTGGGCGGGCGCACCTGTCGCCGCGTATCCTCCCGGGCATGGTGCTGAAAATCGTCCAGGCTGGAGAGCCGGTGCTGCGCCGGCACGCGAGAGACCTCACCCCCGAGGAGATTGTGAGCCCCTCGGTGCGGCAGCTCATCGTCCTCATGTGCGACACCATGCGGGACGCGCCGGGCGTGGGGCTGGCCGCGCCGCAGGTGGGGGTGGACGTGCGGCTCGCGGTCATCGAGGACCGGGCCGAGTATCAGGCCGGCCTCGCGCCGGAGGAGCTGGCCGCTCGCGAGCGCAAGCCGGTGGACTTCCACGTCATCATCAACCCGCGCCTCGTGGTGGAGGATCCGACCCCGGTGGAATTCTACGAGGGGTGCCTGAGCGTCAGCGGCTTCTCCGCGCTGGTGCGGCGTGCGCGCGGCGTGCGCGTGGAGGCGCTCGACGAGAAGGGCCAGCCCGTGTCCATCTCGGCGCGCGGCTGGTACGCCCGCATCCTCCAGCACGAGATAGACCACCTGGACGGCACGCTGTACGTCGACCGGATGGAGACGCGCAGCTTCAGCACCGCGGAGAACCACCGCCGCCACTGGGCCTCGCGTCAGGTGGCCGAGGTGCGTCAGGCGCTCGGCCTGCCCGAGCGTCAGGGCTGAGACTCGTGAATCCGTGCATGCGTGCCCCATTCCCGTTGCTGCTGCTGCTCACGGCGGTGGCCTGTGGCGAAGACCCCCTCCAGGAGCTGGAGGACGAGGCCTCGGACTGCCCCGAGGGACCGGCGCTGCGACTCGGCGCGGCGCCCTCGGCGGCGGTGGTGCTCAACGCGTACTACCTCCAGGAGGATGCCGCGCGGGACTTGAGGCGGGGCCGCACCGAGTCGCCGGCCGTGGAGGAGACGCTCGCCAAGGCCTCGGCGCTCGGGGCCCACGCGGTGCGCACCAACGGCTACAACGACGGGGCCGACAAGCGGGGCGACTCGGCCATCCAGGTGGCCCCCCTCCACTATGACGAGGCGAGCCTGCGGGGGATGGACCTGGTGCTCACCCGGGCCTCCGCGCATGGGGTGAAGCTCGTCCTCTCCCTGGGCAACTACTGGGACGCGTATGGGGGCACGCGGCAATACGTGGAGTGGGCGGGGCTGCCCTCGCCCGTGCAGGGCGACCCGCGCTTCTTCACCGAGCGCGCCGTCGTCGACCACTACAAGGCGCACATCGCGCGACTGCTCTCCCGCGTCAACACCTTCGACGGCCTGCGCTACGGCGAGCACCCGGCCGTGTTGGCCTGGGAACTGCTCAACGAGCCTCGGGGTAAGGGGTTGGACAGGGACGGCGCGGCGATGCGCGCCTGGGTGGACGAGGTGGCCGCCGTGGTGAAGCAATACGCCCCCGGGCACCTGGTGGGCACGGGCGAGGAGGGCTTCGACACCTCCTTCGCGGGCTACGACGAGCGCTTCTGGCGCGACGCGGCCTCCTCCTCCTTCTTCGAGGGGGGCGCCAGCTTCCGCCGCAACACCGCCTCGCCCTTCATCGACTTTGGCAGCGTCCACCTCTACCCGGAGGCCTATGGCGTGAAGGCAGGCGCCACGGCTCGCGCGGGCGCGCACTGGTTCTCCGAGCACGCCGCCCTTGCTCGCGAGCTGGGAAAACCGTTGTTCATCGGCGAGTTCGCCCTGCGCAACCAGGAAGGCTTCACGCTGGATGAGCGGCGTGCCATGTACCGCGGCTGGTTCCGCTGTGCCTGGCGCAGTGGTGCCGGCGCCAGCGGCCCGTGGATGTTCGCCAATGATGCGCGGCCCGACTCGTGGGACGACTTCACCTTCTACTTCCGGGATGGCTCCGTGCCGGCGGACCCGCGCAACCGCTACGCCGACCTCGTCATCGAAGCCGCGGCACTCTCCGGAAAACGCTGACACGCCTCCGCTCCGCGCACCGCTCTCCCACTCCAAAGTCGCACAAATAAAGAGCGATTGGAGTTGTCAGGAATGAGTGGAATGGCCAGTTACTCAGGCCAGGGGGGAGTTATTCCTCGCGGAAGGACAGGGGTATGCGAATCCCAAGCCAGATGTCTGCGTGGATGTATGTCTGGGTACTCGCCCTGGTGTTGGGGCTGCGGACCCAGGCCGCCGCGGAGTCCCAGGAAGGTAGGGGCGCGGCGGGCTTCGAGCAACCTTGCGCCGAGGGGTTCTCCGACGAGCGGTGCACGCTGCGCTCCCCCGAGCGCCGCCAGCTCTTCGAGGACGTCTTCGAGTACAGCGTCCGTGTCCGGGTGGGGTCCGGCGAGCATGACTTCATCACCCTGCACCGCGTGGTGCGCGAGGTGTCGGCGGGAGTGCCCGCTCGTACGCCGAAGTCGGTGTTCCTCGTTCATGGGGACGCGTGGGGCTTCCGGGGCGCGTTCCTGGCGAGCGCCGCGAGCACGACGGTGTCGCGGCAGCACTCCCTGCCCGTCTTCCTGGCGAAGCGGGGCGTGGACGTGTGGGGCATCGACCAGCGCTGGGTGGGTGTTCCCCAGGGGACAACGGACTTCTCCTTCATGAAGGACTGGAACCTGGGCCTGCACGCCCGGGACGTGGGCATCGGGCTCGGGCTGGCGCGGGCGGCGCGCGCGTATTTTTCCAACGAGACCGGTCGCATGGTGCTGCTGGGGTGGAGCCGCGGCGCCACCGTCGCCTATGCGTACCTGAACGCGGAGGCGCAGCTGCCGCAGGACAAGCGCCACGTCAGCGGGTTCATCCCCGTGGACATGGCCTACACCCTGGCGCCCGGGGACGTGGCGGAGCGCCAGGCGGCGTGCCAGGGCCATGCGCTGCTCGCGCAGCTCCAGGCTGCGGGGCTGCACGAGGGCGGGCAGGTGGGCCTGCTCCTCCAGGCCCTCGGAGGGCTCGCCCTCGCCTTTCCGGACGTGGGCTCGCCCATCTTCTCGGGGTACACCAACCGGCAGGCGGGGCTCGTCACGGGCGCGGCCACCCACCTGCTGCAGAGCCCGGGCATCTTTCCGGGCTACCACTGGACGGCGGGTGCCTTCAGCGCCGGGGTTCCCTCCGGGCTGCAGTGGACGCACGAGCGCTTCTTCC
>NZ_DASVSO010000941.1:0-6639 GCF_036388035.1 Archangium sp.
CAGCGAGCCACTGCCCACGCGGGCCCTCGCGGGGCCTGACCAGTCCGTGCAGCAGGGCCAGTCCGTCCTCCTCGACGGCACGGGCTCCTCCGGAGACCTCACCGGCTTCTCCTGGAAACAGACCGCCGGCCCCCCCGTGACACTGTCGGGGGCCACGCTGGCCACGGCCTCCTTCACCGCGCCGGGCGTCTCGGGGGCGCTGACTTTCGAGCTGACGGTGAGCGGGCCCGGCGGGACCTCCACCGACACGGTGCGGGTGACGGTGCTCCGGGCGACGGTGCCGGTGGCCCGCGCGGGCCCGGACCAGACGGTGGTGCAGGGGCGCACTGTCACCCTCGACGGCTCGGCCTCCACCGGCGCGGCGAGCTTCCAGTGGCGCCAGACGGCAGGCGTCACCGTCGTCCTCACCGGAGCGACGACAGCCCGGCCGACCTTCACCTTTCCGGCCCAGGACACGGTGCTCGTCTTCGAGCTGACCGTGAGCGGCCCGAGAGGCAGCGCCCGCGACACCGTCCGCGTCTCCCGCGTCCGGGACACTCTCACCCCCACGCTCGTCGAGTTCCGCACCGGCCCTGGGGAGTGGCGGGTCACGGGCACCGCCACCGTCGTGGGGCCGGACAACACCGTCACCCTCTTCATGGGATCCACCCCAGGCGGACGGGTGCTGGGTACCGCGCAGGTGGACGCGCTCGGCAACTGGAGCTTCCGCGAGCGGGACTCCACCCAGCCCCCCGATGGCTCGCGGACCGTGAGCCTCCAGTCGAGCGCGGGCGGACAGGCGCTCGCGGTTCCGGTGCGGGTGCGGCGCTAGCCCTTCGTCGGCATGTGGCAGACACGTCGCCGCGGTGAGTTCCCCGGTGAGGAGGCAGGTATGAGCAGCGAGTGCGAGGCGTTGGCCGTGAGCACGATGACCTACCACGTCACGGCGCTCCAGGTGGTGGTCTACTTCAACAGGGAAGGAGACCACGACCACGATGGACTCATGTTCGCGCTCACGGCGAACGTCCCCATCCTCAAATACATCCAGGCCCTGGGACGGGTGGGCCTGCCGCCGAGCGCGGAGCAGCCCGACACGCCAGAGCAGTGGTATGCCCAGGCGAAGGCCCGTGCCGACGAGCTTGGCATCGAGCTGCCCTCCAGTCCCGAGGAGGCTCGCCAGCCGTACCCCCTGGTGCGTCCGCTCGTGCTGCGTGCCCGGAAGGGCGACCGCGTCCAGGTGGAGCTGCGCAACGACATCCGGAATCGCCAGGTGGGCCTGCACCTCGTCGGTGACGGCTACGACGTCAGGACGGACGATGGCTCCCACGTCGGGCGCAACCCCTCCAGTCTCGTGGGCCCCGGCGAGCGCCGCACCTATGAGTGGCGCTGCGACCACGAGGGCGTCTTCCCCTTCCACGATGGCGGGAACTTCTCCGGGGGCGAAGATGGCACCCACGTGCACGGCCTCTTCGGCGCCCTGATCGTGGAGCCCGCGGGGTCGCGCTGGCGCGACCCGGTGACGGGCCGTCTCTCGGAGGATGCACACGGCGTCCGGGAGCTGGATGGGCTCTACCTGGATGTGCTGCCCCCAGGAGTGCCTGACGCGTGCGCTCCGTCGAACACCACCCTGGACGACCACGTGTGGCCGCCGCCCGTCGAGCACCCCGACTTCGACACGAAGGCCCACCGCGAGTTCGTCATCTTCTTTCACGACGAGCCCGAGTTCCAACCGCCCCATGGTGCCCCGGAGCCCCATCCCTGCGAGGGCGATGACACCGGCGGGGACCCGGCGGGGCAGCTGCATCCCGGCGCGCCCGCGGGCGGCGCGGCGGGGCACGGAGGGCACGGGGACCTGATGCCCATCATGCCCGTCTCCTACCGTGCCGAGCCGATGATCAACCGCGAGCGCATCCTCTGGCGGCTCCTGCGCGAAGGCCACGTCCTCCAGCGGCCCGTCCTCAACGAGGAGCAGCACCACAGCTCCTGGATGTTTGGCGACCCGGTCACGCCCATCCTCAAGGCCTACATTGGCGATCCGGTCCGCATCCGGCTCATCCACGCGGCGGTGAAGGAGACGCATGTCTTCCACCTGCACCTCTACGAGTGGCATGCCGTGGCGCAGGATCCGAACTCTCCGCGCATCGACGCCATCTCCATCAGCCCGCAGACGGCCCACACCATCCAGCCCCTCTGGGGCGCGGGCAACCGCCACCAGGTGGCGGGCGACGTCATCTGGCACTGCCACCTCTACCCCCACTTCCACGAGGGGATGTGGGGCATGTTCCGCACCTTCGAGACGCTCCAGGAGGGGACGGACGGCCCCCCGCTGCGGAGCACGGACGCGCGCTACGCCGGGCGGCGCCTCGGCCGCTACCCGGACGGCACGCGCATCGAGAGGCTCCTGCCGCTGCCGGACCCCGATCGTCCGCCGCCGCCCCGGCCCACGCCGACGAAGCCGGGCTACCCGCTCTACATCCCTGGCGAGGTGCGCCAGAAGTCGCCGGTGCCACCCTGGCCGTACGCGGACAGGCCCATGCCCGGCGACCTCGACTACCGACCCGAGCCCACGCAGCTCGAGCGCGAGGCCTTCAATCAGAGGCCGGTCCCCGGAGAGCTCTTTACCCGCCGCCCATTGAGCGTGCAGCAGACGGAGGAGTACGCGGCCAACTCCCGGTTCGGCACCTGGAACGGCCCCAGGGAGGTCCAGCGCGACGTCGTCGTGGCGATGCGCCCCATCGTCTACAACAGCCAGGGCTGGCACGACCGGCACGGGCACCTCTTCTACCTCGCCGCGGAGGGTGACCCGGCCACACGCCCCGGCCCCCGCGAGCCGCTCTTCTTCCGCGCCCAGCACGGCCAGATTCTCAACCTCACGCTCTCCAACCAGCTGCCGCGCACCATCCCCGCGACGGAGTTCGACCCCGCCTTTCCCCCCTGCGAGAAGCTCCCGTGGGAGGGCGAGTGCGGCCTGCACGTGCACATGGTGAAGTTCGACCCCATCTGCGGCGACGGTGCGAGCGTGGGCTGGAACTACCTCAGCGGACCGAGCTTCGGAAAGAAGATGGTCTACCGCTGGTGGGCCGACAGGGAGTTCGGCACCATCTTCTTCCACGACCACCTCTTCGCCAACTACCGCCAGAAGCACGGGCTGTTTGGCGCGCTCCTCGTCGAGCCCATTGGCGCGAAGGCCTTCCACCCCTTCGAGCCGGAGCAGGAAATCGTGAGCGGCCCGCAGGCCAGGGTCCAGCTCCCCTCGGACGTGCGGGGCGACAGGTGGTTTCGGGAGTTCTGCATTGCCATTGGCGACCACATCCCCATGTGGGACCGGGACGGACGGCCGCTCAATCCGCCGGCGCACCCCGGGGGACATGGCGACCAGGGCGTCATGGCGTTGAACTACCGCAACACGCCCATTCGCGAGCGCTCGGGCGACCCGGCGCATTGGTTCAGCTCCCGGCAACATGGAGACCCCGACACCACCATCTTCCACACGTATGAGAATGAGCCGCTCTGGATTCGCCTCGTGCAGGGCTCTCACGAGGAGCAGCACAGCTTCCAGATTCATGGCATGCGCTGGCGGCGCTTCCGGGCCAACCTCGACTCGTCGCTCCGCGCCCAGCAGACGGTGGGCATCGCCGAGGCCTTCACCTTCATCAACGACGAGCCCTTCGGGGCGGGCGACTACCTCTACAAGTTGTCGGCCGCGGACGACCTGTGGCTCGGCTGCTGGGGGATCATCCGCGCCCTGCCACGGAGCTCCCGGAGCGGGGCGGGCCAGGACCTGCGGTCGCTCAGGGCGGACGCCGAAGCCTTGCAAGGCTCCGGCGTCGACGTGCCCTCCGACCTCCCGGTGCGACGCTTCCGGGTCATCGCGGAGCCTCGACGGCTGGTCTACCGCGAGCCGGACCTCGTCGACCCCTTCGGGCTCGTCTATCGCCTCGTCTCCGTGCAGGGGCCTGGCGAGCAGGAGCCCCGCCCCGTCGAGGCGAACCCCGACGAGCCGCTCGTCCTGCGCTGCCGCGAGGGGGAGCAGGTCGAGGTAACGGTGGAGAACCGGCTCCCGCCCGGCATGCGGCCCGAGCCCTTCGCCCCCGAGGTCCCCGTGGAGAAGGACGACCGCCGCGTCTCCCAGCAGGTGTCGCTGCACGCGGACCTCGTGCGGTACGACGTCACCCACAGCGATGGGGCCAACGTCGGCTTCAATCCTCCGCAGACGGTGCTGCCCGGCCAGGAGCTCACCTACGTGTGGCGCGCTACCCGGCCCCCCGCGCCCAACGTCAACGCCGGGGAGCCTCTCGGCCCCGTCCTGCTGCAGGACATGGCGGACTTCCGCCACCACCGCCACCATGGCCTCGTCGGCGCGCTCATCATCGAGGCGCCCGGCGCCACCCCCTACGCGGTGAAGGGGAGCGCGGCCACCGCGGCCCCGGACGCGCCCGAAGCCTGGTACGGCGCGCGGGCGACGATTGTCCAGGAAGGGGAGCGCTCCGAGGAGGTCGTCCTCCTGATGCAGGACGGGTTGCGCCTCTACCTCCATGGGAACGTGAACTTCCCGCTGCCAAACGAACCGGGCGATGGCCCCAACGCGGCCGATGCAGAGGACCAGGGACAGAAGGGCTTCAACTACCGCAGCGAGCCCATCGGGCCCCTTTTCAGTCCGACGGGCGGTGAAGCCTCGCTGGCCGACCCGACCCCCGCCACGCCGGTCTGGTACGTGCCGGTGGGCAGGCAGGTGCGCTTCCACCTCGTCGGGGCGCTCGACAAGCCGCGCAACTACAGCTTCACCATCCACGGGGTCACCTGGCCGGAGTGGCGCTTCCTCTCGCCCACCGGAGAGCCCCGGGTCTCCTCCGAGTCCGCCATCAGCTGCGGCACGGCGCGGACCTTCGAGTTCACCCCCCTGCATCCCGGTGACTACGCCTATCGCAGCGGCATGACGAGGTGGGCCATCCCGCAGGGGATGTGGGGGCTGCTGCGGGTCGTCCCCGACGTCTAGGACGACAAGCGGTGCCGCGTCGGGGGCCTGAGCGAGCTGAGTGCGCTCAGGCCCGCACGAGCTGGATGCGCGTCTTCTTCGGCGGCGCGCCGAAGGGGAAGTAGGTGAGCTTGGGCTGTGCCGTTCCCGGAGCGAGCTGGGGCCTCAGTCCCCGGCGAGCCAGCTCGCGCGCGAAGGCCGTCGCGAACTGCACCACCTCTACCCAGGCCAGGTGGTAGCCCAGGCAGAAGTGGGGGCCGCCTCCGAACGCCGCGGTCTCGATGGCCGAGGGCGGCAGGCGCCTCCCCATCCAGCGCGTGGGATCGAAGCGCTCCGGCTCGGGGAAGAACTTCGGGTCGTAGCCGTAGGTCCCAAGGGGCACGAGAACCATCGTGCCCTTGGGCACGCGCTTGCCGTGCAGCTCCAGCTCCTCGGTGGCCTGACGCCCCGTCCACGACACGGGCGGGTACATCCGCAGCACCTCGCGGAAGAGCGCCTCGGCGAAGGGGTGACGCTTGAGCTCCTCGGGCGAGCGGGGCAGGCCCGGCGCCGCCACCGCCTCCTCGCGCAGCTGCACCCAGAGGTCCGGCTGCTGGGCGAGCACGATGCCCAGCCACGCCATCACCGACGCGGTCGTCTCATGCCCCGCCAGGGCCAGCAGGCGCAGGTTCTGGATGAGATCCGCCTCACCGAGCTCGCGCCCTTCCTCATCGCGCGCCTTCAGCAGCGCCGCGAGCGTGCCCTGCATGTCCGGCTTGCCCCGCGCCGTGGCAATCAGACGGGAGAAGTGCGCATCGAGCCACTCCCGCCCCGTCCTGGAGCGCCTCGCGGGCGAGTAGGGAAAGTCCCCCTTCAGGGGGAGGGCTCCGAGGATGAACTCGCGGTAGTGGCGATTCCAGGGCTCCAGCTCGCTGCCCTCGATGCCCATGATGCGGAAGATGATGTCGAGCGCGAGCCCCTGGGTCTGGGAGAGCAGGGAGAAGGGCTCCTCGGGGAAGCGGGCCACGTAGGACTCGATGACCTCGGCGGAGATGGCGGAGGCCCCACTGGACGTCAGCCCCCGAGGCGTGAAGGGCCCGCTCATGGCCGAGCGCACGCTCCGGTGGGGGACTCCATCCCGCGACAGGAGGGAGTCGCCGATGAAATCCGGCAACTGCTCGCCGATGAACCCGCTGCGGGCCACCTTGTTCTTGAGCAGCTCGAAGCCGGGCTCACCCATGCACACGAGCGTGTAGAGGCCGACGTTCTTCGTCCAGAACAACGGGCCCACCTGGGCCTCCGCGTCCCGGAGGAAGGTGAGGGCGTTGCCCATGGTGTACAGGGAGTGCCCCACCAGCGGCAGGGCGCCAGGGAGGACGGGAATCCCCTCCCGCAGTTCCGCATTCTGGGACGAGCGGAAGAACAGCTTCTTCAGGGCTTGCATGAGGCTGTGCATACAGACGGCGCGAGCCCGGCACAATCTCTGCGTGGAATCCCGTTTTTACTGGTTGCGAGTGGCTATCGGTTATTGCATGCTTGCGCGCCCAGATGAAAGGACGCAGCGCCATGGCATCCACCGCACAAAAATCGACGTCTTCTTCGCTTCGTTGGGGGATCGGCCTCCTTGTCTCCGTGCTCTCGGCCTGTGGCACGGCCGTGACGCCGCCCGTGGCGGTGGATGACGGGGCCGAGCTCTCGGTCGCGGA
>NZ_DASVSO010000942.1:0-6041 GCF_036388035.1 Archangium sp.
CCCAGGCTCTACAACATGATCAGCGGCGGCTCGCTCCTCACCGGTCCGTGAGACGGTGGTGACGAAAGCCGGCTGCAACGTCGGTACAACCCCCACGAGGTGGTCCCATGGATTTCCAGCTCTCCGAATCCCAGCGTGCCCTGCAGGACATGGCGCGCAAGTTCGCCCGGGAGGTCATTCGTCCCAAGGCGGCCCACTACGATGAGACCGCCCAGTTCCCCCGGGAGATCATCGCCTCGGCCTGGGAGAACGGCCTGCTGAACATGGCCCTGCCGGAGTCGTGTGGTGGCCTGGGCCTGTCGCACCTGGACCAGCTCCTGGCCTACGAGGAGCTGGCGTGGGGCTGCGCCGGCATGGCCACCTCCATCACGGCCAATGACCTGGCCAACCTGCCCATCATCGTGGGCGCCACCGAGGAGCAGAAGAAGCGGCTGCTCACGCCCTTCACCGAGAAGTTCAAGCTGGCCTCCTTCTGCCTCACCGAGCCGGAGGCGGGCTCGGACGTGGCTGGCATGAGCACCACCGCGGTGCGCGACGGCGACCACTACGTCCTCAACGGCGCCAAGTGCTTCATCACCAACGGCGGCCACGCGGACCAGTACACGGTGTTCGCCACGGTGGATAAGGCCAAGAAGCACAAGGGCATTACGTGCTTCGTGGTGGAGGGCCGTCCCAAGGGCCTCACCGTGGGCAAGCACGAGAACAAGATGGGCCAGCGCGCCAGCGACACCGTGGCGCTCACCTTCGAGGACGTGCGCGTCCCGGTGGCCAACCGCATCGGCGAGGAGGGCGAGGGCTGGCGCATCGCCATGGAGACGCTGGACAACAGCCGCCCCGTCACCGCCATGCTCTCGGTGGGCATCGCCCGCGCCGCGCTCGAGTACTCCCTGGAGTACTCCGCCCAGCGCAAGACGTTCGGCAAGCCCATCCGCGAGCACCAGGCCATCCAGTTCATGCTCGCCGACATGGCCATGAACACCCAGGCCGCGCGCCTGCTGTGCTACCAGAGCGCCTGGTTGCTGGACGCGGGCCAGAAGGCCACCCTGGTGTCCTCCTACGCCAAGTGCACGGCCGCCGACATGGCCATGAAGGTCGCCACCGACGCCGTGCAGATCTACGGCGGCTACGGCTACATCAAGGAGTACCCGGTGGAGAAGCTCATGCGCGACGCCAAGCTCATCCAGATCTACGAGGGCACCAGCCAGGTGCAGCGCCTCGTGATCGCGCGCGAGCTGTTCAAGTAGGCAAGAAAAACTGTCCGCTCCTGACTCTTCCCGGTTGCCGGAGCGAGGCGTTGATGCGTAAATCAACGCCTCGCGTACGGCGCGTTGCGTCATGGACGCGCGCCGCTCGCGCCATTTCTGGGAGTACCCGCTCTAAGGAGAAGGACGACCGTGAAGATCCTCGTCACCGCCAAGCGCGTGGAAGACCCCGAGTCCAAGATCAAGGTGAAGCCGGACGGCTCGGGCATCGTTCAAGAGGGGCTCAAGTACAAGATCAACCCCTTCGATGAGATTGGGGTGGAGGAGGGCCTGCGCCTCGTGGCCAAACATGGCGGCGAGGTGGTGGTCGTCTCCATCGGCGGCAAGGAAGTGCAGGAGCAGCTGCGGCACGCGCTGGCCATGGGCGCCGCGCGCGCGGTGTGGGTGAACCACACGGGCCCGTTGGACCAGATGGGCGTGGCGGGCCTGCTGCAGAAGGTGGTGGACAAGGAGAAGCCGGACCTGGTCGTCCTGGGCAAGCAGTCCATCGACGATGACCAGAACCAGGTGGGCCAGTACCTCGCCGAGTACCTGGGCTGGGGTCAGGCCACCTTCGCCTCCAAGGTGGAGTCGCTGGAGAGCGAGCAGGAGAAGAACAAGGTGCCGGCGCTGCAGGTGGGCGCGGACGGCAAGAGCGTGCGCGTGGTGCGCGAGGTGGACAACGGGCTGGCCACGCTCGAGTGCGCGCTGCCGGCGGTGGTCACCACGGACCTGCGTCTGAACCTGCCGCGCTACGCGAGCCTCCCGGGCATCATGAAGGCCAAGAGCAAGCCCATCGAGGAGCTGACGCCGCAGAAGCTGGGCGTGGACGTCACCCCGAAGGTGCAGGTGCTGAAGATGGCGGCGCCGCCTCCGCGCAAGGCCGGCATCAAGGTGCCGGACGTGGCAACGCTGATGGACAAGCTGCGCAACGAGGCGAAGGTCGTCTGACCGGGCCCGTTCCCCTTCCTATTTCGAGATTGGAGCCGAACATGCCGATCGTTCTCATCGTTGCGGAGCAGCAGCCGGACGGGAACCTGCGCAAGGCCACCCTCAACGCCATTGGCGCGGGCAAGCAGCTCGCCGAGAAGGCGGGCGCGGAGCTGCACCTGGTGCTGCTCTCCAAGGATCCTTCCAAGGTCACCGAGGAGCTCAAGGGCCTGGGGGCCAAGGCGGTCCACACCGCCACGGCGCCCGACTTCGAGCACTACCTGGCCGAGACGTACGCCCCGGCCATCGCCGAGCTGGCCAAGTCCATTGGTGCCAACTACGTGGGCATGGCGTCCACCGCCCAGGGCAAGGATCTGCTGCCCCGCGTGGCCGCGCGCCTGCAGGCCGCCATGGCCACGGACATCATGGGCTTTGGCGGGGGCGGCGCGGACGTCACCTTCCACCGGCCCATGTGGGCGGGCAACGTCTTCGCCGAGGTGAAGCTCACCACGCCGGTGAAGGTCTTCACCATCCGCGCCACCGAGTTCCCCGCCGCCGCGGGGGGCCAGGGCGCCGCCGAGGTGAAGGCCTTCTCCCCCAAGGTGGAGACGGGCAAGACGAAGTTCGTCGACTTCAAGGAGGTCAAGAGCGCGCGGCCCGAGCTGACCGAGGCGCGCGTGGTGGTCTCCGGCGGCCGTGGCACCAAGGGCGACTTCAAGGAGATTGAAGCGCTGGCCGACGAGCTGGGCGCCGCGGTGGGCGCCTCGCGCGCGGTGTGCGACGCCGGCTGGGTGCCCAATGACTTGCAGGTGGGCCAGACGGGCAAGGTCGTCGCGCCGCAGCTCTACATCGCCGCGGGTATCAGCGGGGCCATCCAGCACCTCGCGGGCATGAAGAGCTCGAAGACGATTGTCGCCATCAACAAGGACGCCGAGGCCCCCATCTTCCAGGTGGCGGACTACGGGCTGGTGGAGGATCTCTTCAAGGTGCTGCCCGCGCTGCGCGAGGCCATCCACAAGGCCAAGGGCTAGTCGCTCGTGACGTGGGGCCCGGTGCTTCCGGGCCCTGACTCCAGGAGGGGCGGTGGCGAGGACTCCTCGCGCCGCCCTTTCGGCGTTGCGGGGGGACGCTCCCCTAGCGTTCGATGTCCTTCGGGAAGGGGAGGGTGTGGGGGGGCGGCGCGGGCGCGTCTCCGAGCAGGTGGATGGGGGGCTGTCCGGGCACCTCCACCTGGAGGGTGGTGAAAGTCCACGCGTCCCCGTTCTTGTAGGCCTCCATGCGCAGGGTGCCCTCCGCCTTGGGTCCCTTGAGCGGGAGGGTGACGTCGGCCGATTCCTGGTCCCCGCCGGAGTGGATGCGGCCCTGGACCCACAGGCCCTGCTCGATGGGCTCGCCGAGCGCCTGTCGCACCTCGGGGGACTGCCTGGCCAGGGCCACCGCCTCGACGACGGCGCCCGAGCCCCGGAGGGACTGGGTGATGACGCCGAAGAAGACGGCACCCAGGCAGCCACACGACAGCAGCAGCCCGAGGCAGCCCGTGGGCACCACCCACGTCCAGTTGCGACTCCACCAACCCCGCTGGGCGGCCAGCTCGCCTTCTGGCACCGTGTTCATGGATTGTTCCGGCCTCCCTCCGTCCGCCCGAGGGGCGGCTCGCGCCTCCGTCATAGCGGGTCTCGAGTGGTCGACAACAGGGCTGGCGAGCGGGCCGCGTTCCTGGCTTGGGTAGGGGGGAGCGGGTAGCTTCGCACCCGCGTCTCCTTCTTCTTCATCTCGTGAGCGGCCTTCCGTGAGCAGCACCTCCTCTTCCGTGACGACCGACGCCTCGAGCCACCCGGAGGGCAGCACGCGCCTCCAGGCGGATGGGGCCTTGGTCCTCATGACAGCCTTCTGGGGCGTCACCTTCGTCGTGGTGAAGGGGGCGCTGAGCCACGGGGACCCGTACTCCTTCCTCGCGCTGCGCTTCAGCATCGGCGCGCTGGCGCTCACGGCCATTGCCCGGCGGGAGATGCTCGTCCCCCAGACGCTGCGCCGGGGGCTGCTGCTGGGCGTCTTCCTCTTCCTCGGCTTCGTGCTGCAGACGGTGGGGCTGGTGTCCACCACGCCCTCGCGCTCGGCCTTCATCACCGGGCTGTACGTGGTGCTCGTCCCGGTGTTGGGGCTGGCCCTCTTCCGGCGCAGGCCGCGCATCTCCTCATGCGTGGGCGTGGTGCTGGCGGCGGTGGGCCTGCGCTACCTCACCGGCGCGCAGGTGGGGGAGGGGCAGGGCCTGTCCTGGGGAGACTGGCTGACGCTGGGCTGCGCGGTGGCCTACGCCTTCCACATCCTCCTCACCGAGCGCTACGCGCCGAAGTCCGGCGTGGTGGCGCTGGTGGCCGTGCAGCTCTGGGTGGTGGCGGGGCTGTCCGCGCTCTGCCTGCCCTTCGCCGGAGCACGGGTCGAGTGGACGCCGTCCTTCATCGGGGCCGCGGCCTTCTGCGGCCTCTTCGCCAGCGCGATGGCCATCTGCGTGCAGACGTGGGCCCAGGCGCGCACCACCGCGGTGCGCGTGGCGCTCATCTGCTCCATGGAGCCCGTCTTCGCCGGGGTGTACTCGGTGGCGCTCGGCTACGAGACGCTCGGCGTGCGCGAGTGGGTGGGTGGGGGCCTCATCGTGGTGGGCGTGCTGGTGGCCGAGCTGGGGGGCCACTTCTTCGGGCGCCTGCGTCCCGAGCGCGCCTGAGCCTCCCGCGACTGGAGCGCGGGCCCGTCCTCCCGCCTGCCCGGCGCTCGGGCTGACACCTCGGCGAGAAGGCGTGCATGCCCGGCGGGAGCCGCTATACCCAGGGCCTCTCATGAGCGTCGAGCTGCGAAGGAACGGACTGCACCTGACGGGGACGCCCCTGTCCCTGGACGCCAAGCGCAAGTCCCCGCTGTCCTTCGTCAGCCACGGGCACTCGGACCACATCGCCCGGCACGAGCGCACCATCGCCACCGCCGCCACCCTGCGCTTCATGGCGCACCGGCTGGGTCCGCTCCAGGCGCCGCTGTCGGCTCCCTTCTGCCGCCCCTTCGAGCTGGGCTCGCTGACGCTGGAGCTGCTGCCCGCGGGCCACATCCTCGGCAGCGCCCAGCTGCGCGTCATCCGCGAGGACGGCAAGCGCATCGTCTACACGGGCGACCTCAACGTGGCCCCCTCGCTCACCGCCGAGCCGCTCCAGGTGGCCGAGTGCGACATGCTCGTCATCGAGTCCACCTTCGGCCATCCGCGCTACGTCTTCCCGCCCCGCGAGGAGGTGATGGGGCAGGTGGAGTCCTGGGTGCGCCGCCACCAGGAGCGGGGCTCGGTGCCCGTGCTGCTGGCCTACCCGTTGGGCAAGAGCCAGGAGGCGATGAAGTACCTGTCGGATCGCGGCTTCCCGCTGGTGGCCCACTCGTCCATCTACGAGATGACGAAGTTGTACGGCGAGCTGGGCGTTCCCATCGAGCCGCTGCGGTGCCTGGATGGGCGCGTCGAGCCGGGCGAGGTGCTCTTCTTCCCGCCGCACCTGGTGCGGGGGGGAGGCCTCGCGCCCTTCTGGCCACGCGCCACCGCCGTCCTCACGGGCTGGGCGTTGGATGGGCCGGGCGCCTGTCGCCGCTACGGCGCGGACGTGGCCTTCCCGCTGTCGGACCATGCCGACTGCCCGTCGCTGGTGCGCTACGTGAAGGCCACCGGCGCTCGGGACGTCATCACCCTCCACGGTTTCGCCGAGGAGCTGGCCCAGGTGCTGCGCGGCGAGGGCCTGGACGCGCGCGCCCTGGGTCCGCCCAAGCAGCTCGCGCTCTTCTGAGCGCTCCGAGCCCCGCGAAAGACAAACCGGGGAGACGGAGAGCGGCTCCGTATCCCCG
>NZ_DASVSO010000943.1:0-22099 GCF_036388035.1 Archangium sp.
GTACCGCGACGGGCGGGTGGGTGGTTGGGCTCACGGACGCACCACTTGATCTCGACAATTCCGCCCACCTGGACGCGCTGCTGCGGGCCTACGAGCGCTTTCCGGTGATTGGCGGGCGCTCCACCCCTTGAGCAGACAAGGGTTGCGTCAGATGGCTCCCACCTCGGCAGCGCACTCCCCCTGGCGTCACGCGGACTGCTCCTGGAACTTCACGCCGAGTGGAGCGATTCGGCGGCGCACCGTGCTCTCATTTGCTCTGACGCCTTGCCCGGAACCAACTCGTGATTCCGGTCCCTTCCATGGTATGGATGGAAGAGCCCGCACCAGACTGTCGGGCGGCGAGGTGCAGGCTTGGAACTCCGGGAAGTAGGCCTGAAGGTCGTCGAGCCTGGGAAGGCCCCGCTGAGGGTCTGCGTGCTGTGGGTAGGGCTTTGCTTCATGGGGTGCGCCGCTTCAGAGGCGGGGACGCGTTCGACCCAGGCGGAGTCGCTCCAAGAGTTCACGAATCACTTCCTGGTCATTCAGGACACCCAGGACGGACATGTCACGCATACCTGGATTCCGAATGACGGGTCCGACTGGCGGATGCCTGCCGAGCTGGAAGGGAGCCAAGGCGAGCTCGACTCGCGTATTGTCCTCGCCTCACGGCGCCAGCGGGACTGCAATCAAGAGCACCATGAGTGCTATCGCAACTGCAAGAAGCGTAAGCCGCCCTATCCTTACGAATACAAGCAGCCCAGTCACTCCACGTATTGTCGCGAAACATGCCATGAGGAATACATGGAGTGTTTGAAGGCAACCGGTCAGCATCCAGTGGAGTTTTTGGAAACGAATGAAGCCATTGGCTGGTTGAAGGAGCACCGGAAGGAAGTTCTCGTGGGAGCCGTCATTGTCGTGGCGGGTGTCGCTTTCGTCGTCGTCTCAGCGGGGGCGGGACTCCTGGTCCTGGCCCCACTCGTCTTCACTTGAGGATGCATGAGCAGGGATGAGTCAGTGGCCCCCAAGGAGTTCAATCTGGAAAGGGTGCTCGAGGAACTCGAAGGGCTGGCGCATGAGGATGCGCGTACGCCTGAGCAGATCGCGGCCATCGAGTCAGCAGCCAAGGCGCTCCACTTCATTCGCAGGACGGGGAGGCTGGACGACTTTCGAGACTACCTTCGGGATTTCAATGCGGACGCGGAGCTGGCGACACGCGCCGAGCAGTCCTTCTCCAGCATGGCCGAGGCCATGGAGTGGTTGCATGCGCAGCAAGACCCGCCTTACGGCGCCACGGTGGAAGTGGCGGGCCTCCCACACCTGGTGTCGCGTCAGCGCTCGGACAAGTGGTTCCTCGTTCCCGCGCCCCCGCTTCCGCCGCCTGAGACCGAGGACGGGCCATAGGCAATGCCCCCTTCAAGAGCGACCCCCTCCGTGTAGAAGAGGAAAGGCGAGGAGGCTGCTCATGGCGGGCAGGGGTCATTCCGACACTGCCATGGACACTGCACAAGGGGCGCGATGAAGAGCAGGACCATCGAGGAGGGCCGCCTCCAGCGGCTCAACACCCATGAGTCTCGCGGCGGCGAGTACATCCTCTATTGGATGCAGCAGAGCCAGCGCGCCGACTTCAACCCCGCGCTGGAGTACGCCATCCAGCGAGCCAACGAGGCGAAGCTGCCGCTGCTCGTGGGCTTCGGGCTGATGGACGGCTACCCCGAGGCCAACGTCCGCCACTACCGCTTCCTGCTGGAGGGGCTCCAGGACACGCAACGGGCCCTGGCTCGGCGGGGGATTCCCCTCGTCGTCCAGCGGGGGAGCCCGGACGCGGTGGCCTTGAAGCTCGCGCGGCACGCGGCCCTCGTGGTGTGTGACCGGGGCTACCTGCGGCACCAGAAGCAGTGGCGAAGGACAGTGGCCGACAAGGCCTCCTGCCCGGTGATTCAAGTCGAGGGCGATGTGGTGGTGCCCGTGGCCGCCGCCTCGGGCAAGGCCGAGTTCGCCGCGCGCACCCTCCGCCCCAAAATCCACCGCCTCTGGAGCGCGTACCTCGTGGCGCTCGCGCCCACGCCGCTGAAGACGGACTCGCGGGGGCTCGGCGTGAAGGGGCTCGACCTGGAGAACCTCGACGCGGTGCTGGCGAAGCTGGAGCTGGACCGCTCGGTGCCTCCGGTGAGCCACCGCTTTCGGGGCGGCACGAGCGAGGCGAAGCGCCTGCTGCGCAAGTTCGTCACCGAGCACCTCCCCGAGTACCAGGAGAGCCGGCCTCACCCGGAGACGACGCACGTCTCGCACATGAGCAAGTACCTCCATTTCGGGCAGGTGAGCCCGGTGGAGGTGGCGCTCGTCGCGCGCGAGGCCAAGGCGGCGGACCCCCAGCGCGAGAGCTTCCTCGAGGAGCTCATCGTCCGGCGCGAGCTGGCGCAGAACTTCGCCGAGTACTCGCCGCACTACGACACCTTCGAGTGCGTGCCCGAGTGGGCGCGCAAGACGCTGGACAAGCACCGGAGCGACGAGCGGCACCACCAGTACACGAAGGAGCAGCTCGAGCGGGCGCGCACGCACGACCCGTACTGGAACGCCGCCATGCGCGAGATGCGCTACACGGGCTACATGCACAACGCCATGCGCATGTACTGGGGGAAGAAGATATTGGAGTGGAGCAGCACCCCCGAGCACGCGCACCGCACGACGCTGGCGCTCAACAACACGTACTTCCTGGATGGGCGCGACGCGAACTCGTACGCGAACATCGGCTGGCTCTTCGGCCTGCACGACCGACCCTGGGGCGAGCGGGAGATCTTCGGCACCGTGCGCTACATGTCCTCCGGCGGCCTGGAGCGGAAGGCGGACATGGAGGCCTATCTCGCGAAGGTGGACAAGCTCGTGGCCGAGGCGAAGGCGGCGGGGGTCCGCTTCGAGGGTGACTGAGTCACCCCCTCGCGATGCACGCGGCGGTGCGCACGCCGCCGAGCGCCGTGGCCAGCGTGCTCTGCCCGGGGAACACCGAGTCGCCCACCAGCCACAGCCCCTGCATGACCTCGCGCGGGCCCAGCGTGCGGTAGTGGTGCAGCCCGGCCCGGCGGGGCACTCCGCCCACCGCTCCCGCCTCGCGCCCGGTGAAGCGCTCGAAGGTGCGCGGGGACGCCGTCAGCTCGTGGTGCACGTTCTCCAACCACTCGGGCGCCAGTCGCGCGAGCCCCAGCCGCATCCGCTCCTGGATGGTGGCGATGTGGCGGGCCCGCTCCGCCTCGTTCTTCCCCGCCAGCGTTCGCAGCGCCACGTGGGTGGAGACGGTGAGCGTGCGGTGGCCCGGGGGCGCTCGGCCCGTGTCCGCCTCGCCGCTGAACGAGGCGAAGAGGTGGTTGCCCTCGATGAAGGGCGCCTGCTCGTCCAGCACCAGCTCCAGGTGGTGGGCGCTCGATGAGGCCCCCGCGGGCGCTCGCACCACGAGGTACAGCATCACCGCGCCCCAACCTTCTCCCACACGTCCGGCCAGCTCCCGCAGGGACGCGGGCTGGCGCTCGGGCGGAAGCTCCAGCATCCGCGCCAGTCCCTGGGGCAGCACGTTGGCCACCACGTGGCGCGCGAACAGCTCGCCCCGGCGTGCCGACACCCGCCAGCCTCCCGGCACGCGCTCGAGCGACTTCACCCGGTTGGCGAACAGCACCTCGCCTCCGCCCGAGGCCACGGCCCCCGCGAGCGCGCTCGCCAGCCGGCCGATGCCGCCGCGCACGTGCCCGGTGCCGCGCCAGTAGTAGTCCATGGCCGCCATCGCGAAGGGAGCCTCGGCCTCGGTGGCGCCGCACTGGACGGTAATCTGACAGAGCGCGTCCAGGTACGTGCGCAGGGGGGTGAAGCGCAGCAGTCCGAAGCGCTCCAGCACGGCGCCGAGCGGCCGTCCCATCCACCGCAGCAGGGGCGTGTAACTCAGGGCGCGTGAGGCGTGCCGCAGCAGCGCGCGCACGTCGAGCGGCGGCAGCAGCGTGGGGTCATCGAAGAGGGGCCACAGCGCCTGGGCCACCTGGTGCTGCAGCCGGAAGAAGTCGCGCAGGGCGTCGGCCGGGGCGCCGGGGAAGGCACGGAGTTGCTCGTGGAGACGCTCGCGGTCGCGGTACACGCCCAGGTGCATGCCCGGGGTGCGCAGCTCCACCAGCGGGTCCAACCAGTCCACCGTCACGTCGAGCCCGTACTCGCGCACCCAGCGGCCGAAGAGCTGCTCCGAGTCGAGCCCGGAGAAGAGGGTGGCGCCGGCCTCGAAGGAATAGCCGTGCCGGCGGAAGGTGCTCGCGCAGCCTCCCGGGTAGTTGAGGGTCTCGCAGAGCGCCACGCGGGCGCCCCGCCGGGTGAGCTCGAGCGCCGCGGCCAGTCCTCCAAAGCCCGAGCCCACCACCACCGCGTCATACCAGGTGTTCGTCATCGTCCCTCGCCGGGTGTCCGGCGCGGGAGGGAGATAACGGCCCGCGGGTTTTTCGGCGACACGTTCCGCTCCCGCTTCAGGGCGCGGGCGCCCACTCCGGCTGGCACTGCCCGGGGATGGCCGGGTGTTTCTGCTCGCAGCGGAAGCCCGCGGCACATGCGTTGGGGTCGCTGGGATCGCACGGAGGGGGCAGGCAGTAGCCCGCCACGAAACATCGGCTGCCCTCGGGACAGGTCGCGGGGCCTCCCATGACGCACTCCCGCACGCATTCCATCCAGGCCTTGCCGGGGGCCGTGAAGGCATCGCGCACCTTGCACACCTCGTTTTCCGGGCAGGGGGCGCTCTGGCAGTTCTTGCCGTACACCTCCACGCAGGCGGAGGCACCTTCCTTGAAGCGGATGCAATGCTGGCCAGCGGGGCAGCCCCGGGCCTCGCACGAGGGCAGGCAGAGTGGTTGGGGCACGACGTCGGCGCAGAAAAAGCCCTCCTGACAGTCCTTCGCCACGTTCTTCTGGCAGGGACGGCCGCACCAGCCCTCCCGGCCTCCGCAGAGCAACCCAGGTCCGCAGGCCTCGGCAACTCGAGTGGGGAACTTGTCGCACCGCTCGCCTTCCACGCGCGTGCCTTGGAGGACACAGACCCTCACCAGGGAGCCATCATCGGCCAGGTCCACGTCGCGGCAGACACGCCGGTCTCCGCAGTGTGAATCCGACAAGCACTCGCTGTCGGAGCAGGTGGAGATGAAGGCCTGGGGATTCCGCACACACCGCAAGGGAGGCTCGCAATCGGAGCTGTGCTTGCAGGGGCGGGTATAGGTCTCCAGGCCCCTGCGCTCCGCGGCATCGAGCATCGGGAGGACGTGCCGGCCTGTCGAAGGGGCAGGACGCAGCGGGCGGCTCAAGAGCATGGTCAGTGGCAGCAGGAGGAGAAGCGCGGCGCCCACTCCCAGGGCGAGCCGCCACTTCATCGCTTCAGCTCCTTCAACTTCTCCAGCTCGCCGGAGGCGATATCCCGGTAGAGGGGAACGACCTCCACGGCGAGCACTTCCTCCATCTGCCTGCACGCGCCTTCGAGGTCGCCCGCGTCACGGAGGCGGTACATCCTCAAGAGGGCGGGAGTGAGCCGTAGGGTGCCTTCGCTGATGCGGCGATCGATCTCCCGCAGCAGCCCGGTGGCACGCGGTACCTCACTCAGAGCCTGCTCCACCTCTTCCGCGCCGAGCGCGACCTGGCCACCGGTTCGGCGGAGAAGGTCACACACGTCCTCGGTCAGCACCAGTGGCTCGTTGTTGTCCAGGACGCGCCGTGCGAGATCACGCAAGGGCTGCCAATCATCCTTCTCGGACATGCCTTCACCGGTTCCCGCGGGGTGCGCATATCTGAGGGGCCACTTGCGCTGCCCCTGCCGGGCCCGTTCTCATGGCGTGACTCCAGCATGCGCGCTGGAAGACGGTCAACGCGCGAAGGCCACCGCCGAAAGTCAACAGCCTCTCAATGCTGTTCCCCCACTGGCGGCTGCACGCCCGCCTGGGGTTGCACGCCCTTCTCGCGCAGCACGCGCACCACCTCGGTGGCCATGACGCGCTGGCCCTCGGCACTCGGGTGGATGCCGTCCACCTCCAGCCCGTCGAGGAAGAGGTGCACGTTGCCCGGCTGGCGCGTCACCGCCTCGAAGTCGATGACGTCCGGGAAGGTGGCGCGGATCCACGCGTTCATCTCCAGCCGCTGGGCCTTCACCACCTCGTAGTTGCCGTGGTTGGACTTCTCCTTGGGCAGCAGCGTGCCCACCCACGGGCGGCAGAAGGGCCTGAGCCGCGAGATGAGCGTGTTCATCCGTGCCTGCAGCCCGCTCGTCGGCAGCGAGCTCAAGTCGTTGGTGCCCAGCAGCACGATGCAGTCGGTGACGCCCTGGAGCGAGAGCACCTCCGCGTCCAGGTTCATCAGCCCGTCATAGAAGCCCTGGCCGGAGACGCCCGCGTTGACGAGGGGCACGCCCAGCCGCGCCTCGGCGAGGGCGGGCCAGGCGCGGCGCACGTCGTCGTGGTCGCTGATGTAGCCCTCGGTGATGCTGTCCCCCAGGGCGACGAAGGCGCGCGAGGGCGGGCCCTCGACGTCCACGGTGGACAGGCCCACCGCACGCTCCCACGGCGTGCCGCCCATGTCCTTGACGCCCGCGTACGCACCCGAGCGCGTGTAGCTGCCGGGCATGGCCATGATGGCGCTGATGGCCAGCGCGCCCTGCACCTCGAAGGACACGAACAGCTCGTCGCGGAAGCCCACGGGGAAGGAGACGGGGTCGGACACCACGCGCACCCGCTTGCCCACGGAGAAGCCCGCCGCGCCGGAGAACGTCACCGCCACGGGCGTGGAGGCCAGCGAGCCATTGGGCCCCGCCCGGGCCACCGTGGCCTTGCGCAGCACGAGGTTGCCGTCTCCCGAGCGGAAGGCGAGCCGCACCCGCTGTCCCGCTCGGCCCACCGGCACGCGCAGGCGGAACGTCACGTTGTTGGCGGTGTAGGACCAGCGCAGCGCCTGGTGGAAGCCCGGCTGGAACATGAGCGGCAGCGGCCGGGGATCGCTCCGGGGCTCCACGCGGATGGGGGCCACCTCGAGCCCACCGGGCAGTGGCTCCTCCTGGGCGCTCATCGCGGGCGCATCTGGTGCTGGCTCGGGGAAATTTCCTTCCCACTCGTGGGCCTCGGGACCACAGCCGATCACGAGGAGTGTCCAGGCCCACACCAGAAGCTGCGTCCCTCGCCTGCCGCGCATCCATCCCCCTCCGTTTCCCCGAGAGGGTTTGCACCCCCCGGGCCAATGGGAAGGGGGGAGCGAGGGAGCGGCCTGGACGGCGGGACGGGTGGCGGGGGGCGGTGCCCGGACACACCACGGCCCCCGCTCGCGGAGTGCGCGCGGAGGCCGTGTGGAGATGCCGTGAAGGTGCTGTGTGGGTGACTACGGCAGGACGCGGGCGATCAGCTTCCACTTGCTGCTGGTCATCGCGGTGTTGTCCAGCCACGTGGACACACCGATGAGGCCGGCCATGGTGGCGAGGTTGAAGACGCCCAGCCAGTTGACGAGCTTGGTGGTGCTCTTCACGTCCTGCGGGGCGTCGTCCGCGGCCTTGCTGCCGGACTCCATGGCGATGCCGTCGCCCAGGGCGCGCTTGGCCAGGAAGCCTCCGCCGATGAGGTTGACGAGGCCGCTGACGAGCGTGGCGCCCATCAGGAAGTCCTTGGCGATGACGAGCTTGTGCGCCACCGGCGAGATGCTGCGCCCGTTGATCTTCGAGCGACCGAAGAACCAGGTGATGGCGGTGGCACCCACGCCCAGGGCGTTGATGATGTTGTAGCCGTTCCACGCCGCGTTGACGATCTTCGCCCGGTCCTGCTTGTCATTGATGAGCTTGGCCGACGGATTGAGGGCGACGCGCCCGAAGAGCGAACCGCCGAAGCCCGCGGCGAGACCGAGGTTGTGAAGCACGTAGGCGCTGGTCGTCAGAGTCGGTGTAGGCATGGAGCCCCTCCTTGCTGCGTTTGTGGTGCGGGGGTGAAGCTACGCACGCC
Source organism: Archangium sp. (assembly GCF_036388035.1). Classification (GTDB taxonomy): domain Bacteria; phylum Myxococcota; class Myxococcia; order Myxococcales; family Myxococcaceae; genus Archangium. The sequence goes on from NZ_DASVSO010000943.1 coordinate 7,956, forward strand.
GCGTGTCGGTGCTGGATCACCTCGCCCCCCTGCTCGGTGGGAGGGAAGGAGGGCCTGTAGCTCCTTCCTGGATTTTCGAGGTTGGACAGATCGCACGTTCGTTGCCATGCCATGACCTGCCCCCGAGTCGGTATCGAGGGACTCGCGTCGGAAAGCCGACAGCGCCTAAAAAGGTGGCGGCGGTGCTCCGCAGGGGCTGCCAGGCGACCGCTACCGTTTTCCCGCTGTCTCTCTTCAGCTCGACGAGGAGTCCCCATGTCTCCGCGCCTCAACCTGATGACCCCGGAGGTCCGCTCCAACCCGTACCCCTTCTACGCCGAGCTGCGCGAGCACGCGCCGGTGTGCCAGGTGGACCCGCTGGGGCTGTGGGCCGTCACCCGGTACGAGGATGCGCTCACGGTGTTGAAGGATCCGCGGCGCTTCTCCTCGTCCAACCGGGAGCGGGTGCTGCCGCCGTGGCTGAAGAACAACGAGCTCGGCCAGATGCTGATCACGCAGGATCCGCCGGAGCACACGGCCATGCGCAACCTCGTCAACCGCGCCTTCGGGGGCCCGGCGCTCACCCGGCTGCAGCCGCGCATCCGCGAGCTGGCCGAGACACTGGCGGACAAGGTGGCGCGCCAGCGGGAGGTGGAGTTCATCGCCGACTTCGCCCTGCCGCTGCCCGCGTCGGTGATTGGCGAGCTGCTGGGGATGGACCCCGCGCTGCACTCGCGCTTCAAGGAGTGGGCGGATGACCTGCTGAGCATCAACGCGGGGGGCCACTCGCCCGAGCGCATCGTCCGCGTCCAGAGGAGCTTCGACGACCTGACGCGCTACCTGCGCGAGGTCATCGAGGACCGGCGGCGCACGCCCCGCGACGACATCATGGGCGAGCTGGTGCGCGCGGAGGTGGACGGGCGGGTGCTGACGGACCGGGAGCTGCTGGGCTTCGGCGCGCTGCTGCTGGTGGCGGGGCTGGAGACGACGGTGCACCTCTTGTCCAACACGCTGCTGACGCTCTCCCGGCACCCGGAGGTGCTGGCGCGGGTGAGGGCGGACCTGGGGCTGGTGCCGAGGCTGCTCGAGGAGGTGCTGCGCTACGAGCCGCCGGTGCACGGCGTCATGCGCAGGACGACGGAGGAGGTGGAGCTGTCCGGGGTGAAGGTGCCCAAGGACGCGATGCTGTTCGTGCTGCTGGCCTCGGCGGGGAGGGACCCGAGGCAGTTTTCCGAGGCGGACCGGTTCTCCCTGGAGCGGGAGAAGCACGGGAACCTGCCCTTCGGGCACGGCATCCACTTCTGCCTGGGCGCGGCGCTGGCGAGGCTGGAGGCGAGGCTGGGCCTGGAGGCGCTCTTCACGCGGGTGGAGGACTTCACCCGGCTGACGGAGGGCGTGGAGTGGGGCCACGCGCTGACGGTGCGCGGGCCCGTCAAGCTGCCGCTGCGCTTCACCCCGGCCTGACGCCGGGGCTCAGTGCATGGGGTGCAGGGGCAGCTTCACCGTGAAGGTGGAGCCCACGCCCAGCTCGCTCTCCACGGAGATGGTGCCGCCGTGGGCCTCGACGATCTGCCGGGTGATGTAGAGGCCCAGCCCCAGCCCCCCATAGTTGCGGGAGGCCGCGCGCTCGAAGCGCTCGAAGATGCGCTGGAGGGCCTCGGGCGCGATGCCGATGCCCCGGTCCCTCACCACCAGCCAGGCCGCTCCCTCGCGCTCGCGCACCGTCACGTCCACCGGCTTGCCCTGCCCGTAGCGGACCGCGTTGGACAGCAGGTTGCCCACCACCTGCTCCAGCCGGGACGGATCCCACCACCCCGTCACCGCTCCCTCCACGTGCAGCGTGTGCTGGCCCGCGAGCCAGGTCGGCTCATCCGCGAGCCGCGCCACCACCTCGCGCACCACCTCACCCAGGTTCATCTGCTCGCGGTGCAGCTCCAGCCGACCCAGGCGGATGCGCGAGATGTCCAGCAGCTCATTCACCAGCCGCGCCAGCCGCCGTGTCTGGCGTTGCGCCACGTCCACCACCCGCGCCACCTGCTCGGTGGGCACGGTCTCCCCGCCCGCGCTGGCCACCGTGCGCTGCAACCGGTGCAGGTGGAGCTGCAGCGGCGTCAGGGGCGTCTTCAGCTCGTGCGAGGCGATGGAGAGGAACTCGTCGCGCACGCGGATGGCCTCCTGCGCCTCGTGGAAGAGGCGGGCGTTCTCCACCGCGCTGCCCGCGCGCCGCCCCAGCTCCTGCACCAGGGCGCGCTCGGTAAACCCCAGGGGGCGCTCGCGGGAGAAGACGGTGAGGACCCCCAGCACCCGCTCGCGGTGCACCAGTGGCACGAGGAGCACCGCGCGCGCGTGGGCGTCCCGCGGCAGGGTGAGGGCCTCGGGCGCCTGGGCCAGCCCCTCCAACTCGCCGCGTGACACGTGGGAGAGCAGCACGGGCTGCCCGGTGCGCACCGCCTGCTGCGCGAGGGACCCCGAGCCCATCTCTCGCGGGTAGAGGACGCCCCGGTAGCGCGCTTCCTGCTCCCGGTGCTCCGGGTAGCAGATGGCCACGCGGCGCAGGGCGGTGCCGTCCTCGGTGCTCAGGTCCACCACACACCCGTCCGCCACCGACGGGGCCACCAGCTCCGCCAGCGTCACCGCGATGGTGGGGATGTCCAGGCTGCGCCCCAGCAGGGCACTGGCGTCCGCGAGCAGCGTCAGGGTGGACTGGGCGCGCCGCTGCTCGAGGTCCACCAGCGAGCCGAGCAGGGTGAGCCCCAGTCCGACCAGCACGGCCGCGCCGATGGCGGTGGCCCCCAGGGCATCGAGCCGCATGCCGGAGGCGATGTACTCGGGGGGCACCTGGGCGGGAGTGAAGCGGGCCGCCGCCATCCCCGTGTAGTGCATTCCGGAGATGGCCAGGCCCATGAGCAGGGCACTGCCCAGCTTCGCCCAGGACCAGGCGCGCGGATCCCCCTGGAGCCGGAACGCCAACCCCAGCGCGGCCACCGAGGCCGCCAGGGCGATGAGCACCGAGAGCACGAACAGCCACGGGTCGTAGCGCACCGTGGCCTCCATGCGCATGGCCTCCATGCCCACGTAGTGCATGAGGTTGATGGCCAGCCCCATGAAGAGGCCACCGGCGAGCAGGCGCTCGGGCGTGACGAGGCTGCGGCTGACGACGAAGAGGGCCGCCCAGGCCCCGACGATGCCCGCGCCCATGGAGAGCGCGGTGAGCCCCCGGCCGTAGCTGACCTCCCCCGGCATGTTGAAGGCCAGCATTCCCACGAAGTGCATGGCCCAGATGCCCACCCCCATCATCACGGCGCCGCTGCCCAGCAGCACCCGCCGTGTGATGCCGGACGTCCCCGCCACCCGGCCGGCCAGGTCGAGCGCCGTATAGGAGGCCACCACGGCGAGGAGGATGGAGAGGAGGACGAGGCTGGGGCTGTAGCTCGCCTCCATGCGCTGGCCGGCGCATTGGAGGCAGCCGAACAGGGGTCCAAGGGGGGTCGAGGGACTCACGTGCACGGTGTCATCCCAGTTTGTACATCAACGACCCGTAACGCGCAGCCCTCGGGGAGCGCCAGGCGACTTATCAACAAAGACGAAGGCGCCCGGTCCCCTGGAGGCTCACCTTTCGTGAGACCAGGGCACCGGGCGCCTTGGGGCTCCTGTCTAGAGGACGTCCTCGGACTCGCGCACCAGCACGGGGCGCGGCGGGGCCTTCGGGGCCACCGCGGGCTTCCAGAGCAGGTACGCCATTCCCAGCAGCAGGCCGATCTCCAGCGGCAGCCTCCAGAACTGGTTCATCACGGGGAGCCCGTCGAGCACCACCGGGTTGCCCTGCACCTGGCGGAGGCCCACGGAAAGGGCCACCAGCATGTCGATGGCCAGCGGCAGCGCGCTCAGGCGCGTGATGAGCTTCGTCGCCGGCAGCCAGCCCCCGAGGATGAGACCCAGCCCGCAGAACACCTCCACCGCGATGACGAACCAGGCGTTGAAGAGCGGGAAGGGCACCCCGAGGCCCGCGAGCAGCTGGGCGAAGCCCTCCGCTCCCGTGTTCACGTGCAGGCCCGGCGCTCCCACGAGGATGGGCATCGTGGTGTCGAAGGCCTTCATCAACCCGAAGACGATGAAGAGGATGCCCGTCACTCCGCGCAGCTGCATCCGGCCGGGAGTCGTCTCGGGGACGTGCTCGGTGGACAGGACGTTCCTCGCGAGCGGGGCCACCACGGCCACGAGCCGGTTGCGGCGCGGCGCGACCTCGACGGGGCGGGGGGGGGGGTTCACGGAGGGGGGGACCTGGAGGATGTGACGCGTCTGGGAGTTCATGGGTGTTTGTCTTTCCATGTGTCATTCATTGTCAGGGACTGCCGTTGTCATGACGCACCGCGATTGACTTCTTGTGCGGGCTTCATTTTTCATGTCTGGGATTGTCGCTCACGCCGCGAGCTCCTCCTCGCCCGTGACGGCGAGGGGCCGCAGCTGGGCCTTCAGCTCGCGCCGGGCCTGGTGCAGCCAGAAGCCCACGGTGCCCGGAGTGGTGCCGAGTCGCTCGGCGATGGCCTTGTAGCGCAGCCCCGCGGTGTGCAGCTCGAAGGCGGTGCGCAGCGGGGGCCGCAGTCGGGTGATGGCGCGCCGCAGCTCCTCCTCGGAGACGCGCTCCCAGGGGCGCCACGCGCGCGGCTCGCGCACGAGGACGGGGGCGCGCATCCACTCGAGGTGGGGACGCTCATGGCTCTCGGTGCGCTGGCGGCGGAACTGGTCGAGGAAGCGCCGCTGGAGCGTGGTGCACAACCACGCGCGGCGGGTGCCGTCGCTCCAGTCGCGCAACTGCTCGAAATGCACCAGCGCGCGCTCCAGGGTGTCCTGCACGAGGTCCTCGGGGTCCGCGCTCCCGTTACGGCAGAGCTTGCGCGCGAGTCCATGCAACAGCGGCTCGTGTGTGCCGATGAGGGACTGGAACTCCTGGTCAACTCCATCGAAAATGCGTGCCATCAGGGCCTCCTGCTGTGATGGAGAGACCCAGAAGGCGAAAAGAACTCGGGCCGGGAAACAGCTCGTCTCCCGGCCCGCTTACCATGCAGTGTGTCGTGGCTTCAGTGCAGCATGCCGCACGCGTGCTCCTGCTCCCAGGCGGTCTCCCTCGACGCGCGCGAGAGCTCCCGCAGGTAGTCGCTCCTGTCGGGCGGCCCCTGGGGGACTGCCCCGGAGTCGACGAGCGTCCGATGGACGACCTCTTCAAACTCGTGCAGCTCCGAGCACTTCGACAGAAAGGCCCGGACGCCCGGGGCATGCGGGTCGGAGGAGGAGCTGTGCATGATGATGGGGACGTCGCGCAGCGCTTCGTCCTGCACCAGCCGCTGACACAGCTCGAAGCCGCTCATCCGCGGCATCTGCCAGTCCGTCACCACGAGGTCCGGCCGCCGCTCGTGGGCGATCTCCAACGCCTCGCGCCCATCATGTGCACGCAGCACGCGATGGTCCATCAGCTCGAGAACTTCCGCGTAGAGGTCGAGAAGCTCGGGTTCATCATCAACAAGAAGAATGGTGCTCATAGGGGCCTCACCTGGGGGGTTGTCATGAAGGAAAGAGCGAGGACCGGGAAGGGCTTCTCCAGGAGAGAGCTCTGACTTCCCGCCCCCCTCGAACCGGTGGAGTCCACAACTCACTGGTGTGATGTAGGAGATGTGGTGTTGGTTGCGGCGGATCGCCACACCTTCAGGAGGGGGGCCCGCTCGCCTTGTCGGTGCACGCGGGAGGGTCCAGGCCCGTGGGTCGCCCCTCCCCGGAGTCGCATGCGAAATAAGACGGGAACCCCTCCCTTGCGGGAGGTCTCGTTGCTAGCCCTCGTCGTGACTCCTAGCTTTCCCCTAGGGGAGTGGTGGGTTGCCCGTCGTGGGCCCGCCTCCGGGGACTGGGAGAAGCGCCATGGGACGCACCGGCGATCATGACGGCCAGGGGCCGGAGGACCCCCATCAGGAAGAGGACGAGGCGAAGTTCGACGAGGAGGAGCTCGGGGACAGGCTCGACCTCGCGGAGTCCGACTTCGGGGACTCCTTCCTGGTGGAAGTCGCCCGATCCAATACCCGTCTGCCGTTCCGCCGCCTGCTCCCCGGGGAGAGGCTCGGGGGCTCGGACGGCCGCCGGTTCAAGATCATCAAGTCCCTCGGCGAGGGCGCCATGGGCCAGGTGTTCCGCGCCCACGACGACGAGCTGCAGCGGGTGGTGGCCCTCAAGTTCCTCTTCCCGCGCGAGGAGCTCGCCGGCATGGGGCTGCGGGAGGCCCGGGCCATTGCCCAGCTCGACCACGAGCACATCGTCCGCATCTTCGACGTGTCCGAGTGGAGCGGGGGGCCGGGCGAGCCCTCCGTCCCCGTGCTCGTCATGGAGTGCCTGGAGGGGGAGTCGCTCGCGGACGTGGTGCGGCGGGAGAAGACGCTCGGGCTGCGGCACTCGCTGGAGATCATGCGCGGGGTGGCCGGAGGACTGGCGCACGCGCACGAGCACCACATCGTCCACCGTGACCTCAAGCCCAGCAACGTCTTCATCGGCAAGCAGGGCACGGTGAAGCTGCTCGACTTCGGGCTGGCGTGGTTGTCTCCCGAGGACGGCGCGGCCGTGCCGCACCTGCCCACCGCCGGCACGCCGCCCTACATGGCCCCGGAGCAGTGGCGCGGGGGAAAGGTGGACGAGCGCACGGACCTCTGGGCCGCGGGCATCATGCTGTATGAGCTGCTCACCGGGGAGCTGCCCTTCCCGGGCGCCCTGGTGGACGAGCTGCGCGAGCGGGTGCTGTCGCCAGCGCCCATGCCCTCGCCGCGCGAGCGCCACCCGGAGATTCCCTGGGAGCTGGAGTCGCTGCTGGCCGTGCTGCTGGCGAAGGACCCCGACAAGCGCCTGCTGTCGGCCGCGGAGCTGCGCGAGGAGCTGCGCGAGCTGGAGGAGCACCTGCGGCCCGGTCGCGAGGCCCCGCGCTCGGTGTCGCCCCAGCGCCGGCAGGTGACGCTGCTGTCCTGCCGGCTGGCGGGGCTCAACGCCCTGGCGGAGGAGGTGGATCCGGAGGACTTCAGCGAGCTGGAGGCGGCCTTCCACCGTGCCCTGTCGGAGGTCATCCAGAAGCATGGGGGCTTCATCGCCATGTGCATGGGGGACGAGGGGCTGGCGTGCTTCGGCTACCCGGTGGCGAAGGAGGGGGACGCCGACTGCGCGGTGCGCTCGGGCCTGGACCTGTCCAAGGCCATCCACGCGGCCCTCCAGGAGCGGATGCCGCCGGGTGTCCACCCGACGCTGACGGTGCGGGTGGGCCTCTTCACGGACATGGTGGTGCTGGACGACATCCTCCCGGAGCTGCGGGGGCGCACCACCACCATCCAGGGCGAGGCCCCACGCATCGCCACCTGGCTGGCGCGGCAGGCCGGGCCGGACGAGGTGCTGATCGGCCCCAACACGCACCACCTGGTGCAGCGCAACTTCGACACCGAGCCCCTGGGGGCGCGCGGCTTCGAGGAGGGGCGGCGCACCGTGGAGGTGTTCCGCGTGCTGCGCTCGCGTGAGCCGCTGTCCCGCATCGACTGGGCCCTCACCCAGGGCGAGGCGCTCAGCACGCTGGTGGGCCGTGAGCCCGAGGTGGAGGCGCTGCTCGGCCACTGGCGCGCGGCCCGCGAGGGGCATGGGGGCTTCGTGCTCCTCCAGGGCGAGGCCGGCATCGGCAAGTCCCGGCTCATCCAGGAGCTGCGCGAGCGCGTGCTGTCGCAGCAGCCCCTGCACCTGACCATGCAGTGCTGGAGCCAGTTCAGCGCCAGCGCCCTGCACCCCGTCATCGAGGTGCTGCGGCGGCTGTGGGTGAGCGCGGAGCGCTCGCCCGAGGAGAACGTGGGCGCGTTGGAGGAGCAGCTCGACAAGCGGGGCCTGACGCCGGTGCAGGTGCGGCTGCTGGCCTCCCTGGTGTCGCTGCCGGTGCCCCCGGACTCCCCGCACCTGCGGCTCTCCGCCCAGCGGCAGAAGGAGGAGACGCTGGGGGGGCTGGCCACCCTGCTGACGCACTCGGCCGGAGAGCGCCCCATGCTGCTGGTGATGGAGGACCTGCACTGGGCGGACCCCTCCACGCTGGAGCTGTTGAGCTTCCTGCTCGCGCGCGTGGAGCACTCGCGCATCCTCCTCGTGTTGAGCGCCCGTCCCGAGTTCCGCCCGCCCTGGACGCAGCGCCCCGGCTTCCATGCCCTCGCGCTGGAGCGCCTGCCGGCGGCCTGCACCGAGCGGCTGGTGAAGGAGATGACGCGGGGCCAGGAGCTGCCGGAGGACGCGGTGCGGCAGCTCGTGGCACGGACGGATGGCATCCCCCTCTTCGTGGAGGAGATGACGCGCGTGCTGCTGGAGGGCGGGGCCGCGGCGTCCATCCCCGTCACCCTGCAGGAGCTGCTGCTGGCCCGGCTGGACTCGCTGCCGCGTCGGCAGAAGCAGCTCGCGCAGCTGTGCGCGGTGGTGGGGCGCAGCTTCTCCCATGCGCTGCTCTCCATTCTCACCCGGCTCGGCGACGCCGCGCTGCGCCGGGATGTGACGGGGCTGGCGGCGGCGGGGTTGCTGCAGGTCCAGGAGGATGGGGCCGAGCGCTGCTACCAGTTCCGCCACGCCCTCATCCAGGAGGCCGCCTACCAGTCGCTGCCCCGCAGCACGCGGCGGCAGAACCACCGGCGGATCGCCCAGGCCCTGATGGAGCACTTCCCCGACGTGGCGGCGATGCGGCCCGAGCTGTTGGCCCACCACCATACGGAGGCCGGGGACGTGAAGCAGGCCATCCACTATTGGAAGCAGGCCGGCATGCTCGCGGGGCTGCGCTCGGCCAACGAAGAGGCCGTGAGCCACCTCAACCAGGCGCTGAAGCTGCTGCGCACCCTCCCGGAAGCCTCGACGCTCACCAAGGACGAGCTGCAGCTGCTCATCGCCCTGGGCGTGCCGCTCATGCATGTGCAGGGCTTCGGCTCGCCCGACGTGGAGCGCACGTTCTCCCGGGTGCAGCTGCTCTTCCGCGAGGTGGGCGAGGAGCTGCCCCGGCTGGAGCTGAGCTACTGGGGCACCTTCGCCTACTACTTCGCCCGCGGGAAGCTGCGGGACGCGCAGGAGGTCGCCGAGCTGCTGGTGGACCTCGGCCAGAGCCAGCACAACCGGGAGCTGCTCGCGGTGGGGCACCGGATGATGGCCGCGGACTACTTCGCCTGGGGGCGGATGAGCACCGCCCTGCGGCACCTCGAGCTGGGGCTGGCGTGCTCGGACTGGGACCTGGAGCAGCACCGGCGCATCTCCCTGCGGCAGTGGGTCAACCCGCGGGTGGCCCTGTTGGCCCACGGGTCGGCGATCCTCTCGGTGGCCGGGCAGGAGGAGCGCGCCGAGCGCTTCACCCGCGAGGCGCTGGAGCTGGCCGGCCGCATCGGCCACCCGTTCACGACGTGCTTCGCGCTGACATACTGTGCCATCGGCAGCCAGCTGCGCCGGGACGCGCGGACGACGCTGGGGCTGACCGAGCAGTGCATCCCGCTCGCCACCGAGCACCGCTTCCTGCTGTGGATTGTCTGGCCCTCCATCACGCGGGCCTGGGCCGTGGCCGAGCTGGGGCGCCCGCAGGAGGGGCTGGTGCTGATGCGCAAGGTGCTGGAGCAGTGGGAGCAGCGCACCGGCAGCACCGCGGGCAAGCCCTTCCATCTGTCCATGCTGGCCGACATCCACCTGCGGCTGGGACAGGTGCAGGAGGGGCTCGGCGTGGTGGAAGAGGCGCTGACGTGGCCGGCGAAGACGGAGGAGTACCACTCCCTTCCCGAGTTGCACCGCATCCGTGGCGAGCTGCTGCGGCGGGCGGGGCGGGAGCAGGAGGCCCGCGAGGAGTTCCTCGAGGCCATCCACTACGCCCACGAGCACGAGATGCTCGGCTACGAGCGGCGCGTCCAGGCGGCCCTGCGCCGCCAGCTCCAGGAGGTGGGTCCGTCGGGTGCGGCCCCGCTGCACCCGTGACCTCCCCGCCGTCCTGTGCTCCGCTGGAGGGCCATGAGCCCTCCTTTCCCGCGTGCCCTGGTTGCTCCCGAGGGTGACCTCGTCGTCCTCTCGCGTCCGCTCGTCGAGCGCGTCACCGAGGCCTCCCGGTCGAGCCCCCGCCAGCGCATCATCCTGCCCTTCCACAAGAGCGAGGCCGACCCGCTGCACCGGATGCTCAACGTCATCCAGCCGGGCAGCTACGTGCGGCCGCACCGGCACCTGGAGCCGCCCAAGTCGGAGGCCTGGGTGGTGCTCCGGGGCGCGCTCGCCTTCTTCACCTTCGAAGAGGAAGGCCGCGTGCGCGACTGTCTCTGGCTGGAGGCGGGCGGCGAGCACTTCGGGGTGGACCTCGCCCCGGGCATCTTCCACGGGCTCGTCGCCCTCGCGCCGGACACGGTCCTCTTCGAGGTGAAGAACGGGCCGTACGCGCCGAGCAACGACAAGGCCTTCGCCCCCTGGGCGCCCGAGGAGGGTTCCCCGGAGGCCGCGGGCTACCTGGAGCGGCTGCGCGGGGAGTACCGGCGGCGCTACCCGTAGCAACAGCCGGGCCCCGGGCGAGTACCTCACCCGGGGCCCGGTTCATCCGAGGTCGACGTTCAGCCTATTTCACGGCCGGCGCCATCTCGTTGAACTCGACGTCGCGGGTCTTCAGGGCGGCTTCCATGGCCTTCGCCGTGCGGATGGCGACGTCCGGGAAGACCCGGATGAGCCAACCCGGGTCCACTCCTCCATTCGTACCGCCCAGGCCCGTCCCTCCGCCCGTCTGTCCGCCGGGGCAGATTTCACACGGGGTCGTTTGGGGCTCCCCCTCCTCGGTGCCACCGTCCGGCAGAAGGCTGGCCGTCGCCGTCCCCGTCCCCTTCATGCTCGGGGAGCTCACCCCGGGGAGCATGGGGTTCTCCAGCTGCATCGTCCGCGTGTAGACGGCCATGGGCAGACCGCTCCGATACGCCGCGTCGAAGAACCGCTGGACCTGCTCTCGGGTCGCCTTGATGCGGAAGGGCAGGGTGTTGGCGCGGACATCGACGCCGAGGGCCTCGACGTGCAGGGTCTGCGGACAGTAGGCGACGATGAGGTGGGTGACGCCCTCCGTCGGTATCCGCTCCAGGGTGGACATGAGCGTCGCGGTGGGCAGGGGGGGCGGTGGAGGCGCCGGGCGCGTCGCGCACGTCTGCGTTCCCGTGCACGTGCCCGGTTCCGTTCCGGGCGTCCCGCCCGTCCCAGGCGTCCCGCCGCCACGGGTCACCACGCACGCGGCCGTCACGCACGCCACCAGCACGCACCACATCAGGTTCCTCGACATCGTGATTCCTTCCATTGCAGGACTGCGAGGGACAGCGACGAGAGAGCCACGGCGCGCTCAGTCGAAGACGAGCACCGAGCGCACCCAGCTCGAGGGATTGTCTTGCAGCCACCGCACCCGGACGTCGCGCAGGGCGTTGGCGGCGGGCTGCCCGGAGCGGATGCGCTCGCGGACGGCGTCGAAGAAGGCACCGGCCTCCGTGTCGGGGATGTCCACGGTGGCCGCCAGCACCGTGCGGGCTCCCGCCTGGATGAAGGCCCCGGGCAGGCTGAAGGGCTCGTGGAGCGTGGGCGCGGTGTGGGCCGCGCGGCAGGCCGCGAGGATGACCAGCGGGGCTCCCTCCAGGCGCCGCTCGCCGACCTCGTTCGCCGTCAGCGCGTAGCGGCCCCCCGGCTCCGGCGAGAGCACCAGGAACGAGGCGTCCGACACGGCCAGGTTGATGACGCCGTGCACGTGGGCCTCGATCTCCGTCGCCCGCGCCATCTCCTCCAGCACCCGGCCCGGCGTGGCCTGGGCGCCGGACAGCAGGAGGCTCCCCGCGGGCGCCTTCCCCCACGTCCCGAGCTGTGGGAGCTGGAACTGGGGCGGCGCCTGCACGTCGGCGATGACGAGGTGGCGCGTGGGGAGCGCGGGCGCGCGGCTCCGCTCGGGCTTCGGCGTGAAGAAGCTCCAGGCGACGTCCGGCGGCAGCAGCCCCGCGCGGCCATGAAGCGGCGGGCGGGCCACCACCGCCACGCGCTCGCACCCCCGGAGCGCCGCGACGACGTCCTCGGGCACCAGCCCCTGGGCCTCGCGGCCGAGCGGGCTCGTCCGGCTCGCGTCGTAGCGCCCCAGCAGCCCTCCCTCCGGCCCCCGGGCGAGCACCAGGGTGCGCTCGTCATCCACCGTGACGCCGAGCACGCACCGCGAGGGCAGTGCTCCGCCCAATTCCTCTCCGAACAGCGCCAGCGCCGCCTCGTGCTCGCCCGCGCGGCCCGCCGCGAGCAGCAGCGCGGTGTAGGCGTAGGCCTTTGCCTTGCGCGCGTCCGCGTTCCACTTCGGCAGCCGGGCCGCCTCGGAGATGACCCGCCGCAGCAGGGCCTCGCCCGCGGCGCGGTCCCTCTCCAGGGTGAAGCGCGCTTCATGTTGCGAGACGACCAGGAGCGCTCCGGGCTCCATGGCGCCCGGGCGGCGCAGGGCCTCCATGGTCTCGGCGAGCCATGCGGCGTCACCGGGCGCGGGACGCTGGCGGGCGAGGTCGGCGAGTACCTGGATGCCCACGGACGCCAGGAGGCCTGGGCACTTGCGCACCAGGTCCAGCTCCCGGCGGGCCTCGGAGAACGCCAGCTCCCCGTGGAAGATGGCCGCGTTGTTCGCATGGACGAACTGCTGGACCTGGCAGTCCTCGGGCACGCGCGCGAGCGCCTCATTGAGATACGCCCGCGCCAGGGATGGCTGGTCGCGGAACCGGGCGAGCTGGCCCAGCTCCAGGAGGAACCAGGGCTCGGGCCCCGCGGCGTTCTCCGCCTGGAGCTGGCGGCGTGCCTCCAGGGCATGGTGGAAGCCCTCCGCGGGCCGGTGCATCTCCCGGTACAGGTGGGCGAGCTGCTTCTCCAGCAGGGCGCACCGGTAGTACATCGGCTGTGCCGCGCACCGCTCCAGCGCCGCGAGGAGGACTCGCTCCGCCTCCTGCAGCGCGCCCTTGTCGATGGCGCTCCGGGCGCGCTCGTCGTCCTCGAGCAGGAGGAACCAGGGGTCCTTCGTGCGCGCGACGAGCTCGCGGTATTCCTCCAGGTTCTCGAGGACGGCCCGGGTGAGCACCAGCGTGCCCATGAGGATGTCCTGCTCGCCCGCGCGCCGCAGCCGCGCGAGGTACGCGGGCAGCCCGCCCGGAATGGGTTGCTTGCGGAAGACGTGGACGTACAGCGCCGCCAGGGGGGCGCGCTGGCGGAAGTCGCGGGCCTCGGCCCACCGCAGGGCATCGCGCATCCCCGTGCCGCCGAAGTGCGTGTCGAGCGTCTCCGCCATGGGCCACAGCGCCTCGAGCCGCTCGGCCGTCGGCGCCGCGCGGATGGCGTCGTAGAGGCACAACCGGAGAAACCCTGGCCACTGGCGCACGTACTCCAGCGGCAGCGAGCCGGTTCCCACCACGAAGGGGTCGCACTCGTCCCGCAGCCGCTGCCAGCGCTCCTGGGCGGTGCGGAGCTGCGTGCGCAGGGCCTGTGCGCGGGCACGGGCCTCATCCGCCCAGCCCGGCTCGCCGAGCGCGGCCACGGCCTCGAAGGACTCCGCCTCCAGGGCCGGGAGATCCAACGCCCGCATCACCAGCGCGCGGTTCCACAGGGCCCGTGCATGGCGCGGGTGCTGGCGCAGCACGCGCTCCAGCAGGGCGAGGGCCTCGGTGGGCTGGCCCCGGCCCAGGGCGAGCACGGCCCGGTCGCTGTCGACGTCCGGAGAGGCGCCGGCCCGCTCCAGCCACGCCGCCGCCCGCTCCGAGGCGCCGCGCAGGAGGTACGCCGCGGCGATGCCATGCGCGTCCCCGGCCTCCTCGAGTCGCGCCAGCTCCTGGAGGGGCGCGGGGGGCGGCGGGGCCGGGCGCTCGGAGCGGAGCGTCTCGTAGGGCCGGTAGCCGTCCGCCGCCGCGTAGCTCACCCGGGCCTCGATGCGGCGCGTGGGCGAGCCGGCGAGCCACAGCGCTCCGGTCCGGGCCTCGCCGCGCGGCGAGGGCAGCCCGAGCACCAGGGCCAGGGCCACCATGCCCGCGAGGAGTCCCCCCACTCCCAGCGACCACCGCATCCATCGATTCACGTTCAAACCGAGCCTCCCCCACTCGTCCCTGGCGGTGCTTCCAGAGCCGGCGGACCGGCCCTCCCACCGG
>NZ_DASVSO010000944.1:0-6343 GCF_036388035.1 Archangium sp.
CCTCAGTGTCGTCGAGCACTGAAACGGGGGGAGACGTCCGGGCAGGCCGGACAGTTCCGTTCATCCTGTAGCGGACGATGCGCCCGGGGGTGGGTGGGCAACGGCGGGAAATCGTGGAAAACTCTCTTCACGCTCGGTGCGGGTAGGCCGGGCTGGGGGGTGGGGCATGCAGATGCCCGGAGGCAGTCTGGTCGCGGCGGTGGAGCGCATCTCACGCGCGCTGGAGCAGCTCGCGTCCGCTTCATCGGCGACGGCCGTACTGGAAGAGGTGGTGCGTTGCGCGGCGGCCACGCTCGGCCTGGAGCGCGCGGCCGTCGCCTGGTGGGAGCCAGACGGGTCGTTGTTGACCCAACCTACCCCCGGGGTGCCGCCCGACGCGGTGGCCGCGTGCGCGCGGTGGCTGCTGGAGCGGGGGCGCCTGGAGTCCAGCCCCTTGGAATTCCACCTGGGCGAGTCGCGGGTGGAGCACGCCTTCGCCGCCACGGTGGACAGGCTGGGGGGCGCCTCGCTGCTGGTCCTGCCGGTGTTCGCCTCGAAGGGCGGGTGCGTGGGCGTGCTGCTGGGGGTTTCTCCCGTGCCGCGCCTCTTCACCCCGGAGGAGACACGGCGCTTCAGCCTCTACGCGCAGCTGGCCGGGCTGGCCATCGAGCGCGGGCGGCTGGTGGAGGCCGGGCGCACCGCCGCGCTGCAGGCCCGCGCCGAGGCCGAGCAGGCCGAGCTGCTGCGCCTCACCAGCTTCCAGGCGGTGACGGAGGCCTTCGGCCGCGCCCTCACCCGCGAGGACGTGGGGCGCGCCGTGCTGGAGCTGGGCGTGCCCGCGGTGGGCGCGGTGGGCGGCACCGTGCACCAGGCCTCGGCGGATGGGACGTCGGTGGAGCTGATCGCCGTGGTGGGCTGCGGCGAGGAGCAGGTGGCGCCCTTCCGGAAGATGCCCCTGCGCTCGGACGTGCCCGGCTTCGACGAGGCGACGCGCGGCGTGCCGGTGTGGCTGGAGTCTCCCGAGGACGCGCGCGCGCGCTTCCCCGGCTTCGCCCCGCTCATGGCGCTCCTGTCCCGGCAGGCCTTCTCCTTCCTGCCGTTGATGGTGGAGCACCGCTGCCTGGGCGTGCTGGCCTTCGGCTTCGCGCAGGCCCGGCACTTCACCGAGCTGGAGCGCACCCTCATGCTGGGGCTGGCCCGTCAGTGCGCGCAGGCCCTGGAGCGGGCGCGCCTGTACGAGAACGAGCGCGAGGCACGCCTTCAGGCGGAGGCCGCCGGGCAGCGGCTGCAACTGCTGGCGGATGCGGGCGTGCTGCTGTCCAGCTCGCTGGAGTGGGAGATGACGGTGGCCGGGGTGGCCCGGCTCGCGGTGGGGGCCTTCTCGGACCTGTGCGCGGTGGACTTCCTCGATGACCACGGCGCCCTGGGGCGGCTCACCGTGCAGCACGCCCAGCCCGAGCGCGGGCTGTTGCATGACAGGATTGAAGGCTACTCCCCGGAGCGCGCGCGGCCCTCGGCCATCGCGGACGTGGTGCGCACCGGCCGCTCGCAGCGCGTCGTCGGACTGGTGCCTCCCTTCACGCAGACGGTGGAGGCCCGCCCCGGCGAGAGGCCGGAGGGGGGCTCGTTCATCATCGTGCCGTTGATGGCGCGCCAGCGCACCCTGGGGGCCATGTCCTTCGTGCGCGGGCCGGAGCGCGAGCCCTTCACCGAGGCGGATCGCTCGCTGGCCGAGGACCTGGCGGCGCGCGCGGGGCTGGCCATCGACAACGCGCGCCTGCTGCGCAAGGCCCGGGCCGCGGAGGCCGAGTCCCGGTGGAACGCCGCGCGCCTGCGCATCCTCGTGGAGGTGGATCGGCTGCTGGCCGAGGCGGGGTTGGATCTGCCCGCGGTGCTGGATGTGATTGCGCGCAAGGTGTCCGAGGTCATCGGCGACGGGTGCGTGTTGCAGCTCATGGCCGAGGACGGGGCCTTCCTGGAGCCCGTCACCATCCACCACCCGGATCCGGAGGCGCGCTGGCTGCTGGCCGGCACGGTGCACGCGCGCCGGCAGCGGCTGGGCGAGGGGCTCCACGGCGCCGTCGTCTCCCAGGGGCGCGCGGTGCTGCTGCCGGACGTGGACCAGGACGAGGCGCGCTCCAGGGGCTCGCTGCCGGAGTACCTGCCGTACCTGGACCGCTATGGCCCGCAGAGCCTGCTGGTGGTGCCGCTGGCGGCCAAGGGGCGCGTGTTCGGCACCCTGGGCGTGGTGCGGGACGTGACGGGGGGCCGCCCCTTCGGCGAGGAGGACCAGATGCTCCTCCAGAGTCTGGCGGAGCGGGCGGCGCTGGCCATCGAGGACGCGCGGCTGTACGGCGCGGCCACCGAGGCGGTGCGGCTGCGCGACGACTTCCTCTCGGTGGCGGGGCACGAGCTGAAGACGCCGCGGAGCGCGCTGCGGCTGCAAATCCAGATGCTGGCGCGCGTGGCGCGGGACGTGGCCACCACGCCCGGGCTGGCCCAGCGCGTGGAGAAGGCCGAGCGCACCAGCGAGCGGCTCGGCGCGCTCATCGACGAGCTGCTGGACGCGGGCCGCATCACCGCGGGGCGGATGAAGCTGGAGCGCGAGGAGGTGGACCTGGCGGCGCTCACCCGCGACGCGGTGGGGCGCATGTCCGAGGCGCTCGCCCGCGTGGGCAGCGAGGTGCAGCTGGTGGCGGACGCGCAGGTGCTGGGGAGCTGGGACCGGGTGCGGCTGGAGCAGGTGGTGGGCAACCTGCTGTCCAACGCGGCCAAGTACGGGCGCGGCCAGCCGGTGGAGGTGCGCGTGGAGTCCGCGGCCGAGGGGCTCGCCCGGCTGGTGGTGAAGGACCGTGGCATTGGCATCGCCCCCGAGGACCAGGGCCGCATCTTCGACCGCTTCGAGCGCGCGGTGACGAGCAAGGAGTTCCAGGGGCTCGGCCTGGGGTTGTGGATTTGCCGGGAGATCATCGAGTCCCACGGGGGGCACATCCTCGTGCGGAGCGCTCCGGGCGAGGGCTCCACCTTCACCGTGGAGCTACCCCGGGAGTAGGGGGAGCGGTTCGCGCGATTTTCAACGCTCGCCAGGGGACCGGGCAGGGGAGTGTGACCGTGGATTTCTCCCTCCCGGGCGCTGGGGTACGCTGTGACCCCCGAGTACCCCTTTTCGGAAGGTGGAGAGCCCGTTGACCCGTCCTGTCCTGGACCCCATGGCGCCCGCTGAGCGCGCCGATGGCAGCAACCGCCCCGCGGTTCGCGCGGACAGCCCCCTCTTCGGCGAGCTCCTGCTCAAGCTCGGCATCGTCACGCCCAATCAGATTGAAGAGGCCCTCGCCCTTCAGTCCCTCAACGGCCAGCGGCTGGGCGAGGCCCTCATCTCGCTCGGCTACGTCACCCGTCAGCAGATTCAGGACGCGCTGGGCGAGGCGCTCGGCCTGTACCACGCGCCCCAGGGCACCGTCCCCGACCATCCCCCACTGGGCGAGCTGCTCGTGGGCCTCAAGTACCTCACCGACTCGCAGCTCGACGAGGCGCTCTCCGTCCAGCGCCGCACCGGCCGCAAGCTGGGGGAGATCCTCGTCCAGAACGGGTACTGCTCCTACAAGCAGCTCTACGAGGGCCTCAGCCTCCAGGGCCGGCTCTCGGGCCGTCAGGAGGCCACCCCGCGCGCCCCGGCGCACGAGGGCGGCCACCACCGCGTCATGGTGGTGGATGACAGCCCGCTCGCGTGCGCCTTCGTGCAGGACGGCCTCGTGTCGCTCGGCTACGAGGTGGTGTGCTTCCAGGATCCGTACGAGGCCCTGGAGCAGGTGGGCAAGGTGCTGCCGGCCATGGTCCTGAGCGACCTGGACATGCCCGGCATCGACGGCATGGAGCTGTGCCGGCGCATCAAGGAAGGCCCCAGCCGGGCCATGCCCGTCATCATCCTCACCGCCAACGACAACGACGCCGAGCGGGTGAAGGGGCTGCGCGCCGGCGCCGACGACTACGTCAACAAGTCCGCCTCCCTGGAAGAGCTCGCCGCGCGCATCGAGAGCGTCATGCGCCGCACCGGCGAGACGGAGCGGATGCGCAAGCTCTTCGCCCGCTACACCTCCGACGCGGTGGTGGAGGAGATCCTCAAGAGCCCCGACTCGGTGGTGCTCACCGGCGAGAAGCGCGAGGTCACCATCCTCTTCGCCGATATTCGCAACTTCACCGGGCTCGCCGACAGCCTCCCGCCAGAGCAGACGGTCGGTGTGCTCAACCAGGTGCTGGGCGGGCTGTCCGACGCGGTGCTCACCTGTGGCGGCACGCTGGACAAGTTCCTCGGCGACGGGCTCATGGCGGTGTTCGGCGCGCCCGTGGGCCGCTCGGATGATCCGCTGCGCGCGCTCCAGTCCGCGAAGATGATGATGGCCTTCATGGTCGAGCTGAAGGAGCGCGCCCGCGCCGAGTGGGCCGCCACCCGCGAGGGCCGCCCCCTCACGCTCGAGCTGGGCATCGGCATCAACTCGGGCATGGCGGTGGCCGGCAACATCGGCGGCTCCATGCGCACCGAGTACACCTGCATCGGCGACTCGGTGAACGTGGCCGCGCGCCTGTGCGCCCTCGCCGGGCCGGGTGAGATCCTGGTGGGCGAGCGCACCGTCGCCCTGCTGGCCGGTCACGAGGCGGGCTTCGAGGAGCTGCCCCCCGTGCGCCTCAAGGGCAAGCCACATCCGGTGCCCCTCTTCCGCGCCTTGTGGTAGGCGTGGGGCGAGAGGTCCCCGTGACACCGCGCCGCCGCATCCACCCGATGCTCATCGTCCTGCCGATCGCCTTCCTGGGCATCGGTGTCGCCGTGGTGCTCGGCATCCGCGGCAAGCACGACCCTGGCGCCACCCAGGTGCACGCCGACTTCGCCCGGGTGCTCACGGCGCTCGAGGCCTACCGCGCCGAGCACGGCCACCTGCCCGAGGAGGGAGACCTCTCCTTCCTCGTGCCCAAGTACCTCCCGGCCGTGCCGGAGAACCGCTGGGGCTACCCGTACGCCTATGCGAGCGACGGGCAGCGGCCCTTCCTCCAGGACTACGGGCAGGATGGGCTGCGCGGCGGCAACGGGCCCGACCAGGACCACACCAACCACGACGGGCACTCGGTGCTGCTGCCGAAGTAGGTCCGCGCGCCGTATTTCCGGCACCCGGTGCCTCCTCCCTCCCTTCGTCCCTCCCGGTGGGAGAGGGACGGGGCGTGCTCGCGAGGGCCTGGGGAGGGGGTCGCCCGGGGCATACCCCGATGGTCATCCTTGCGGCACGGGTTTTCCCTGTGAAGGGGTGACTCGTGCGCCCTCTGAGGGAGGCCGTCATGCCGGTGGTCTGCGCAACGAATCTGTCGGAACCGGCGGCCCAGGCCGCCACTGCCTCGGCGGCCATCGCCGCTCGGCTGGGGGAGCCGCTGTGGCTGCTCGGCGTGCTCGACCGTGAGCACCCCTCTCCCGAGACCCCCATCTCCTTGGAGGAAGCGCGCCGACGGCTCCAGGCCGAGGCCGCCCGGCTGCGCACCTCGGGCCTCCAGGTGGAGGTGCGGCTGCTGGAGGGCGCTCCCGGCACCGTGCTCTCGAAGGAGGAGCTCGTCCGCACCGCCCGGCTGCTCCTCATCTCGGCCGAGGGCTGGGGCCCCGTCTCCTGGCGCCACGCCCCCGTGGCCGAGCGCATCGCCCAGTGCGCCGCGGGGCCCGTGCTGGTGGTGCGCCGCGGAGGCGAGGCCCTCACCGACTGGGCGCGCGGCCGCAGACGGCTGCTGACGCTCGTGGGGGTGGATGGCTCGCCCACCTCGGCCGCCGCCCTGGCGTGGCTGCACGAGCTGCGCCGCGTGGGCCCCTGTGACGTGGTGGCCGTCTCCGTGTGCTCGCCCGTGGAGGAGCGCGAGCGGCTGGGCATCCACACCCCCGTGCACCTGGAGCTGCTCGACCCGGTGGTGCGCCGCATCGAGGTGTTGGACCCGCAGGTGGAGCGCGTGCTGCTGCGCGAGATGGCCGAGCGCGTGGGCGAGCTTCCCGGCGAGGGGCAGTTGGAGATGCACCTGGAGCCCGGCTTCGGCCGTCCCGCGGACCACCTGCTGCACGTGGCGCACGCGCGGGGCGTGGACCTCGTCATCGTGGGCACGCACCAGCGCGGGGGCATCGCGCGGCTGTGGCATGGCTCGGTGTCCGCGGGCGTGCTGCGCCACGCCGAGCAGTCCGTGGCGTGCGTGCCTCCCACCCAGCCGCTGGCCCACAGGTCCGCGCCGCCGCGCGCCGTGCTGGTGCCGGTGGACTTCTCCGAGGCCAGCGCTCGCGCCATCTCCCAGGCCCGCTCGCTGGTGCGTCCCGGTGGACGGGTGCACCTGCTGCACGTGCACCGGC
>NZ_DASVSO010000945.1:0-3194 GCF_036388035.1 Archangium sp.
CG
The DNA here is from genome assembly GCF_036388035.1 of Archangium sp. GTDB lineage: Bacteria > Myxococcota > Myxococcia > Myxococcales > Myxococcaceae > Archangium. The sequence continues at coordinate 3 of NZ_DASVSO010000945.1, forward strand.
ACGCCACCTGCAGCATGGTGATCGGCAGCGCCCCGGACGGCGAGGGCATCCAGTTCATCCGCTCGCACACCGAGCAGCTCTACGACACCTATGAGCTGATGGGCTGGCACATGCAGAACGACGGGTTCCAGATGACCCTGTCGCCCTACGTGCCCTTCGTGCTCGGCGAGCACATCGACGGCTTCCTCGAGAAGCTGCTCGGCCCGGAGAAGCTGAACGCCGGGGACATCAAGCACTGGCTCATCCACCCGGGCGGCCCGAAGATCCTCGAGGCCATCGCCAAGCAGCTCAAGCTGGACAAGTCGCGCATGCGCGCCAGCTGGCACGTGCTGAGCGAGTTCGGCAACTGCGGGGCGACCACGGCCCTGCTGGTGCTGGAAGAGGCGATCAAGACGGACAAGCCCCAGCGCGGCGAGTACGGCGTGATGATGGGCTTTGGCCCCGGCCTCACCGTCGAGGGCATGCTCGTCCGTTTCTGAGTGGGTTCTCCACCTCGGTTCTCCACCAAGGACAGACATGAGCCAGCAACCGCTGCGTCGTCAGACGGGGACCGTCCGCCTGGGCCCCGGCGTGGGCTACCACCCGAGCCGGGAGATTCCCCAGCGGGCGCCCACCCGCGCCACCGTGGCCCCGTCCCAGACGCTGGGCGAGGCCGTGGTGCACTGGGCGCGCACCCGCCCCTCCCAGCCCCTCTTCTACTTCGTGGACCTGGAGGAGAAGCTCTCCGTCCTCACCGCGGCGGACCTGCACCACAACGCCCTGCGGCTGGGCGCCAACCTGCACGCCCGCGGCGTGCGGCAGGGGGACCGGGTGGTGCTGTCCTTCGACACCGGCCCCGACTTCCTCGAGTGCTTCTTCGCCTGTGGCCTCGTGGGCGCCATCCCCTGCCTCGTGGAGCTACCCTCCTCGAAGGTCTCCGTGCAGTCCTGGGGCGAGCGGCTGCGCGTGAAGCTGCGGCTGCTGGGCGCCCGGGCCATGCTGGTCGACGCGGACTTCCTGGACCTGGCGCAGGAGGCCCTCCAGGAGTACACGCCCGAGGAGGGCCAGCCGGCGCCCTTCGTCGCCACCCCGGCGGAGCTGGTGGCCGCCGCCGAGCCCTTCGAGCCGCCCACCTGCGGCGCGGACGACGTGGCCTTCATCCAGTTCACCTCGGGCACCACGGACGCCCCCAAGGGGGTACAAATCTCCCACCGCGCGCTGTTCGCCAACTGCGCGGCCATGGGGGAGATCAGCCAGTGGGACTCGGATGACCTGATGGTGTGCTGGCTGCCGCTCTACCACGACATGGGGCTGGTGGCCTCGGCGCTGGCCTCCTTCGTCCATGGGATTCCGACGGCGCTCATTCCGCCCTTCGGCTTCCTGCTCAAGCCAGCGCGCTGGCTGTGGGCGCTCCAGTACTTCCGCGCCACCTCGTCCTTCGCGCCCAACTTCGCCTACCAGCTGTGCGTCAAGCGCATCAAGGACGCCGAGGTGGAGGGCCTGGAGCTGGGTGCGTGGAAGCGGGCCTACAACGCCGCCGAGTTCATCCACGCCGACACCGTGCGCCACTTCACCGAGCGCTTCCAGTCCTACGGCTTCGAGCCGGACGCCTGGCGGCCCTCGTACGGCATGGCGGAGATGGTGGTGGGCGTGTCCATCCGTGACCGCGCCGATGCCCTGCGCACCGAGCTCATCTCGCGCTCGGCGCTGTCCTCGCGCCGCAAGGCCGTGCCCCTCACCGAGAGTGGCCCGGACGCCCTCCCCGTGCTCAGCGTGGGCCGCGTGCTGCGCGGCATCGACATCCGCATCCTCGACGAGGAGGGCCAGCCGGTGGGCGAGCGCCACGAGGGGGAGATCCTCCTGCGCGGCACCTCCCTCTTCGGCGGCTACTACAAGAACCCGGAGGCCACCGACAGCGTGCTGCGCGACGGGTGGCTGCACACCGGGGATCTGGGCTACCTCGCCGACGGCCAGCTCTACATCTGCGGGCGCAGCAAGGACCTCATCATCAAGGCGGGCGAGAACTACCACCCGTACACGATGGAGAACGCCGCCGCGCAGGTGACCGGCGTGCGCGCCGGGTGCGTGGCCGCGGTGGGCGTCAACAACGCCCAGACGGGCACCGAGGACATCGTCATCGTCTGCGAGACGACCGAGACGAAGCCCGACGTGCTGCGCCAGCTGTGCAAGCACGTGGAGGAGATGGTCTACCAGGGCTCTGGCGTGCGCCCCAACCGCGTCATCCCCGTCGCCTCGCACACCGTGCCCAAGACGACGAGCGGGAAGATCAAGCGCGCCTACATCCGGCAGAACATCGAGGCCTTCGACAACCTCTCGCTGCTGGTGACGCCGCCGGCCCGCCAGGCCATCGTCCACTGAGGGCCTGAGCCCCCCTCGCCGTCGCTCTTCGGGGAGCCCGGGTACACGCGCTGTACCGGGGCTCCCCTTTTTCGCGTCCTTCTCCTACTTCGCGGATTTTTCCACACAACCGCGCCATTGGATTTTTTCAGTAAAACCGCTTGGTCCCTTGCTTGCCGGTAATTCTTGGTCTATAAGACTGGACAGCTTTCCCGAGGAATCTTTCCCGAGGAGTTGGAAATGTCCCGTAACTTTGTGTCCAAGTTCGCGGTGGTGGTCGGTTCCGTGATGGCCCTCACGGGTTGCAGCACCGCGGAGCAGAAGCCGGCCGAGGAGACCACGCAGCAGGCGGTGGACGTCCGTGGCTGTGCCACGCAGGACCTGCCCGAGGCGGAGAAGCTGGCCGTGGAGCAGGCCTTCGCCAGCCACAAGAGCGCCCAGGTGCGCGCCAATGGCTCGGTGACGGTGAATGTCTACTGGCACGTCATCAACAACGGCACGGGCATCGCCAACGGTGACATTCCCCAGTCGCAGATCGACTCCTCGCTCAGCGTGCTGAACGCCGCCTACGCCAACACCCCCTTCAAGTTCGTCCTGGCCGGCGTGGACCGCACCACCAACTCCACCTGGTACACCTGCGCGGGCGGCGGCTGCGAGTCGAAGATGAAGTCGGCGCTGCGCAAGGGCGGCGCGGGCGACCTGAACGTCTACTCCAACAACATGGGCCGCGGCCTGCTGGGCTGGGCGACCTTCCCCTCCAGCTACGCCTCGCAGCCGAGCATGGACGGCGTGGTCATCCTCTACTCCTCCGTGCCCGGCGGCACCGCGGCCCCCTACAACCAGGGCGACACCCTC
>NZ_DASVSO010000946.1:0-8776 GCF_036388035.1 Archangium sp.
CGGGAATCGGGGGCGGTCATGCCGCCGAATCTATCACCTCGGGCTCAGCGGACGATGGGGACCGTCACCGGGGCCTTCTCGTCGATCTCCACCTCCACCTTGCCCAGGCGCCAGAGCAGCGAGCTGAAGTTCACCTTCACCCGGTGGCCCTTGGCCGTCTCCACGAGCGCCTCGCCCTCCTTGGGGAGGTACTCTCCCACCTCGTACTGCAGCCCGGTGAAGGTGACGCGGTCGGTGCCCAGCGGCCCGGACACCTCGCCCGGCCCGTCGAACACGAGCGTAGTGCTGCCGAAGATGGGGGCCCCCTCGCGCAGGCCCACGCGCCCGTCCACGCGGTAGGTGTTGCCAGCGCGGCCCGGCAGCTCGCCCGACGTCTCGGTCCAGAAGCGCTTCTCATCGCCGCAAGTGCCGTAGCCCACCTTGGCCTGGAGCGGCTGGCCATCCACCTTCAGATCGTGCAGGTCGGCGGTGAGGTCCATCCGCTCCTCGCCTCCGTTGTAGAGGAAGGCGCTCTGTCCCACCACGGTGTGCCCGTTCACCGAGCACTTGCCCTCGGGGAAGGAGAGCACCACCGCGTCCGAGGTGTTGTCCTTGGACTCGACGGTGGCGGTGACGCAGGCCACCTTCGTGTGGGCGCCCTCGGCGGCCCTGCCCACGAAGGTGCGCCGGGGCTCGCCGCAGGTGTAGACGGGGAGGATTCCGAGCAGCTCGAGCGCCATGCGCGCCTGGTGGGCCGCGTGCACGGCCAGGTCCACCCGGGCGCGGGCGTCCTCGATCTCCTCCTTCGTGGGCGGTTCCCGATCGCAGGCCGTGGCGAGGACGGTGAGGGCGAGGGTGAGGCAGGCGCGGATTCGCATGGGGGGGGTCCTTGAGGTGGGTGACCGGCTGCACATGGCGCCGGGCGCGGGTACAGCAGAGCAACCCTCATGCCCTTCATGCAAACCCCCGGAGCCCCATGGACAGGCGCGCGAGGACGTGCAGGGGGCTGCACAGCCCCAGGGTCCTCTCGTCATGGACGGGAATCACTCACCCGCCGTTGATGATGGGGGGCCGATTGATTCCGAGGGGTTTCCCACCGTCCCCAGGCATCTGGTTGGACCGGAGGGCGTGAGGGCGGCATGCTGCTCGCCCTGCGGAATCTCCCGAGGCTCCCGACATGCCCCAGTCCGAACGCAAGCTCTACCAGTTCCCCATCTCGCACTACTGCGAGAAGACCCGTTGGAACCTCGATGCCAAGGGGCTCTCCTATGACATCGAGAACCTGATTCCCGGTCCGCACCGGCTGGTGACGAAGCGCCTGACGAAGGGCAATCGCGGCACCGTCCCCGTGCTGGTGGACAGGGGCGTCGTCGTCGCGGACTCCACCGAGATCGCCCTGCACCTGGAGCGCACCTACCCGTCGACTCCCGCCCTGGTGCCCGTCTCCGGGTCCGAGCGCGAGCGCGTCCTCGAGCTGGAGGCCTTCTTCGACGAGACGGCCGGCAAGCACGTGCGCCGCTGGGCCTATGCGCACCTCTTCGCCGGCAACGCGGACATCGCCCCGCTCATGTTCGGCGACTTCCCCGCGCCGCTGCGGCTGCTCGGGCGCGTGCTGCTACCCGTCATCAAACAAGCCATCCGGAAGCAGTACCAGCTCACGCCTCCCAAGGTGGAGGAGTCCCGGGTGAAGCTGCTGGAGGGGCTCGAGCGGCTGGAGCGCGAGATTCAAGGAGACCCCTCGCGCTACCTGGTCGGCGCCTCCCTGTCGATCGCGGACATCGCCGCGGCGTCGCTCTACGGCCCGCTGCTCGCCATCGAGGGCTCTCCCTACGCCGCCCGGCCCGGAGAGATCGTCCCGCCCGCCATCGCCGAGATGCGTGCCGCCGTGCTGGCGCGGCCCGCGGGCCAGTGGGTGCTCCGGCGCTACCAGGAGGATCGTCGGCGCCTGGCCCGGGGCTACGGCGCACGCTCGGAAGCGGCGAACGGCTGAGCGTGGGTGCGGGGAGGCCGGGGTTACCGGCCTCGGAGGCCGGCCGTCATGCCGCCGTCCGCTACGAACACCCCGCCCGTGCTGTAGCTGCTCTCGTCGCTGGCGAGGTGGAGGTTCAGGTAGGCGATCTCCTCGCTCTTTCCGTAGCGCTGCATGGGGACTCGCTGCGCCATCCGGCTCTTCACCGCCTCCTCGTTGCCGGGCGCGAGCCGCGTGTGGATGGCCGCCGTCATGTCGTTGTCGATGACGCCCGGGCACACCGCGTTCACCCGGATGTTGAACGGCGCGCCGTCATGCGCCAGCGCGCGCGCCAGGCCCACCACCGCGTGCTTGCTGGCGGTGTACGCCGAGTTGGACGGCAACGAGGAGATGCCCACGACCGACGAGGTGAGGACGATGCTCCCGCCCCCGCGCTTGCGCAGCTCGGGGAAGGCATATTTGACGGCCAACCAGCAGCCGCGCACGTTGATGGCCATCACCTCGTCGAAGTCCTCCACGGAGTGCTCGTCCAGGGGCTTGTAGGGGCCCTCGCAGCCCGCGTTGGCCACCAGCACGTCGATGCCGCCGAAGCGCTCCGCCGCCTGCTGGATGTAGCGCTGCGTGTCCTCGACCTTCGACACGTCCGCCACCGCGTAGCCGAGGTGCTCGTGGTTGAGCTCCTGGAGCGTCTTGCGGAGCTTCTCCTCGGTGCGGCCCACGATCAGCACCCGGGCTCCCTCCTGCAGGAACAGCTTCGCCGTCGCCGCGCCAATCCCGCTGCCACCGCCGGTGATGACGGCGACCTTGTTCTCCAACCTCTTCATGAGACTGCTCCGCGCGTGTGAAAACCCGAGGGGCGCCCCGGGCGGCGATATTTTTGGAAAAAAGAAGGGGCACCGCAAGCCGAGGCTGGGAAGGAGCCACGGGGGTGGGTGGACGTGGCTCGAGCGACTCGGGCAGCATGCGCGCCACCCGACGGCGGGTGGAATTCAGGCAGACGGCCTGGGAATTCCCCGCCGCCTGGCGGGTTGGCAACCTTCGTCTCACCTGACACAGCACAGCGAGAACGCATGAACAGCAAGAAGCCGCTCCGCAATTCCTGGGCTCCCGGCGCGCTCGGGGCCTGCCTCCTTCTGGGGTGCACGGCCAGCTCGCGCAACACCCCGTCGGACGCCACCGCGCAGCCGTCCGTCCAGGCCTCCACGCCGCGGACACTCGGCGTCGACACGAAGTACTTCGACTCCAGCGTGCGCCCGCAGGACGACTTCTTCCGCTACGTGAATGGCACGTGGCTGAAGACCGTCCAGATGCCCGCGGACAAGGCCCGCTACGGCTCCTTCATCGAGCTGCGGGACAAGAGCGAGGCCGCCCTGCGCTCCATCATCGAGGAGACCGCCGCCATCCAGGGCAAGAAGGACGGCACCGACGCGCAGAAGGTCGGCGACCTCTACCAGAGCTTCATGGACACGGAGCGCATCCAGGCGCTCGGCATCGAGCCGGTGCGCGGGGACATCGACCGCATCGCCGCCCTGCGGGACAAGCAGCAGCTCCCGGAGCTCTTCGCCGAGCTGATGCGCACCGGCACTCCGACGCCCTTCGTCTTCTTCGTCGGGCAGGACGCGAAGCAGGCGGACCGCTACATCGCTTACGCCAACCAGAGCGGCCTGGGCCTGCCGGACCGCGACTACTACTTCAAGACGGAGCCGCGCTTCGTCGAGACGCGCGCCGCGTACGTCTCCTATGTCGAGACGCTGCTGCGGCTGGCGGGGGAGAAGGACCCGGCCGGCGCGGCCAAGGCCATCCTGGCCCTGGAGACGTCGCTCGCGGAGAAGCAGTGGGACCGCGTGCGCAACCGGGACCGCGAGGCCACCTACAACCTCAAGAGCGTGGCCGAGCTGGACAAGCTCACGCCGGGCTTCTCGTGGACGCGCTTCGTCAAGGCCGTGGACGCGGAGAAGACGCCCGCCGTCATCGTCCGCCAGCCGGATTACTTCCAGGCCCTGGACGCGGTGCTGGCCAGCACGCCGCTGCCCACGCTCAAGCAGTACCTCACCTTCAAGCTGCTCGACTCCCACGCGCCGCTGCTGAGCAGCCCCTTCGAGGAGGCCCACTTCCTCTTCCGTGGCAAGACGCTCCAGGGCCTGCAGGAGAACCGCCCCCGCTGGAAGCGCGGCGTGGAGGCCGTGGACAGCTCGCTGGGCGAGGCTGTCGGCCGGCTCTACGTGGAGCGCAACTTCAGCCCCGAGAGCAAGGCGCGCATGCAGGTGCTGGTGAAGAACCTGCAGACCGCCTTCAAGCAGGGCATCGACCAGCTCGAGTGGATGAGCCCCGCCACCAAGGCGCAGGCCCAGGCCAAGCTGGCGAAGTTCAACGTGAAGATCGGCTACCCGGAGAAGTGGCGCGACTACTCCGCCGTCGTCATCAAGAAGGATGACCTGGTCGGCAACATGAAGCGCGCCGACGAGTTCGAGTTCCGCCGCATCATCGGCAAGCTCGGCAAGCCCATCGACCGGGGCGAGTGGGGCATGACGCCGCAGACGGTGAATGCCTACTACAGCTCGACGATGAACGAGATCGTCTTCCCGGCCGCCATCCTCCAGCCGCCGTTCTTCAACCCCGAGGCGGATGACGCCACCAACTACGGCGCCATCGGCGGCGTCATCGGGCATGAGATCAGCCACGGCTTCGACGACCAGGGCAGCCGCTCGGACGGCGACGGCAACCTGCGCGACTGGTGGACCCCGGAGGACAAGGCCGCCTTCCAGCAGCGCACTGGCATGCTGACCGAGCAGTACGCCGCCTTCAGCCCGCTGCCGGGGATGAACGTCAACGGCAAGCTCACCCTGGGCGAGAACATCGGCGACCTGAGTGGCCTCACCGTCGCCTTCAAGGCCTACAAGCTGTCGCTGGGGAGCCAGCAGCAGGCCCCCGTCATCGAGGGCTTCACCGGCGACCAGCGCTTCTTCCTCGGCTGGGCCCAGGTGTGGCGCACCCTGCACCGCGACGATGCCCTGCGGCAGATCCTCCTCACCGATTCGCACTCGCCGGGCGAGTACCGGGTGAACGGCGTGGTGCGCAACATGCCCGAGTTCTACTCCGCCTTCGGCGTGAAGGAGGGCGACGGCGCCTTCCTGCCCCCCGAGAAGCGGGTGAAGATCTGGTGAGCTGAGCCCCCCTGGCGCGCTCCGGGGGCGCTTCCGACGCGGCGAGTCATGCGCCTTTTCGGAAATACGCCCCCGGGCTGATAGGTTCGCGCGCCACCATGAGAATCCGCGCTCTTTCCGCCGCCGCGTGCGCCCTCTGGCTCACGCACTGCAGCCATTCCCCGACGACGCTGGAGGCCCAGGCCCCCAGCGCGTCTCCGGCTCCCACCGCCCCGACTCCCGCCGTCTCCTCCCAGGAGAGCACCGCGTCCGCGCGTCCGACCTACCCGGTCGCTCGCAAGGATGACGTGGTCGAGAACTACCACGGCACCCAGGTCGCCGATCCGTACCGCTGGCTGGAGGATCCGGACTCGCCCGAGTCCCGCCAGTGGATCGAGTCCCAGAACCAGCTCGCCTTCGGCCACCTGGAGAAGATCCCCGTCCGCGCGCGGATCAAGCAGCGGATGACCGAGCTGTGGGACTACGAGAAGTACAGCGTCCCGTGGCGCGAGGGCTCCCGCTACTTCTTCAGCCGCAACAACGGCCTGCAGAGCCAGTACGTGCTCTACACGGCCGACTCGCTCGACGCCGAGCCCCGGGTGCTGCTCGACCCGAACACGCTGTCCACGGATGGCACGGTGGCCCTCTCGGGCACGGCCATCAGCCAGGACGGCAACCTGCTGGCGTACGGCGTGGCCTCCGCTGGCAGTGACTGGATGGAGTTCCGCGTGCGCGACGTGCGCACGGGCAAGGACCTGCCGGACATCATCAAGTGGGTGAAGTTCTCCGGCGCCTCGTGGACGCGCGACGGCAAGGGCTTCTTCTACAGCCGCTACGACGAGCCCAAGGCCGCCGAGGCCCTGCGCGGCGCCAACTACTACCAGAAGCTCTACTTCCACAAGCTGGGCACGCCGCAGGCCGAGGACGTCCTCGTCTACGAGCGCAAGGATCAGAAGGAGTGGGGCTTCGGCGGCTCGGTCACCGATGACGGGCGCTACCTCCTCATCAACGTCACGCATGGCACCGAGCAGAAGAACCTCGTCTTCTACAAGGACCTGAAGGACCCCAAGGCCAAGGTCGTCGAGCTGATCAAGGACTGGGACGCCGAGTACAGCTACGTCGGCAACGACGGCTCGCTCTTCTGGTTCCAGACGGACCTGGATGCGCCGCGCGGCCGCGTCGTCGCCATCGACCTGCGCAAGCCGGAGCGCAAGAGCTGGAAGGAGATCATCCCCCAGGGCGAGGAGACGCTCTCCTCGGTGAGCTTCATCAACGACCAGCTCCTCGTCAACGTGATGAAGGACGCCCACTCCCAGGTGCGCCTGTACTCGCGTGAGGGCAAGCTCGCGGGTGAGCTGCCCCTGCCGGGCCTCGGCACCGTCTACGGCCTCGGCGGCAAGCGCGAGGACACGGAGACCTTCTACGCCTACACCAGCTACACCTCGCCGACGACCATCTACCGCTACGACCTGAAGAAGGGCCAGAGCCAGGTCTTCAAGGCGCCGACGGTGAAGTTCGATCCGTCGCAGTACGAGACGACGCAGGTCTTCTACACGAGCAAGGACGGCACCCGCGTCCCCATGTTCCTCAGCCACAAGAAGGGGCTGAAGCTGGACGGGACGAACCCCACCCTGCTGTACGGCTATGGCGGCTTCAACGCCCCGATGACGCCGAGCTTCAGCGTGGCCAACCTGGTGTGGATGGAGCAGGGCGGCGTCTACGCCGTGGCCAACCTGCGCGGCGGTGGTGAGTACGGCCGCGAGTGGCACCAGGCCGGCACGAAGCTGCGCAAGCAGAACGTCTTCGACGACTTCATCTCCGCCGCCGATTGGCTCATCGCCCACAAGTACACCGCCACCCCCCGCCTGGGCATCATCGGCCGCTCCAACGGCGGGCTGCTGGTGGGCGCGGCGGTGACGCAGCGTCCGGACCTGTTCGGCGTGGCCCTGCCGGGCGTGGGCGTGATGGACATGCTGCGCTTCCACAAGTTCACCATCGGCTGGGCGTGGACGAGCGACTACGGCTCCTCGGAGAACCCCGAGGAGTTCAAGGCGCTCTACGCCTACTCGCCGCTGCACAACCTGAAGCCGGCGCGCTACCCCGCCATGCTCGTCCACACCGCGGACCATGACGACCGCGTGGTGCCGGGCCACAGCTTCAAGTTCACCGCGGCCGCCCAGGCGGCGCAGCTCGGCGAGGCCCCGGTGCTCATCCGCATCGAGACCAAGGCCGGCCACGGCGCGGGCAAGCCCACCGGGAAGATCATCGAGGAGTACACCGACCTGTGGGCCTTCTCGCTGAACCAGATGGGCCTGGGCGGCGGTCAGCCCGTCGCGAGCGACTCGGCGCGCTAGCCCGTCGCGTCTGAAGCAGTACCCCCGCCCCTCTCGAGGAGGAGGGGCGGGGTCTCAGGCGGAGCTGGCCTCGGTGAGCGCGCCCAGGAGCCTTCGGGCCCGGGTGAGCTCCTCCTCGATGCCGCTCCGCTCATAGGTGGCGATGGCCTGCTCCAGGTGGGCTCGTGCCGCCGGGATGTCGCCTCGCTCGATGAGCAGCTCGGCCCAGGTGAAGTGCGTGTGGGCAGCCTCGAGGTGCAGCTCTCCCGTCTCGAAGAGTCCCATGCTGGTGTGGAGCTCGCGCTCGGCCTCCGCCCACTCTCTCCGCGCGGCGAGCGTCTGGGCGAGGACGCGCCTGGCGAGGGCCTCGGCGAAGATGCCCCCCGCGGTTCGGGCCTCCGCGATGGCCTGGTGGGCCAGCACCTCGGCCTCGGTGAGCCGCCCCGTGCGCCACGCCATCTCGGCATCACTCGCCGCGAACCAGTCCCGGCACAGCAGCGGCTCGCCGACACTGTCCATCAGGGACTTGCGCCGCTCCGCGGTCGCCGCCGCCTCGGCGTGCTGGCCCAGGCGGCTCTGGGCCCACGCCATCAGGCCCACACCCAGGAAGGTGAGCACCCGGTCCCCGGACTGCTCCGCCGCGGCGATGGCCACACGGCTGGACTCGAGCATGCGCGGCAGATCCCGACCGAACATGGCGATGTCACCCAGGATGAGCTGGCAGAAGGCGATGGCCGTGAGGTTCTTCGTCTCCCGCGCGTGTGCGAGCGCCCGCTGGTACTCGGCGATCGCGGTCGGGTACTGGCCGAGCGCCGCGAGCGCCTGGGCCCGGAAGCCGACGGTCCACACCCAGTTCACCCAGTCGCCCGTGCGCTCCAGCGGCCCGATGGCCTGGGCGAGCAGCCGCTCGGCCTGGCCGACATGGCCCTGCAGGAGCAGCACCCGCCCCATCATGAAGGAGGGGATGGCGAGCAGGGCCTCGTCCCCCGTCCCCTGGCACTCCAGCAGCACGCGCTGGAAGTAGCCCATCGCCTGCTCGTAGGAGCCCTGGTAGACGTGCAGCCGTCCCATCCAGAAGTGCACGCGGGCCAACCGGGAGTGGTCGGCTCCCCCCTCGGGGGTGCGCAGGCTGAGCGCCAGCTCCTCCACCTCCGCCAGCCGCTGGAGGTTGCGCTCCGGAGGGACGGCCACGAAGGACACGCTCACCAGTCCCAGGGTCGTGTCCACCCGCTGCCGCCGCTGCTCCTCGGTGTTGGACAGGTGGGAGAGGGCCTCCAGGGCCTTCGTGTAGTGCTCCCGCGCCTCGGCGTGGGCGTACAGCCGGGCCGACGCATCTCCGGCCGCCACGAGGT
>NZ_DASVSO010000947.1:0-8310 GCF_036388035.1 Archangium sp.
GAGGGTGTCCTGCGTGGTGTGGATGTACGGGTTGTCCTGGCCCATCAGCGCCTCGAAGGGGATGGAGGCCGGGTAGCCCTGGTTGTGCCAGGAGGCGTGGTCCGAGCAGCCGTAGCCGCACGTCGTCGAGGTCGCCGTCACGCCCGGCAGGTACGTGGTGATGAGGTTGCGGATGAAGGTGTTCTGGGCCGCGTTGGTGTAGTCGGACACCATGACGATGTCGTAGCTGGAGCCCCGGTAGTTGATCATGTCCAGCTGCAGCACGCCCACCACGTTGATGGCGCTGGCCTTGTGTTGGGCGGCGATGGCGGCCGAGCCCTTGAGGCCCACCTCCTCGGCGGCGTAGGCCATGAGCTTCACCGTGCGCGCCGGGCGGTAGCCCTTGGCGACGGCCACGCGGAGCACCTCGGTGAGCGCGGCGATGCCCGAGGCATCATCGTCCGCGCCCGGCGCGGCGTAGGAGGAGCCGCTGCCGTTGATGGAGTCCAGGTGTCCACCGAGCACCACCACCTCGTTGGGCAGCGTGGCGCCCCGGATGGTGGCGATGACGGACGGCTGCGGGGACGTGGTGGTGGGGTGCGTGAAGAACGCCACCGAGATGTCCGTGCGCCCGCTGGCGAGCGTGGTCCACCGGTTCTTCAGCCACGTGGCCGAGTCGATGCCCGACTGCAGGTTGTAGCGGCGCGAGGTCCAGCTCGTCGACAGCGTGGAGATGGTGCTGCGGATGTTGCTCTCCAGGACGGCGGACATCAGCGAGTTCACCGCCGTGCCGTTGTCGATGGTGTAGCTGATGAGCGCGGCCACGGCCTGCGAGGAGGTGCTGCCCTCCACGGCCTCGAGCGCCTCCTTCTCGGTGTCATGGGCGATGAAGCCCGCGCACCGGTTGAGCTTGTCGTGCATCGCCTCGGACAGCTTCTCCAGGTGCGACTCGCGCACGCGCAGCGCCGCGACTCCGCCCTTCTCGCGAGCAGGAGCGGGCAGCTCCAGGCCCTGCCCCCGGAACGAGGCGCGCGCCGGCTCCAGCGCGTCGGTGCCGATGGTGATCCACACCTCCTTGTCCTGCTTGTCCTGCGCTCCCGCGAAGGCAGGCGTGGCACACATCAACCACATGGCAACCGCACCGAACTTCGTCGTCGTCCCCATACGCTGCTCCTTTGGCGAGGAAGGCTTCCTCGAGTGGATTCCGCGGCACGGGTATTCCCCGGCTCGCTGGAATGGCCGCGTTATCAGCCTATACGGGAACTGGGTCCACCCCATGTGTTTCTGGGAACACCCGAAGTGTAGGATTTCCAACGACACCCTGCCTGAGATGAGGGGGCGGGGAGGCCGGCCCCCGCCCCGTCACCCTTCTTGCCGCGGAAATTCAGCCCTTAGCGGGTGGTCTCGGCGCAGACGTACTCGGTCTTGAGGGGGGCCACGATGCCGGCAGTGAGGCCGTACACGAAGGGCCCCCACCACGGCCAGTACACGTCCACGCGCGAGAAGCCGGAAGCGCACTCCGGGGCCACCGAGTTGGCGGTGGTCAGGCCGTACACGAAGCTGACGCTGGTGTCCTCGTTCTCGGGGCCGGTCGGGGTGGCACCGCTGCGCACGCTCATGCGGAAACAGCCGGTCAGCGAGCACAGCAGCAGGGCGGATGCAATGACGCGCTTCATGGTATGTTGACTCCTGGTTGTTGGTGAAGCATCGGGGCTCGTAGCACAGCCCCACCGTCGCGCCATTTCTGGAGCGCACCCCTCCCGACAGGTCCAGGAGACGCGCAAGACGGGAAGAATCGGGGTAGGCTGGACTCCCTCTTCTTCGCCCGAGCATCCTCGAGGACGTCATGGCCCAGGCACAGACCGCCCGCAGCGCCGCCCAGGAACCCGCGACGGATCCCGCCGTACAGGAGAAGGTGGAGTCGGCGCGCGACTTCACCTTCCATCTGCTCAAGGGCATCAAGCAGATCGGCATGTACCGCCACAACGAGGCGCGCTTCCCCGAGTTCCTCGCCCGGGCCCAGGAGGCCCTCGAGGCGTACACGGACAAGCACGGCGTGCTGTCGCTCAAGGTGGAGCAGCAGAACTTCATGCTGCACGGCGAGCCGATCTTCTCCGAGGACACGCCCCTGCCCTACAAGTTCTTCCGGGACGGCATCCGGCAGATCATGTTCCGCCCGGGCGTCACCGTGCAGGAGCTGGTGACGTTCACGATGATCGCCCTGTCCGAGCCGGAGCGCGGCGCGGAGGACGTGCTGTCCCAGCTGTGGCGGGCCGCCCTGGAGCACCTCGAGTACGTCGTCGTCGAGGGCTTCAAGATGGACGACGTCTCCGAGCAGGAGGTCGAGGTCGAGGTCGACAAGGTGGTCGGCTACCTCTACGCGCGCCTCAAGACGAACTCGGACGACTTCCTGCGCTTCGCGCGCGTGAACGCGGAGGACCTGGACTCCAAGCTGGACGGCGTGGAGCAGATGCGCGGCCTGGTGGTGGGCGGCAACTACGCCTCGGATGACCTGAAGGCCCGGCTGCAGCGGGAGATCTCCGAGGAGGAGGGCTCGCGGCTCTTCCCCAAGCTGGTGAGCGCCATCTTCCAGGTGATCGAAGGGGGCGTGGACGACACGGCGCTGCTCGAGGAGGTCTTCGGCCAGCTCCTGGACGCCATGCTCATCCAGGACGACTACCCCATCATCAACCAGATCGTCCTGAAGATGCGGGCCATGACCCAGCGGGACACGACGGGGAAGATCGAGCACCTGCTCAACTACTTCGTCCAGAAGATGGGCGAGGAGCAGCGCGTGATGCGCGTGGCCGAGATGCTCAAGTCCACGCGTCCGAAGAACCCGGTGGACATCACCCGCTACCTCCAGGCGCTGGACTCCTCCACCGTCGTCACCCTGCTCAACGCGCTGGAGACGATTGAGATCCCCGAGAACCGCCTGCTGGTGTGCGACGTGCTGGCGGGCCACGCGCAGGAGTCCCCCTCGCCCTTCGTGCAGCGGCTGGAGTCGGATCGGCCGCAGACGGTGCGCGACATGGTCTACATCCTGGAGAAGAGCAACCATCCGGACCGGGTGAAGATGTTCGGGCTGGTGCTGCTCAACAAGAACCTCGCGGTGAAGCTGGAGGTGATGAACATCATCGCCCGCGGCCGCACCCCCGAGGCGCGCAAGCTCATCCTCGAGGCGCTCAACGACTCCGTCACCCAGGTGCGCATGGTGGCGGCCCGGCTGCTGCCCGAGTTCGACCGCGACAAGGCCTACGTGGACCTGATGCGGCTGCTGAAGGATCCGAACCTCGACAAGAAGTCCATCGAGGAGCGCACGGCCATCTACACGGCCCTGGGCTCCACGGCGCTGCCGGGTGCCATCTCGATGATGCTGCAGGTGCTGGCGGTGAAGCCCACGCTGCTCAACAAGAAGAAGGTGATGGAGGACAAGCTGCTGGCCGTCGCCGGGCTGGCGGGTGCGTGCTCCATCCAGTCGTACAAGGCGCTGCAGGGCGTGGTGGAGGACAAGAGCCAGCCGGCCGAGGTCCTCTCCGCGGCCCGCAAGGCCATGTACCAGACGAAGAAGATCCTGTTCGGCGACACGGCGACCACCGAGGAGGCGTGAGCCATGGCGGACAACCTGAAGATCACCGGGGACGGGGCGGAGAACGTTGGCGAGTTCGGCCGCGGCTACTCGGAGAAGCTGCAGACGCTGGCGCGCGGGCTGGTGTCCAGCCTCTACATGCTGGTGCGCTCGGTGAAGATGTATGACCCGGAGAACGCGGTCTTCGAGAAGCCGCTGCTCCAGCTCCAGGGCATCGTCAACCAGATCATCTCCAAGGAGGGCCGGCTGGAGCTGGTGGGCGTCAAGGACTCCTTCTACCTCAACAACATGCTGGTGAAGGTGGACCTCAACTCCATCGAGAACCAGCGCTTCCTGCTGGGAGAGATGCGCGCCAAGGACGTGGGAGGCATCTCGCTGCTCAAGCCCGTCACGGTGCCGGACCTGAAGAACTTCATCTGGATCTTCAGCAAGGAGCAGTCCGCGGCCGCCGAGGAAGACGGCATGGCGGGCCGCAAGCTGCTCAACATGAAGGTCGCCAAGTTCTCCAAGCTGCGCGAGAAGCTGAACAAGGACGACCTGGAGAACCCGGACGAGCAGAAGGTGGACCGCAAGAAGTACGCGATGACGGTCTACGCCCGCGCGGTGTTCTTCCTCACCCGCTACCTGGAGTCGGTGCAGGCGGGCAAGCCGCTGAGCACCGCCAAGGCGCTGCGGCTGGTGCAGGACTTCGTGGACATCTCCTCCGAGCAGAAGACGCACTTCCTCGGAATGACGACGACGAAGCGCGAGGCGGACTACCTCGTGTACCACCAGGTGAACGTGTGCCTGATGTGCATCGTGTTCGGCCAGGAGCTGGGGCTGACCAAGCCGCAGCTGAGGGATCTGGGCTACATCGCGCTCTTCCACGACGCGGGCATGGTGACCATCCCCGACGAGCTGGCCACCAAGCGCGGGGCGCTCAGCGCCGAGGAGAAGGCCCTCATCCAGAAGGCGCCGCTCATCTCGGTGCGCAA
Organism: Archangium sp.; assembly: GCF_036388035.1. Classification (GTDB taxonomy): domain Bacteria; phylum Myxococcota; class Myxococcia; order Myxococcales; family Myxococcaceae; genus Archangium. Next base: position 4,543 of record NZ_DASVSO010000947.1, read on the forward strand.
CATCCTGATGGAGAAGGGCTTCTCGCGCTCGACGCTGCTGCGCGTGGTGACGACGTTCGAGCACAAGGCGGACTTCGGCACGGCGGTGCGCGACGCGCGCGGCAACATCCAGATGATCATCCCGAAGACGAACCTCGGGGTGTACGCGAAGATCATCGCCATCTGCGACGCGTATGACGCGCTGACCTCGAAGCGGCCCTACCGCGACGCCTACGGCCCCGAGGTGGCGCTGATGCTGATGTGGACGGAGATGCGCAACAAGTTCGACCCGGAGCTGCTCCAGGTCTTCATGCGCGTGATGGCCATCCAGCCGGTGAAGGTGCTCAGCCGCCGCCAGCAGACGATGTCGCTCGGCGGGCTCTAGTCGCCCGGCCTGCCCACCTGGAGAGCACCCGGCCTGACGGGCCTGGATAGCCGGTGACGCCGTCCTCCTCGCCTCCCAGGAGGACAGGCCCCATCGTTCCCTCGGGGGAGCACACGATGGAATTCACCGGGCTCGTGACCCTGGCCGCGCGCTTCTTCGAGGCGGCGGGCGTGGGGGTGATGGTGGGAGGCGCCGTGCTCGCCGTGGTGATGGTCGGCGTGCGCTACCGCCGCATGTCCTCGCGGCAGGCCTACCGGGCGTTCCGGGATCGCCTCGGCGCATCCATCCTCCTGGGGCTCGAGCTGCTCGTCGCGGCCGACATCATCCGCACCGTCGCCGAGGCGCCCACCCTGCAGCACGTGCTCGTGCTGGGCCTCATCGTCCTCATCCGGACCTTCCTCAGCTTCACGCTCGAGCTGGAGCTCGAGGGGCGCTGGCCCTGGCAGGGCCCCCGGCGCTCCCGACGCGAGCGACTGGCCGAGGAGGAGGAAGGCGAGGCCGATCAGCCGCACCACTGAGCGCGCTACCGGCCGCGCAGCAGCTTCAGCGCGGCGGTGAAGTCCGCAGGCAGCGGAGCCTCCACGTGCAGCACCTTGCCCGTGCGCGGGTGCGGGAAGGACAGCTTCCACGCGTGCAGCGCCTGGCGGCCCAGCACCTCCTGCGCCTCCTCGGCGTGCCCCTTCGCCTTGCGGCCCGCGCCGTACATCGTGTCGCACAGCAGCGGGTGGCCGGCCTCGGACAGGTGCGCGCGGATCTGATGCGTGCGCCCGGTGAGCAGGTCCACCTCCACCAGCGCGGCGCCCTCGAACTGCTCGCGCACGCGGTAGACGGTGATGGCCGGCTTGCCCTCCTTCACCTTGCCGGTGAAGCGCTGGCGGTGCACCGGGTGGCGGCCATAGAGCGTCTCGATGCGCGCCTCGGCCTGCTTCGGCTGCCCGTGCACCAGCGCCAGGTACGTCTTCTCCACCACGCGCGTCTTGAAGGACTTCTGCAGCGCCACCAGCGCCGTCTCGTGCTTGGCCACCACCAGGCAGCCCGTGGTGTCCTTGTCCAGCCGGTGGACGATGCCCGGGCGCAGCTCGCCGCCCACTCCGGCCAGATCCTTCACCCGGTGCAGCAGCGCGTTGACCAGCGTCCCCGACGCATGGCCCGCTCCCGGGTGCACCACCATCCCCGCCGCCTTGTCCACCACCACGAGGTCCCGATCCTCGTGCAGCACCGTGAGCGGCAGCTCCTCGGCCAGCGGCACGGCGGGGACGGGCGCGGGAATCCGCAGGGAGAGCAGCTCGCCCCCCTTCAGCCGCAGGGCGACCTTCGCGGGCTTGCCGTCGACCTGGGCGTGACCGGCCTCGATGAGGCCCTGGATGCGCGAGCGCGTGAGGTCCGCGAAGACGCGCGAGAGATACTGATCCAGCCGCTCGCCCCTGGCGTCGGGGGGGGCACGGTGCTCGCGCGCGTCGGGGGCTACCAAATCTTCGATTTCACGTGCGCCTTGGAGCGCAGGACGATGTCGTTGATGGCCCGCTCGAAGAAATTCATCTTCGTGAAGATCTCCTGGCTGACGCGGCTCTTGTAGAGCTCACGGCCCTCCTCGAGCTCCTCCTTGAGGACCTCGAAGAGGTTGTCCTGCTCGATGCCCTTGATGATCTTCTGCTCGTTGTAGAGCGAGATATCCGAGGCAATCGCGCGGGCCAGCCGCATGGCCTTGATCTTTTCTTCTTCAGTCATCCCGCACCTTTCTAAGCACCACCCCCGGGGGTGTCAACTTCGCTGACACGCGAAGTGCACCCCCTGTTGGACGCTCGCGGGCTCAGCGGCGTTTCTTCTCGCCGGCCGAGACGAGCGTCATGTAGCTGCGCGAGACCCGGAGCGGATCCAGCCCCAGCTCACGCGCGATGCTCATCAGCATGCCGCGCAGGTAGACGGCGGCGGGGAGGCCGTCGTAGCGGTCGGCCTCGATGTTCTCCACATGCCGGGACGAGATGCGCGTGCGGTCCGCGAGCATCTGCGGCGTCAGGCCGCGGCCCTCGCGAATCTGGCGCAGCAGCTCGCCGTTGAACTCGGCATCGGACGGGATGTCGACGACCGTCTTGAGCCGGGTGCGCGAGTCGCGGGCCTTCCCCGCCACCTGGGCGAGCGCCGACTCGGCGGTGGCGATGGCCGAGGCCTGGGCCAGCACGGGGGCCTCGCCGAGCGACTGCCCGGCGCTCGGGCGATGAGGCACCCTGCCCTTCTCCTGCGCGGACGGCGGAGGCGTGCCGTTGGCGGCCTCGGACTCGGGGCGACGGTGGGCCTCGGCCGCGGAGCGCAAAGGCGTCCGGAGCGCATTGCGCACGGGCAGCGGGGGCGGCACGACCGAGCCGGGGCGCGACGTCGGCGCCAGGGGCCGGGCATGGCGGCTCACCCCCCTCGGAAGGCCAGACGTCGCCGGAGGGGCCACCGGGGCGGCGGCGACCGGCTCGGGCACGGCCTCGGGCCGCACCGGAACGGGGGCCTCGGCCGGAGCGGCGGCAACGGGCTCGGGCACGGCCTCCACGCTCGTGGCGGTCGGCGGCGCCGAGACCGGACGCGGCTCGGCCTCCGGCACCACCTCGGCGGCCTCCACCGTCTCGACGACTTCGATCGCTTCCACGGTCTCGGCCGGCCGCGGCGGGGCCACCGGGGGCGGGGCCTCGACCGCGGGCACCTCCTTCGGCCCGGGGCTGGCCTCGGCCACGCGCTTGAGACCCTCCGCGCGCAGGCGAGCCACCTCGTCCGCCGACCGCGTCATGCCGATCGACCGATCGTACTCGAGGCGCTTGTCCAGCTCGGACAAGGTCTCCATGGCCCGTGTGAGCTGCTGACGCAGGGACTCGAGCTGCCCTGGATCCGCCAGCGAGTACACGGCGATGGAGTCGGGCGAGTACGTCTCCATCGCGCGCGCGTAGGCGTCGAGGATCTGCTCCTCGGAAGCGGTGGGCGGAATCTCCAGGAGCTCGTAATAGGACTGCTGCTCGAAGTGCTTCATGGCGGAGCTCATGGCGTCACCCCGTCGAGCGCCAGCAGGCGATCGGCGATGCCCTGCAGACCGAGGGCGGCCGGAGAGTCGGGCCGCTCGAGGACGATGGGTCGCCGTTTGCGCACCGCGCGCCAGGCCTCGTCGTCGTAGCGGATGGCCCCGAGGTCATCCATCTCCAGACCGAAGAACTTCTTCCACGCGGACACCACGGCGGCTCCCACGTTCAGATCGCCCTCCGAGCGCGCCTGGTTGAGCACCAGCTTCACGCGGAAGGCTGCCAGCTCCTTCTCGAGCCGCTCGGCGAGCGCGGGGTTCTGCTGACGCACGTGCTGGATGATCTGATACGGCGTGCGCGCGGCGCCCTCGCGGGTGGACAGGGCATTCTCCACCATGCGCTCGATGCCGT
>NZ_DASVSO010000948.1:0-2310 GCF_036388035.1 Archangium sp.
CCGTTCGCCTTCCGGCTGTATCGCTTCGTGGGAGGCACCTGGGTGCCGCACATGGTGGAGGGCAAGCACTGCGCCATCTTCCCCGAGGGAAGGATCCCCGCGTGGTGGAACGCCGGCGAGCTCGATCCGCTCTCGCCCGACCTGCCCAGGGACCTCGTCCTGGCGCGGTGGGCCCCCGAGATCGACGTGCGCAACGGCCTGCTCACGCTGCACTACACCGCGAGAGATCGCGCCGGCATCCTGCGTTCCGCCTACGCCACCGCCACCGCCATCGACGGTGAGTGGACGGACCACGGCTTCCTCGACATCAACGTCCGCGTGAAGGACCTGGCGCCCGACTACCCGGGGGGGCCCGCTGGCGAGAACCCCGTTGTCGGCATGATTGACGGCCATGTGGCCGCGACCATCGACTCCGAGGGCAAGGAGCGGACGTTCCTGCTCACCAAGGTGGACGGAAACGGGTTGCAGTGGAAGGACCCGGTGACCCAGCAGCCCCGCAAGGCGTCCACGCCCATCCTGTCGCACGAGTTCAGCCAGGCGGCCGACGGGCGCATCACGATCCTGGGTGAGGCCAAGGTCCTGCTCACCAATGGGCCGCATCATGACGGGCTGATCGAAGGCCAGTTCGTGTTGAACGAGAACGGCCAGTCCCATCTCATCTACAGCGCCGGCTTCTTCGGCAACTCCGAGTACCGCACGTACATCGCCAGGCTCGACCTGCTCGCGCACAAGGTGATGGACGAGCGGCTCTTGATTGACAGCCAGAGCCAGGCGCTCGGAGGGCAGTGGAACGGCCCGGGCCACCCCTCCTTCGTGAAGCTCGGGGAGGGCCTCTACGCGATGTACCTGCACGTGTGGCGCAACGGCACCGAGTACTCCAAGGATGGAGACCAGCGGAAGGCCATCCAACGCCATGTTGCCTTCCGGGACCTCGAGAACCGCCCCTGCGAGCCGTTCCTCGTGGAGGAGCGCTTCTCCGGTTAGCGACGTCGAGGAATCCGGATGAACCTTCTGCCCCTGGTCGTGCTCTGCGCCGAGCTCACCGCCGCCACCTACACCAACCCCGTCTTCGACGAAGACTTCCCGGACCCCACGGTCATTGATGCTGGCGGCGGGTGGTTCTACGCCTACGCCACGCAAGGGGACGTCGCTGGCCAGGTGCAGAACATCCAGGTTGCCCGCTCGCGCGACCTCGTGCGCTGGGATCGCGTGGGCGACGCGCTGCCCGTGAAGCCCGTCTGGGCTTCGAAGACCCAGCTCTTCTGGGCCCCGGACGTCCACCGCCGCGGTCGCACCTTCTACCTGTACTACTCGGCCGGCCTCGACCCCGAGCGCGCGGCTCGATTCAAGAAGGAGCGGGGCGCGGCGGACAGCAAGGAGGGCGTCTTCTGCCTGGGCGTCGCCACTTCGCCCAAGCCCGAAGGCCCGTTCCGCGACAGCGGGCGTCCGCTCACGTGCGGGCTCTCATTCGTCAACATCGACCCGATGGCCTTCGACGACCCGAGCACGGGGAGGAAGTACCTCTACTGGGGCTCGGGCTTCCAGCCCATCCGCGTGCAGGAGCTGGCCGCGGACCGGCTGAGCTTCAAGAAGGGCAGCGCGCCGGTCGAGCTGGTGCGGGCGGACAAGAACGTCCCCCTTCAGACCCTGATCGAGGGCGCGTGGGTCGTCTACCGCGACGGCTACTACTACCTCTTCTACTCGGGCGAGAACTGCTGCCACGGCCCGCTGCAAGAGATCAAGTACGCCACGATGGTCGCGCGCTCCCGCAGCGCCACCGGCCCCTTCGAGACGCTGGCGCAGGCGACGGGCGCGCCCGACAGCGCCATGCTGTGCCGGAGCGACGCGTGGATCGGGCCGGGCCACAACTCGGTCGTCACCGACAGCGCGGGGCAGGACTGGATCGCCTACCACGCCATCGACGTCAAACGCCCTTACGTCGAGGCGGTCATCAGCGGCGACCGGTCGGTGCGCCGCCCGATGCTGATGGACCGGCTGACGTGGCGCGACGGGTGGCCGCGCGTCGAAGGCGGGGCGCCTTCAGCGGGGCCCTCGGACGCGCCGTCCGTACTCCAGAAGTGAAAAGAAAAAGGGGTGCACGCCCATGAGCATGCACCCCGTGAAGTGAAGCGGAGCCGGGCCGATCAGGCGGCGGCGCGGAGCAGGTCAGCGACCTTGAAGGCCGCGAACTGGCTCAGGTTGTACTTGTCGCCCTGCGCGGCGGGAGACGTGTCGTTCTTGCGCGAGCTCATCAGGCCCTTGACGAGGTCCAGGACGCCGCCCGTGCTGTTGGCCTGCGAGCCCAGGCCG
>NZ_DASVSO010000949.1:0-6686 GCF_036388035.1 Archangium sp.
GCCGATGACGTTCTTCAGCGCGTCCTTGACGCCGTTGAGCAGGGAGCCGCCGATGATCTTGCCGAGGTCAATCTTGGGAAGCTGAAAGCCACCGATCTTCATTTGGGTATCTCCAGTGAGGGGGCAGCGCCAGCGCCGCCCTGCTTACAAAAGGATTATCGCGGGGGGCCTCCGGGAGTTTCCTCCCTGATTTTTCCCCACTTTTCTCAGCGCCGGCCCAGCGTCTCCAACATCGCGGAAGCCTTGGCGAAAACCGCCTCGTCGTCCTTGGCGAGCTGGGTAGCGCGGCGCAGATCCTCCACCGCCTGGGACTTCTGGCCCATGGCCAGCTTCACCTCGGCGCGGCCCACGTAGGCGCCCGCGTCGTTGGCGGCCAGCTTGAGGGCCACGTCGTAGGCGGCCAGCGCGCCCTGCGGGTTGCCGGCGGCCATCTCCACCACGCCGAGCGCCTTGGCGAAGTAGGCATCCGCGGGATTGACGGCGTAGAGGCCCTGGAAGAGCGTCCGCGCCTCGTTCACCCGGCCCTGGTAGAAGAAGTAGTAGGCCGTCTTGGCGATGGCGTACAGCTCCTCGTCCGTGTAGCCGCGCACGTCGCGCAACGTCGCCTTGCCGTCCGCCCAACGCTGCATCAGCGTGTTGAGCTTCGCCTCGTCCTGCTGGGGGTTGTTCGAATCCGGTGCGGGCATGGTGCTAGTACCCCTGCTCCTGCTGCTCCTCGCGCATACGGCGCTGGATCTCCTGAATCTCCGCGTGGACCTGGCCCACGAGCGCCAGCATCTGCGCCTCGCGCTGCAGCAGGCCCTTGAGGCGCTCCATGCGCTCGGGCGGCGCGTTGATGCGCCCCAGGCTGCGCTCGAGCTGATGGCGCTGCTCGCCATCGGCACGCCCGGCCACGCTGGCCAGGTGCGGCCGGTCCGAGAAGCCCTCGAGGGGCGCGTCATTGCCCTTGGGCTGCGGAGGCGAGGGTAGGCGGACCTCCTCGGAGGAGTGCGCCGGGCCGATGAAGTCCAGCAGCGCCGCCGAGGCGAGCGCCGGGTTCTTCGGATTGCCTACCTTGCGCTTCTTGCGATCGAGCTGGGAAGGGTCGACCAGCTTCTCGCGGACCGCGCGGGGTCCCCCCCAGGGCCAGAGGGGTGCTTTTGGGGGCTGATTATTGATTTTGGCCATGGTCTGGACCGAACCTCACTCGATTTGGGGGCCTACAGTCTAGCCCACCCTCAGCGTTTGCCGCCTGCCTGCTCCTGCTGGAGGGAGAAGACGAAGTTGAGGATCTCCGCCACCGCGTCGTACAGCTCCTCGGGGACCTCCTGGCCCACGTCGACGCGGTAGAGCGCGCTCGCCAGCGGCACGTTCCTCATCACCGGGATGTTGTACTGCTTGGCGATCTCCCGGATCTTCTCCGCCTTGAGGCGCATGCCCTTGGCCACCACGCGCGGAGCGACGTCCTTCTCCTTGTCGTACTTGAGCGCGATCGCCATCTCCACATCGTCACTCATGGGAACCTCGGCTCGGGGCGGTGGGCAGGCGCGACATCAAGCACGCGCCGCGGGGGTGGGATTCTTCAGGCCGTAGACGAAGTTGAGCACCTCGGCGACGGCGTCGTACAGCTCCTCGGGGACCTCATGGCCCACTTCCACACGCAGCAGCGCATGTGCCAGGGGCACGTTGCGCAGCGTGGGCACGTCGGAGTCGCGCGCGAGCGCCTTGATGCGCTCGGCCTTGAAGTCCAGGCCCTTGGCCAGCACCCGGGGCGCTCCGTCCTTGTCCTTGTCGTACTTGAGCGCCACGGCCACGTGATCCGGGTTGGTGACGATGACGTCGGCCTCTTTCACGGCCTCCATCTGCGCCCCCTCCATGATCTCGTGGTGCAGCTCCTTGCGCTTGGCCTTGTGGTGCGGATCGCCCTCGCTCTCCTTGTATTCCTTCTTCACGTCCTCCTTCGACATCATCATGTCCTTCATGTAGGACTTGCGCTGCCACCAGACGTCGAAGATGGCGAAGAGGAAGAAGACCATGCCCACGCGCAGGGAGACGCGGTAGACCAGCTCGCCCATGACGGCCATCATGGTCTCGGTGTCGCGGCGCACCGTCTCCACCACCAGGGGCATGGAGTCGCGTACCACTCCGAAGGTCACGTAGGCGGCCACGGAGATCTTGAGCAGGTTCTTGACCAGCTCGATGATCTGCTTCTTGCCCACGAGGTTCTTCATCCCCTCGATGGGGTTGAGCTTCTCGAGCTTGGGCATCAGCGGATCCATCGTGAACAGCGAGCCCACCTGGAGGAAATCCAGGAGGCCGCCGGCGATGGCCACGGCCGCCAACACCGGGAGGGTGAGCGTCACCACCGAGCTCAGCCCCATCAGCATGAGCTCGTAGGTGGCCTTCTCCAGCTCCTGCGGGTGGGCGATGTGCGCGAAGCTGAAGTGGAAGAGCTCGGTGGCCCGCTGCTCCAGGTTGGACCACGTCGACTTGACCACGCCCAGGCCCACGGCCAGGCCGAACACGCCCGTCAGGTCCTTGCTCTTCCAGACCTGACCCTTCTTGCGTGAGTCGTCGAGCTTCTTTTGTGAGGGTTCTTCTGTCTTCTCGTCGGACATGGCGAGGAACCCCGGTTCAGCCGAGCAGGCGCACGGCGTCGCGCAACATGGCCAGCATGGCGGCGAACTCCGTCTGCAGCCGTCCCATGATGAGGCCGATTGACATGAAGACGATGACCACGCCCACCAGCGGCTTGATGGCCATGGAGATGAAGAACACCTGGACTTGGGGCGCCACGCGGTTGACCGCGCCCAGCGCCATGTCCGTCAGGAAGGCGGCCAGCGTGGGCGGCGCGGCGAGCGCGAGGGAGATCTTCAGCAGGTCCGCGAAGGTGCGGATCATCAGGTCGAAGAAGGCCCAGGAGCCGTGGCTGAAGCGCGGGAAGCTGTCCAGGGGCACGACGTTGAAGCTCTCGGCGAGCGCCTCGATGACCAGGTGGTGGCCGTTGAGCGTGAGGAAGAGCACCACCGCCAGCTGCACCTTGAGGCTGGAGAAGAGCGACACCTGCTGGCCGATCTGCGGCACGTAGAGCTGGGCGTTGTTGCTGCCCGACATGGTGTCCACGATGTTGCCGGCCACGCGCGCCGCCTCGAACACCACGTTCACGATCGTCGCCAGCGCCACCCCGATGAAGATCTCCTTGAGCAGCAGCCCGATGTAGGGCAGCGCCGTGGTGGGGATGGTCCCCATGCGCGCGCTCACCGCCGGGAAGAGCACCACGGAGAGCGTGACGCCCACGCCCATCTTGATCTCCGTGGGCACCACCTCGCCGCCAAGGAATGGCGAGAGCACCAGCACCGGCATGATCCGGCACATGAGCAGGCCCACGGTGAAGATGACGAGCGAGAGGTTGGCCTGCTCCGTCAGCCGGGTGATGACATCGGAGATGTTCATCTGGCGATGAGGGCCGGGAACTGATCGAAGACGTGGAAGGTGAAGCGCACGAGCTGGCTGCCAATCCACGGACCGGTGAGCGCCAGCACCCCGAACACGACGATGACCTTGGGAGCGAACGAGAGCGTCTGCTCCTGGATCTGCGTGGTGGCCTGGAAGACGGAGATGAGGAAGCCCACCAGGAGGCTCATCAGCACCGGCGGAGCCGAGACGACGAGCACGAGGTAGAGCGCCTGCTGGAGGATGGAATTCAGCTGGTGCATGTGCGTCTCACAGGTAACCGATGACCAGGCCCTTGGCGATGAGGTACCAGCCATCGACGAGGACGAAGAGCAGGAGCTTGAAGGGCATGGAGATGGTGGTCGGCGAGAGCATGTGCATGCCCAGCGCCAGCAGGATGTTGGCCACCACCATGTCGATCACGATGAAGGGCACGAAGAGCAGGAAGCCGATCTGGAAGGCCTCCTTGAGCTCGGACACCACGAAGGCCGGGACGATGATCATGAAGTCCCGATCGGTGATGTCCTTGCGATCCTCCTCGGCCCGCATCTTCTTGGCCAGGTTGAAGAAGAGCGAGCGGTCCTTGTTGGTGATCTTCTTGATGAGGAAGTCGCGCAGCGGCTCCTTGGACTTGTTGGCCGCCTCCAGCAGGTTGCCCACCGACTCCGAGGACAACAGGGCGGGGCCCTTGGCCAGGATGTCCACCTCCGAGGCCCGGTACATGGCCTGACCCACCGGCGCCATGATGTAGACGGTGAGGATGATGCCCAGGCCGGTGATGACCTGCGTGGGAGGAATCTGCTGGGTGCCCAGCGCCGAGCGAACGATGGAGAGCACCACGGAGATCTTCACGAAGCTCGTCACCATCATCAGCACGAAGGGGACGAGCGACAGCGCGGCCAGCGCCAGCATCAGCACCAGCGGACGCGAGGCGAAGGAGTCCGGCGTCACCGACTCGACGGCCACGGCCTCGGTGCCAGTGCCACCGCCACGCTTGGCGGCGAGGGCGATGAGCGGATTCAGCGTGATCGCCGCGGCGAACATCCAGGGCGCGATGCGAAGGGTGGGGAGGCGAACGGTTGGCAGGCTCAAGGGTCGTCTCTTCAGGCGCTCGGCGGCTGGGTGCCGCTCGGCTGGGTAGCGCCCGATGGGGTGGCATCGCGGCGGGCGAGGAGCTTCTGGAGGAAGGGAGAAAGAGGAATCACGTTGGCCGGAGGGCGCTCGGAGCGGATGCGCTCCACCGCCTCGGTATCGAGCTTCGAGAGCAGTTGCAGGCCACTCTCGCCGCCGCCCACCAGCAGGTACTCACCCGCGGCCTTCAACACGAAGAGCGTGCGGCGCTGGTCCAGCGGCACCCGCTCCACCACCGACACCACCGAGGCCCGCCCCACTGGCACGCCCTGCAGCCCCATGAGCCTGCGCAGGCCCACGTTGAGCGTCAGGTAGATGCAGGCCACCACCGCGCCGAACAGCATCAGCGTGCGCAGCAGCATCCAGCTCAGGCTCTCGGGCTCCTCCTCCATGCCGGCCGGCAGGGAAGGCTCCAGGTGCTCATCGGCGGAAGGCGCTGGCGTCGTCAGGGCCGGAGCGGGCGCGGCCTTGTCCGCGGTGGCGTCCTTCGCCACGGGGGCCGGGGACTGCTGGGAGGGGGCCGCTTCAGCGGCGGGAGCCTGGGCCCGGGCCAACGGCGCGAGCAGCACGCACGCGCACGCCAGCACGACGGGACGCAGGAGGGAGACGAAAGACACTGCCATGGTGGGGCGCGAGGCTAGTGCATCGGCCAGGAGACCGCCACGGGCCTCCCCTGCCCCGCTTCGCTCCCCCGCTCGCCTGCCTGGGTCTGCCCACCGTGGCACGCTCTGCTCTCCTCGTTCCAATGCCACGGCGGCTCCCTCGGACGGCGCTGGGCTAGCCCGCGAGGGAGATGATGCGAACGCCCAGGTGACCCTCGACCTCCACCAGCTCACCCCGGGCCACCACCTTGCCGTTCACCGAGAGGTCCACCGGCTCGCCCGGCGTCCGGTTGAGCTCGACCACCTGCCCTACCCGCATGGACACCACCTGGTCCGCCGTCACCGGCACCCGGGCCAGCTCCACGGAAATCTGCAGCGGGATGTCACCCAGCAGGTCGCCTGCATCCATTCTGTCGTCCAAGGCTCTACTCTCCGCCAAAGGGTTGCGCCTCTCGGGGTCGGTGAACTCCTCCTGCTCCCCCGCTTCGCTCAGGGCATTCGCCGCGGCCTCGTCCGACTCGGAGGGCACGCGCCGCTGGAAGGACTGCTCGCCGAGCACCACCTCGGTGATTCGCGCCTGGTACTGGCCGTTCTCGAGGAACACCTCCGCGTTCAGGCAGCCCACGCGCCCCAGCCCCAGGCGCAGCCGCGCGGTGCCCTCCTCGCCCCGGTCCGGCCGGGCCGAGAGCACGTCCACCAGCACCACGTCCTTCACCCGGAGGCTCGACAGATCCTGGCTGGAGATCTCCGCGTAGCCGATCTCCGCCCGCAGCCAGGTGCGTACCGAGGACAGGCGCGCCAGGTGGGCCTGCGCGTCCGCGCGCAGCAGCGCCCGCCGGTGCTCGGCCACCTGCGCCGGCTCCATCACCTCCAGCACGCCCGAGGGCACGAAGAGGCGCACCGCGCCCTCCTGGGCGCCGATCCGGGCCCGGAGTTGGACCACCAGCACCGGCCCATCCTCGCCCAGCCGCGCCGCCGCCTCGTCCGCCCCGCGCGCCACTCCCTCCATGCGCAGCTTGGGCTGACCCGGATCCATCCCCGGCGCCAGCGCCTTGAGCGCCTCGAGGATGACGAAGCCCACCACGCCTTCCTCGATGTCCGTCAGGGGCCGCAGGCCGACCGTCTCCCCCGCGCCGCCCAGCAGCATGTCCACCACCGCGTGCGCCAGGGCCAGCTCCACCTCCAGCACCGCGCGCCCGCGATGCGGGCCGGGGACCAGGAAGGAGAGGAAGGAGGGCGCCGCCAGGTGCCGACGCAGCTCGCTCGTTCCGAGGACGTGCAACGTCTCCAGCGTGAAGACGGGCTGCGCGTCGAAGATGGCCTTGAGCCGGGCGCACAGCGCCTCGATGGCCTCGCCCTTCGGCGTCAACCACTTGAGCCGGCCGGTGAGCCGGGACTCGGTGAGAGACACCTTCTCCAGCTTGTTGGCGAAGGAGAAGGGGCGCCACGGCTTCGCCGAGCGCTTCAGCTGCCGGGTATTGACCACCATGGTGCGCTCGTGTTCGCCGGGGCCGTCGCCAT
>NZ_DASVSO010000950.1:0-2373 GCF_036388035.1 Archangium sp.
ACCCATGCCCTGGCTGATGGCCTGGGTCATGGCGTCCTCGGTGACGATGCCCATGTCGCTGATGATGCGCGTCAGGCGCCCGCCCCACTGGTCGTGCTGGGCCAGCGCGCTGCGCAGCTGCATCTCATCGATGATGCGGGCCTTGACGAGGACTTCTCCAATACGGTTGCGAGGTGCGGCCATGGTCGCCAGTCTACGAAGGAAGGAGCCTGGAGTCGCGTTCGATGCCACGTGGATTCGAGACCTGCCTGGCCGAAGGGGTGGCGCTTTTCAACTCCGGGCGCTTCTTCGAGGCGCACGAAGCCTGGGAAGAGGCGTGGTTGCACGAGCGCGGCGCGCGCCGGCTGCTCCTCCAGGGCCTCATCCTCGTGGCCGCGGGCTGGCTGAAGCGGGACGCGGGCAACGCCCGGGGCGCGTGGACACTCTTCTCCCGCGCCCTGGAGCGGCTCGAGCAGCTTCCGCCCGGCTGTGAGGGCATGGACGTGGGGGGCCTGTGCCCCCGGGTGGTGCGGTGGCGGGAGGGCGAGGCGGACGAGCGGCCCCTGCTCGCCTGGCTGGCCGCCGAGCGGGGAGGAGAGTCCTGATGCAGCCCTTCGCGGACGAGCAGGCGCAGCTCTGCCCCTACTGCGGCGAGGAGGTGGAGGTGACGGTGGACCCCGTGGGGCCGCCCTCGGAGCGGTACGTGGAAGACTGCCCGGTGTGCTGCCGACCGTGGGTGGTGCACGTCTCCCGCGAGGGGGAGGACGTCGCCGTCTCCCTGGGGCGCGAGGACGACTGAGCCAGCCCGGAATGGCCCGCGACAGGGTCGCCTTGACACGTCCCGAAGCATGGTTCTCTTGAAGCTGTGAGAGGCGCCGGGCCCCGGAGAGAGAGGGCGCGGCGCGGCGGACAACCCACTTGTTTCAACTCAACCAGCGCGCCGCTGCTCCGCGAGGAGTGCGACGCGAACAGGAGACGACCATGCAGAACCGTTGGAACCCGTTCGAGATGAGCAATGGTGCCGTGGCGCTGGGCCCCCTGATGGCGAGGGAGTTCGACCAGCTCTTCCGGGAGCTGGGCGTGCGCCAGGGTGGCTCGCGCGAGCTCGTTCCGGCCGCGGACATCTACGAGACGGCCGAGGGCATCACCCTGCTGGTGGACCTGCCGGGGCATGACCCGAAGGCCATCGAGGTGAAGGTGGAGAACGACACCCTCACCCTCAAGTCCGAGCGCAAGGTGGAGCGCACGGACAAGGAGGGCGCGCGCAGGCTGGAGCGCAGCTTCGGCGTGTACGCCCGCTCCTTCGTGCTGCCGCGCACGGTGGACGCGTCCAAGGTGGAGGCCCGCTACGACAATGGCGTGCTCACCCTGACGGTGCCGCGCCGCGAAGAGTCCCGCCCGCGCGTCGTCGAGGTGAAGGTCAATAGCTGAGCGGTGACACGTCGCACCGGACGGGACGGGCTCCTCACGTGGGGGGCTCGTCCCGTTGCCTTTGGGGCGACCTGCGAGGACACGCGCGGCGACACGCCTTCACCCGGGGCCCGGAAGTGGGCCCCGTGGAGACGCCTCGCCGCTCTCGTCGTCCCGGCGCGCTAGCGCTTGACGGCGGGAGCCGCCCCGAGCGCCAGCGGCACGCGGAACAGGTCCAGCACCTGCTGCACGTCCAGCGGCTTGGGCAGGCACGCCACGGCGCCGGCCTGCTTGGAGCTCTCCACCACCTCGGGCGAGTGGGCGGACGTCATGGTGATGAGCCGCACGCCCTCCATCTGCTTGCGGGCGCGGATGCGGCGGCACACCTCGATGCCGTCGATGTCCGGCATGTTCAGGTCGATGAGCATGCCGTGCGGCTTCTGCTCGCTCACGAGCAGGAGCGCCTCGACGCCGCTGGTGGTCGTCTGCAACTCCACCTGATTGGCGTAGGGCTTGAAGGCACGCTTGATGGCATCGAGCACCTGCCGCTCGTCATCCACCACCAGCAGGCGCACGGTGCTGCTACCCAGCTCCTCGGGCACCGGCATCTGGTGGGTGATGAGGAACGTCCGCAGGTCCGCCGAGCGCACGCGCCGGTGTCCCCCCGGCGTCCGGAACGCCATCAGGATGCCGCGGTCGATCCACTTGCTCACGGTGGACGGGTCCACCTGGAGCAATCGGCTGATGTCGTGGGTCGTGTAGAGCTGATCCGTCATCGAACTCCCCTCACTCTGCTCGCTGGCTTCCGGCCTTCATAGGATAAGACACCTAAGCGGGAAGCGAAAATTCTTTGATTTCACAACTTGACAGCTTGTAGGGCATCGGGGTCCCGCATGTGTTGAACGGTGGCTTCCCACCGTCCCGATGCCTTCAAGCACAGCTCCACCAATTCGCGCGCGGCGCCGTGGCCACCCCGGTTGCGCG
>NZ_DASVSO010000951.1:0-1824 GCF_036388035.1 Archangium sp.
TCCGGCGAGCCGCCTCCGCGCATGGAGATGAAGGCCTGAGGCCTGACTGACGCCCCGAGAGGGGCGACACCGCGACACGGCCCGGCACGCCCGGGGGCAACTTCGCCCCGCGTGCCGGGCTTCGTCGTTTCAGCACGACAACCCGGCAGGGTCCCGGGGGCTCAGCTGCCCCGAGTCACCTTGTAGGCCACGGTGCCGCCGCAGCTGTTGTTGGAGTAGCAGCCCGCGCGCACCTCGTAGCTCCCCGTGGTGGGGGCGGTGTACTGGATGTAGGAGGCGACGCCGCCACAGTTGTCATCGTTGTAGGCCACCTCGGTGCCGCTGATGCCGTACAGGCGCAGGTAGGTATCTCCTGAAGCCGAGGCCCCGGCCAGGTTGCAGGTGCCCACCTCCAGCTTGTCCCCCGCGTTCAGGGTGAAGGTCTTGTTGACGGTGTTCTGCTGGGCGCTGTTGGTGTTGGTGGCGCTGTAGTTGTAGCTGAGGCTGGAAGTGAGCGGGAGGAGCACGCTCACGGGGGAGTAGCGATCGGTGGTGGTGCCATCGCCGAGCTGGCCGTAGCCATTGTAACCCCAGGCCCAGGAGGAACCGTCCTGCTTGAGGGCCAGGGAGTGCACGTTGGTTCCACCCGAGATGGACCCCACCTGCGAAAGTCCCTGGACCTGCACCGGTGAGTGGCGGTTGGTGGTGGTACCGTCCCCAAGCTGGCCCATGCCATTGAAGCCCCAGGCCCACACGGTGCCATCCAGCTTCATGGCCAGCGCATGGTGGGCCCCCGCGGAGACGGCACTCACGCCCGACAATCCCGAGACCTGCACCGGCGTGAGGCGGTCGATGGAAGTGCCGTCCCCGAGCTGGCCGGCGCTGTTGTGGCCCCAGGCCCACGCGGTGCCATCCTGCTTCACCGCCAGCGACTGGACGATGCCACCCGCGAGGGCAAGGCAGCCCGAGAGCCCCACCACCCGCACCGGCGTGGCGCGCCGAAGGGTGGTGCCGTCCCCGAGCTGGCCGTTGTCGTTGTTACCCCAGGCCCACACGGTGCCATCCTGCTTCATGGCCAGCGAATGAGACGAGCCCAAGGCAGTGATCAGCACTCCCGTCAGTCCCGACACCTGTACCGGCGTGCTTCTGTTCGTGTAGGTGCCATCCCCGAGCTGGCCGGCGCCGTTGTCGCCCCAGGCGCGCAGCGAGCCATCGCTCATCACCGCCAGCGAATGCCATTCGCCAGAGTTGATGGTCACCACGCCCGAGAGCCCCAGCACCTGCACCGGCGTGTTCCTGTTCGTGAGCGTGCCATCCCCGAGCTGGCCGTAGCCATTGAAGCCCCAGGCCCACACGGTGCCGTCGTTCTTCAAGGCCAGCGAATGCGTCCGGCCCGCGGCGATGTGCTTCACGTTATCAAGCCCCACCACCCGCACCGGCAGGGTGCGCACAGTGGTCGTCCCATCCCCGAGCTGCCCATAGCTGTTGTTTCCCCAGGCCCAGACAGTCCCATCCTCGCGCAGCAACAGGCTGTGAAACCCCCCTCCCACCAGCCGTTTGGCCTTCTGGCTTGGAACAGCGGCCTCCACCGCGAAGGCCAGGTCGTCCCGGTCGTCATAGGTATCCGTCGTGCAAGGAGAGGCGGAGCCCCCATAGCGGAACGCCGCGCGCACCGCCTGGGTGCTCCCCCCCGCCGGCAGCGTGTAGTTCGCCCGCATCGTCTGCGCGCCGGGCCCGGTCGGAACCAGGGTGGTGATGAGGGTCCAGCTCGGGTTGCTCGCGTCCGCCGCGTAATACACGTCCAGCGCGTCTGCCGAGTACCCGGAATAGGCCCACACATCGACT
>NZ_DASVSO010000952.1:0-5430 GCF_036388035.1 Archangium sp.
GTCGTCTCGGGCTTCCAGGGCGCCTCCAGCGAGCGCGGGCGGGCCACCTTCGCGGCCTCGCAGAAGTAGTCGAGCGGCTTGTGGCGCAGCTGCAGCACCTGGGCGGCGGCGTAGCGCTGCTCGGGCACATCGCTGGCGAGCGCCTCGGCGAGCCCCACCATGCGGCGGGCGCGCTCGTCCTCGGCGGGCCAGTCCTTCATGTCGCCGGCCTTCTCGGGCCGGGGCGGCTGAAGCACCTCCACCAGGTGGGCGTGGGCGGCCTCGGTCTCGGTGCGCAGCTCCAGCGCGCGGGCGGCGGCGTAGCGCACCTCGGGGCGGCCACTGGAGAGGGCACTGATGAGCAGGTCGGGCGGCTCGCCCCGGCGCGAGGCGCGCAGGTCGCGGGCGAGGATGATGGCGAAGACGGTCTCCTGGACCTCGCGGGCCCTGTCCTCCAGGCCGTGCAGCAGGCCGCTGTCCCCGTCCGGCCCGAGCGCCGCGAAGGAGAGGATGGCGCCGGTGCGGATGGGCTCGTGCTCGTGGCGCAGGTTGCCGGTGAGGACGGGCAGGGCGCGGATGTCGCCGAGGCGCGACAGGCCATCCGCGGCCCACGAGCGCACCGCCACGTCCGCGTGGCCGAGCGCGTCCAGCAGGTAGCCCTCGTCCCCCCGGCGGCTGGCGGTGGCGAGGCCCCGGGCGGCCTGCTCGCGCACCCCGCTGGCCTCGTCCTTGAGGAGGGTGGTGGCGAAGAAGGACAGCAGCCGGCGCGAGCCGAGCGTGGCCAGGGCGCTCGCGGCGCGCTGGCGCAGCGGGGCGAGGAAGGCCGGGGGCCAGCTGCGCTGCAGCTCCTTGTCGGTGAGGAGGTTGCGCATTGGCTCGATGATGTCCTCGGCGCCCCGGGCGGCGAGCAGCTCGGCCGCGCGCACCTTCAGCGGTAGCTCGCCGGAGCCGAGCCCCGCGAGCAGCGGGCCGTTCTCCTTTATGAGCGTGTCGAGCGCCTCGAGGGCGGCGAGGTACACCCCCGGCTCCTCGGCCAGCAGCGCCTTGAGGAGCGGCGAGCGCATCGTCTCGGCGGGGGCCTGGGTGGAGTTCTTCGCGGCCAGGGCGCGCAGCGAGGCGTGGGCGGTGTCCAGGGCCGCGAGGTGCGGCTCGGCCTTCTCCTTGCCCACGTGCTTCACCCACGCCTCGTAGGCGGCCTGGGCCACGCTGGCATCCCGATCGCCCACGGTCTTCTTCAGCCGCTCGAGCGCCCAGTCCTCCTTGATACGGGCGGCCAGCTCGTCCACGGCGCGGCGGCGCAGGTCCGGGAAGCGGCCGGCGAGGGCGCGGTCGATGGCCTCCTGGGGATTCTTCTCGTTCCAGGACCAGAGGGTGCGGAAGGCCTCGTCGCGCACCTTGGCGGACTCGTCCTCCAGCGCGTCGCCGAGCAGGTGCACGGCGGCCTCGGAGCGTTTGCCCGAGAGCTTCACCAGCCTGTCGAGTCCCCGGACGCGCACGTCCTCATGGGACGAGCGCAGGGCGGCCTCGGCGCTGGAGAGGGGAGCCTCGCCGGCATCGAGCGTCACCACCGCGTCGAGGGCGGTGGCGCGCACGTCCGCGTTCTCGTCGTCCAGCATCCACACGAGGCGCTCACGGGCGCGGGCATCCTGGAGGGCGCGGAGGGCCTCGGCGGCCTGACGGCGGATGGCGGCGTCGGGCTCGCGGGAAAGCTGCAGCAGGGCACCCAGCGCCCGGGCATCTCCGAGCTGCGCCAGGCCCCGGGCGCCGCGCACGGCGGTGTCCGGCGTGCGGCAGGCCATGGCGGCGAGCAGCGGCTCCAGGCTGGGCTCGGCGAGGGGCTCGCCGGCCTTGCCGGTGGCGGGCATGGCGTCGCGGTCGGTCCGGAGGCGCCGGGCGACGTCCAGGGCGGCACGGGCGAAGTCCGCGTCCTTCTCCTCCAGCACGTGGGCCAGGGGCCGGCGCTCCAGCACGCGCACGGTGAAGGCCACGCGGCGCACGTCGGCATCCGCGTCATCCAGGGCCCGCGCCACCAGGGGCTGCAACTGCGGCGAGCCGAGCCAGCCAGCGCCCGCGGTGCGGATGAGCACCTCGGCGCGCAGGTGGGCGGGGCCGCGCTCGAAGGCCGTCTTCAGCGGCTCGGTGCTGCCCTTGGGGGACACCTGCACCAGCACGTCCAGCGCGGTGACGCCCACGGTGGCGTCCGCGTCCGTCAGCTTGCTGGCGATGAGGCCCGGCACCAGCGGAGACGTCCCCCCGAGCGAGGCCAGCGCCCGCAGGCCGGCGATGCGGGTGTCCGGGTAGCGCGAGTCCAGCGCGGCGCGCGGGGCGGCCAGCGGGGACTCCTTCTCCAGCCGGGTGAGTGCCCACAGCGCGGAGACGCGCACCAGGGTGTTGTCGTCGTCCAGCCGCTCGCGGAGCTTCGCGCGGGCCCCGACGCGGCCGTGCTTGCCCAGCTCCTCGGCGGCCAGCTTGCGCACCTCGTGCTCGCGGTCCGCGGAGAGCACGGCGAGCACGAAGTCGAGCGCCTCGGGCTCGTCCAGCGCGGCGGCCTCGCGCACGGCGGCCTCGCGCTTGGGGCGGTTGGCCCGGCGGGCCTCCTCCAGCACGTCGAAGCCGTGGGCGTACGGGGTGGCGTCGGTGGAGGGCTTGCCCTCGGTGTCCAGCTCGAAGCGGCGCACTGTGCGGTCCTCGCCGCCCGCGTAGACGAGGCCGAGCTGCACCTTGGCCTGCCGCGTGCTCACCGGCGGCGCGAAGGCGAGGGCATGCACGGGCTTGCTGCCGCACTCGAGCGTGCGCGGCTTGCGGCGCTCGTCCAGGCGCCAGGCCTTCACCTTGCCATCGCTCCCGGAGGAGAAGATGCGGTCCGCGGCCTCCTCGCCCCGCTCGGGCGTGGGTGTGGGCGGGAAGAGGAGGGCGAGCACGGCGCCGGCATGGCCGGAGTCCTTGTCGCCGCGCACCTCGGACTCGACGGCGCCCACGAGGTACCAGATGCGCAGCTTGCCATCGTCCCCGGCGGACACGAGGCGCCCGTCGCGCGGGGTGAAGGCGAGCGCCCGCACCGCGCCCTCGTGGCCGGGCATGTCACGCCGGGCCCCGTTGGCGAGGGTGAAGGAGCGCACCACGGAGTCGTCACCGGCACAGGCGGCATAGGTGCCGCTGGAGTCCACCGCGACGGCGCGCAGGGGCTGCGGCGAGGCCTGCCACTCGTGCACGCGCTTGCCCTTGCCGAGCTCCCAGGCGCGCAAGGCCCCATCCATGCCCACGGAGAAGGCGCGGGTGCCGTCCGGATTCACGGCGACGGCGGTGCAGGCACCCTGGTGGGCGTCCTTCACCTCGCGCTGCACGGCTCCGTCTCCGAGCGCGCCCACGCGCACGGCCCCATCCGCGCAAGCGGCCACCCAGCTTTCACCGGCGAGGGCGAGCCCGAGGACGGCGGCGGGAAGCTCCACGCTCCAGGCCACCTTGTTGGTGGCGGGCTCGTAGGCGGTGAGGCGGCTGGTGGCGGAGGCGCGAGCGCCCCCGACGAGCAGCAGGCGCGCATTGGCGGCGAGCGCGCGGACCTTCTCGTAATGGCCGATGGACAGTGAAGCCATGCGTCAGACTCCTCCGAGTTCCACGCCGGGGTGCGCCGCGCGCAGCCTCACCAGCGAGGCCAGGCAACTCTGCCACTCACCCTTCGCCAGCGAGCCGGTGAACTCGGCCAGCACGGGGGCGACGACGCGGGCGAAGCTCTCGTCCTCCAGGCCCAGGTCCCTCACCAGCTCAATCACGCGGCGCTTGGCCTCGCTGGCCGGGAGCCTGCGTGCCACCACGCCCTCGCGGGCCTCCTTGGAGCGCCCCGGGGGCAGGCCGAAGAGCATGCGGCGCAGGAAGGAGCGCAGGGCCTCCACGTTGGCGAAGCGCTCGGTGGCGGCCACGGGGGACTCCTTGGCGCCCGAGGGCTTCCACCCCTCCGGCAGGTGCAGCGGCCGGTGCTTCTCCCAGAGGAGGCGGATGGCGAAGAGGCCCACCTCGCGGTCGGCGCTCTCCATGAGCCATGCGAGGCGCTCGGGCCCACCCAGGCGCGCGTAGTGGCGGCGGATGAGCTCCACGGCCACCTCGCGCGTGGAGCGCTTGGTGCTCTCGGAGAGGGTGAACACCTTCACCGGATCCAGCTCGTCCGGGGTGAGGGTGCGGCGCTTGTCGGCGCCCTCCTCGCCCGCGTCGAGCAGGGCGTCATAGGCGAGGTTGCGCACCTCCTTGGCGTTGGCCTCGGCGAGCTCGTACACGCGGGTGTGCCAGCCCCAGGCGCGCAGCTCCACGCGCGTCACCGCGAGGGCGAAGTGGCGCACGTCGTCGCGGGCGTCGAAGAGGGCGGGCCACAGCCGCTCGGGGGTGTACGCGTTGCGAGGCGCCCTGGGCTTGAGCTGGAAGGACTTGGACTCGGGCTGCTCGGGGCCGATGACGGGGTGGTGGCAGCGCAGGTACGTCTGCGCGAAGGCGCGCACGGGGGCGGGCTGCTTCGCGCCGAGCGCCAGCTCGAAGAGGCGCTCCAGGCCCGCGGTGGCGTCGCCGGACTCGCTGAAGTCGGCGGGCACCACGTTCTCCAGCAGGTAGCGGTGGGCGAACTCGTGCAGCGTGGGGTCCGCGCGCCGGGCGAGCGCCAGCAGCCAGGGAATCCCCACGTCCCGGGGCGCGAAGAGCTTGCGGTTGCCCAGCAGCCTCAGTGCCACGCCGCGGAACTTCGCGTTGAAGACGAGCCCCTTCACGCGCTCCACGTCCAGGCCGGGCAGCGCGTCCGCCTCGGTGAGCCAGTCGGAAACCGTGTCGCCGAAGCTCGGGTGGATGGAGCGGTCCAGCAGCCAGTCGGCGCCAATGTCCGCGGGCTTGAAGCCCTTGAGCGCGTCGAGCGCCTGCTCCTCCACGTCGCTGCCGTACTCCTCCAGGCGCTCGTCGTCGAGGAGGGCCTTCCAGAAGGCGGGGGGCAGCTCACCCTTGCCGTACTTGGACTTGAGGTAGCGCTGGGCCCACTCCGTCTGCGCCTCGTCGCCGAAGAGCATGTCGAAGAGGAACTTCTGGGGCAGCTCGGCGCGGTCGAAGCTCTGCTCCAGGGCCTTGGCGGCGAACTTCGCGGTGGGCTTGTGGACGAGCAGCCGGCCGAGGAAGTCCGGGCCCAGCTCGCGCGGGTCCCTCTTCTCCAGCACGGCGGCGGCGTAGGCCTTCACGTCATTGTGCTCGCCCTCGAGCAGCTCGGCGAGGCGCTCGGCGGGGAGGTCCTGCGCGTGGGCGCGGGCGTACTCGATGGCGTAGGCGCGCGCCTTGTTGCTCTCCGACACGAGCAGGGCGAGCACCGCCTCGTGCAGCCCGAGCACGCGCAGCTTGCCCTGGTGGAACTCGGGCGAGCCCTGGAGGGTCTCGATGAGGAACTCGTGCGCGCTGGCGAGCGGGCGGCGGGCGAGCCGGTCCAACCAC